>CAJFTW010000041.1 GCA_904420025.1 Candidatus Pseudolachnospira avium
AAGAGCTCGTTGTACTCGGGGGTGCGCAGGTGCCGGGCCATCCGCAGCTTCATGACAAAGTCGTCCATCAGCTCCTGTGCCTCCGCCTCGGTGAGGCGTCCGGCGGCCAGATCCCGCTCCAGGTAGATGTCCAGGAAGGTGGAGACCCGTCCCAGGCTCATGGCCGCGCCGTTCTGCTCCTTGATGGCGCCCAGATAGCCGAAGTACAGCCACTGGATGGCTTCCTGGGCTGTGGCGGCGGGCTGGGTGATGTCAAAGCCGTAGAGGGCGGCCATATCCCGGAGCTTGCCCAGAAAGTTGATCTGCTGGAACAGCTCCTCCTGCTGCCGGATATGGTCCACGTCCATGGCCTCCCGGCTCAGCCGTGCCTTATCCTTTTCCTTCTCCGCAATGAGCCGGTCAATGCCGTAGAGGGCCACCCGCCGGTAGTCGCCGATGATCCGGCCCCGGCCGTAGGCGTCCGGAAGCCCGGTGATCAGCCCGCAGTGGCGGGCCGCCTTGGTCTCCTGGCTGTAGACCCGGAAGACGCCGTCGTTGTGGGTGGTCCGGTACTGGAATTCATCCTCCACCTTCTGGGAAAGCTCATAGCCGTAGGCACGGCAGGCATCCCGGGTCATCCGCAGGCCGCCAAAGGGGTTGACGCCCCGCTTCAGAGGCCGGTCCGTCTGGAGCCCCACAATCTTCTCATTCTCCTTGTCCAGGTAGCCGGGCTTGTAGTTGAGCAGGGAGGTGACGGTGTTGGTGTCAATGTCCAGGACGCCGCCGAACTCACGCTCCAGGGCCAGCAGGTTCTCCAGCTTGTGGAGCAGCTTTTCCGTCCTCTCCGTGGCAGAGGCCAGGAAGCTCTCGTCCCCCAGGTAGGGGTGGTAGTTTTTCTGGATGAAGTCGCGGACGTCAATGGCCTCCTGCCATCTGCCGGGTTGGAAGGTTTCCCACTGTTTCATGGTCATATCGGTTTCTCCTCTTGTTGTGTGAACATCCGGCAGGGGCTGCCCTTTTTGGGTAAACAAAAAGGACAGCATCCCATGCTGCGATGCTGCCCAGACGGTCGGCGGATGACCGGCTTTTCATTCCCCTGTGGTTTTGTCCACATCAATCCGTCAGTAATGAAAGCCGTTTCTGTTTTCGGCCCCAGTATAGCATGGGGGAAACCCAAAAGTCAAGAAAAAAATAGTGTCCGGAGAGATTTCTTAAATACTTTTTTAAAAGAGGCAAGCGAAAAGCGGGTGGGGGAAAAAACCAAAATATATCCACAAAGATACAGCAATGGACTTGAAAACCAGGGGAAATCGATGAAAAGTGGGAGAATATAGAAGAATCTGGAGAAAAAGAAGGTGGGAAAAGACACCGCTTGACAGAATGGGAAGATTTGTTTAAACTATTACATAAGCGTTTTTGCATTCCTTTTCCTGTTCCAAAAAGGAGGCCGGGCTTTTTCGGAAAGCGCTGGCCACAAGGACGCTTATTGGAAGAGAGCTACTCTTTCCATATCCTCCCAAAGGATGAAGGCCCTGCGGATTTCCGCAGGGTCTTCGCACGTTCAGGGGTATTTTTGCTGAGCTCCTTCTTTGCGGCTCCTTTTGTTAACGTTCTGTCATGTATGCTTGAATCATGCTTCATTCTTCCGAAAAATGTGGTAGGATATTATTACTACAAGGATACATTCGGAATGCCGTAAAAAGCACGGCAGGAAAGGAGATTGAAAGTATGGATAAAAAGACGATTGATACCACGGTTTACAAGCTTTCCGGCCATCCCACCCTCACCGGCTACAAGCAGCTGGCGACCGCTGTCCAGTATTGCCTGGAGGATGGAGCCTTCCCTGCCCGGAACCTTACGGTTACGCTGTACCCCCGCATTGCCGCCAGCCTCTGCCAGACGCCCCGCAGCGTGGCCAGGAGCATCTCCCGGGCTGTGGACGACTGCTGGGAATACGGGGACCGGAAGGTCCTGGAGGGCATTGCCGGCCGGCGCATCCGGGAGAAGCCGACGCCGGGCGAGATGATTTTCTTCCTGTACCGGTATCTCTCCCGGTGAAAAACACCCCGCCCGGTTCCGGGCGGGGTGGGGGGAGGCGGCTATCGTTTGCCAACTATCCGAACGCCTTGGCTGCCGGTTTGTCAAGATTACAGCAGGGATTCCACTAACGGATAGATGTCCTCTTTTGCGATTTTTGTTGATCTGCTATAGTATACCTTTCCCACCGAGATAGTTGAAAACAAATTGATGGAAGATTTCTGCTTTTTGCACCTGCTCTTCCGCGTCCTGGCGGGAGGCCACAAAAAAGTCCTCATAATCGGCATGTTCCCGCATTTCGGAGGAAGTTCGGATGATTTTGGATGCTTCTTTGGAAAAATCGCCAGCTTATACTTTCCGTATTCCAGCATAGCCTTAGCGTTTTCTAATTCTTCAGAGGATCTTTCGTATCGGTATTTAGCCAGACTTTTTATGCTGCTTGCCACAATACAATTCCCTCCTTTTTCACGTTTTTATAAAATGGCATAACATTTTCCCAATGGCAAGTTCGGAATCTTCGCCTGATGGTGCTCGCCGGGCACACCGCAAAAACTGCCCTGCGGTGATTCCGCAGGGCAGTGGCCTACCGGTTTTCCTTGGCTTGCTTCCACATCGCCGTGTCAAATCCCGGGTTAAAGGCGTAAAAGTTCTTGCTGTTCATCTCGTCGATGGCGTTCCGGAGGGTTTCCCCGAACCGCTGGAAGTGAACGATTTCCCGCTCCCGGAGGAAGCGGATGGGATCACAGACTTCCGGGTCGTGGAGGGTGCGCAGGATATTGTCGTAGGTGCTCCTGGCTTTCTGTTCCGCAGCCAAATCTTCAAACAGATCGGTAATGGCGTCCCCTTTGCTCTGGAATTCGCAGGCGTTGAAGGGGACACCGCCTGCTGCCTGGGGCCAGATACCGGTGGTGTGGTCAATGTAGTAGGGGCCGAAGCCGGAGGCCTCAATCTCCTCTACGGAGAGGTTGCGGGTCAGCTGACGGACAATGGCAGCTACAATCTCCATGTGCCCCAATTCCTCGGTGCCTGTATCGGTATCGAAATTGCGCACATGAGTTTTTCAGTGTGCTTTTTCGATACAGACGTGGCCATGTCTGTGCCGAAATTGCGCATTTGACTTTTTACAAAAAAGAAGTTTCCAATATTTCTGTCTTGAAGAAATCGCCTTTTCCGGATGCCTTGATCTTTAGGCGGATTCCAATGGGAATGTTTTTGAGATAAATGTCCAGGATGCCGCCTCTATGGATGTCTATGTGATCCAGAACTTCCTTGTAAACCATTTCGCTCTGGCTGTCCTTGTCCATGATCTCATCCAGCGCCTGGACGTACTGCTCCATTTCGCTGACCTGATTGGCGTTATCTTTGTTCGCCTGTAACGCACGGTCCATTTGCTGTTGGAGCCGGTCCAATTCTTCATTGTACCAGGCTGTTTGCTTTTTCAAGTCCTCCTCGGAGATCAGGCCATCCAGCATGAGATCAATGGCTTTCCGCTTTTTGGCCTCGATAGCCTCTATCTTTTTCTGAATTTTTTGAGGGTTCTCTTTTTTCCGGGAAATTTTCTTCTGATTGGCGATTTCCCTCAAAATTTCCTTCTTCAAGCTGTCCCGCTCGGACTGCACCAGAGAAATGCAATAGCCCATACAGGTTTGCAGAGAACGCTCGCTGATGGAATTGCTGTTGCATCCGATTTCCTTTCCGTCGGCGTCCTGCTTTCGTACCCCGTGGGTAGCCGCCGCAAAGCATCTCCACCCTTTGTATACATGCCCGCTTTTATAATGCTTGGTCCGGCTTACAAAACGGCCTCCGCATTCGGCACAGTGGATTTTTCCGCTACACCAATAGCGGTTGCTGTGTTTTGATCTCTGTTCCGGGGAGGGGGAACGGCGCATCAGTTCTTCCTGGGTGCGGTCCCATAACTCCCGGTCTATAATCGGTTCGTGGTGATTTTGCAAATAAACCATTTCCTCCTCTCCGTGATTGTATTTCTTGGCATGGGTCAGATAGTTGGGCGTGATCGTCTTTTTTTGAAGCAAGTCCCCTACATACTTTTCATTCCGCAGAACCCGAAGAATGACCGTGTTGCTCCACAGCGCAATCCGCTTGGGACGCATTCCCTCCAGTAACAATTCTCTGGCGATGGTCCAGGTTCCTTTTCCCTCGTTGGTGTATTTGTGGAAAATTGCTTTCACAACGGGCACTTCTTCCGGATTGATCGTCAGGACTCCGTTTTGAACGGTGTATCCCAGAAGGTCCCGGCCAAATACCACCCCCTGCTCCATGCGTCTCTTCTGGCCCCACTTGACCCGCTCAGAAGTCTTTCGTGATTCTTCCTGGGCAATACTGGCCATAATCGTCAGGCGGAGTTCTCCGTCTGCCTCCCGGGTGTCAATATTGTCGATGGTAAAAATCACACCGACCCCGTGGTCCTTGAGTTGGCGGGTATAGGAGAGCGTATCCACGGTATTCCGGGCGAAACGGGAGACCTCTTTGGTGACAATTAAATCCAATTCCCCATTCAGAGCGTCCCGAACCATACGGTTGAAACCGGCACGCTTTTTGGTCTGCGTTCCGCTGATTCCCTCATCATAGTAAACTTCACTTAACTTCCAACTTTCATGGTGGCGAATATAATCCGCAAAATAAGTGCGTTGGCTGATTAAGGAATTTGCCTGATCGTCTTTATCCGTGGAGACTCTGGCGTATGCCGCCACACGTAAAACAGTTCCTATCATTGTGCTACCTCCATAAATGGAAATAGCGCATCACAAGACAATTTAATTATATCAAACCATCTTATGATGCGCAACTAAAAATGAATTATTTTTGGGAAATCAAAGAATCTAGTTGCTCATCTGTGAGAAGGGAGCGCCTATGTAATTCTTTGTAAATTCCACGTTTCAAGACCTGGCGGAAGGAGGCCAAATCCTCCTCTGTCAGTGAAGGGGATTTTGGTTTTCCGTCCTGGTTCATAGATTGATCCCGCACAGTCATACCCCCATTTTCTTATCCATTCAATATATGCCTCACAAGAAAGATTGCTTCACCGTCGTCACAGATTTTTCTTCCCCTCGCATAAATGGCGGACGGATTCCGGGAAGGCCGCCGCTTTTGGGTTCTGCTTGGACCGGTTGGCAGGGGCACCGGCGAGGCTCTTTTGGTCCGTCAGATGGTAGCCCTGGCGGGCAAAGAACCTCCGCAACGTGTGAAGATTTATACAGGGGTGAATGATCTGGCCATCCGTATTCCGGATAATCCGGTACAGTTCACAGTAGCCGGGCCGCCGGTTGGCCTTATATCCCTGGTAGATGTTCTCCATCCGGCATCCAAGTTCCGCCAGTATCCGCTTAATCCGGAAAGGCGTGTAGGGGAGATAGTCATAGCATTGTACCAGGCCGGCGATCTCCGCAAACTGCCTTTCCAGGTCCTCCTCTGCCTGGCGTCTTTCCTCACTCGTTTCCATGGCTGGCCTCCGGGTCCGTGAAGGGAAGCTCCATTTGCTCCAGGAAGGGGCACCGGTCTTCCTCGCTGACCGGGTGAAATTCCTCTCCCCGGTGCAGGTACGCTTCCACCGAGTCATAGACCTTGACGGAGCCGTCAGAGCCGTAAACCTGCACCTCGCTAATCCGGCGGAGGAAGGCTTTCCAGGTCTCCGGGCTGGTCTGCTGTACTTCCGGGTACTGTTCCTCCAGCTTCCAGTTGGAGACGATGTACACGAGAGTATAGCAGGCGTACCGGTTTGCGTACCGTGCCGGAAGTTCCAGCGGATAGACATCGCAATAGTTCAACATATCCGAGATGCGAAGGCCGCTCCGGAACTCGTCAAACACAAGCACTTCCTGGCAGGCGTACCCGTCAAAGGGGTGGTTATAATCTGTCACCCGGTAGACGTTTGCGTCCCCATGCCGGTTCAGAATGTCCCGTGTCTTACCGGCGCCGGTTTTGCCATATACATAGATCACCTTGAGGTTTAGACGGCGCTGGCCCTTGAATTTCTCCGTCAAGAGCATGGTCCGGAGCTTGTCAATCTTGTCTATATTCAGGATATAGTCGTTATTGATCGCCAGAATCTCCGCATTGGTGTATCCGGCTTCCACCAATTCATACAGTTCTTCCATGTCTATCCTCTTTCCCTTCTGGACCGGGGGCTTTCCCCATTCCTCAAAGGTGCCCTCCACACGGGTCTCCGCCTTGCTCGTATTGGCCCACTTGCCGGATTTCCGGACGTAATCCATATTGGACTGGACAGGGCCATGAGCGGCCTCGATGTGGGCCTTCTCAAAGTGTCGCTTGATTGTACTGAACCGGACACGGGAGGAAAAATTGATGTACACATGTGTATGCGGGGTCCCTTCCTCTCCGACCTCATCCCCCATGCAAAAATACCGGAGGGTGGGAAAGTTCTCCACCAGTATCTTTTTGATCGCCGGGTGGTCCAGGCCATAGGTCAGCGGGTTATTGATTGTCAGCTGGTAGGCGTGCCGCTGGACGTTGGTAGCCAGGGGAGCGGTGGAGAGGGCCTGTTCTGCCCTGTGTTCCTGACGCATTTCTTCCAAAGTTGTATCCGCAACTGCTAGGGGTTCTTTCGTAATCGTATTTTTCTGATTGATAATACACATTTTTTATTCCTCCTCGCTGTAGGTTAGTTGGACTTCCAGTTGATATTTAGCTTCCGGGTGGCCTTCCTCAAAAGTCTGGATTTTGGCTTGGAGGCTTGAAAGTCCTCCGTTCAAATCCTCCCAGCAGGCCGCTTTCAGAAGTTTCACTTTCCCTTGTTTACCCGCTTTCACCGGTTTCTTGTCCGCCTTTGCGGGAGACGCCGGTTTCTCATCCGTTTCTGTGGGAGATTCTGGTTTCTCCGGGGTGCTGGCGGTGCTGTCCGCATGGGTATCCAGGCTTTGCCGGTGGGCCGAATGAGACTTTTTTCTGCGCCGGATTTCCTGAACAGTCATGTCCGGCGTAAGCTCTTGAATCTGCTCATCCGCCATGGGAAGCATTTCCCGGAGTGCGGAGATCGAAAAGTCCTCGTATTCCGGAAGAAGCCCCTAGTACATGCCGGTATCCGGATTCTGTTTACAAAACCGCCTGCAAATCCCCAATAGATTGGAGCAAGTGGTCTTGGAGAGGTTCCAACGCTTTAAGGCCAACTCATAGATGTTGGAACAGCCTTCCTGCCGGTAGAGCTTCGTCTTCTGAAGGAAGTGAAGATTCCGGGCAATCTGGAGATAGTTTTGCTCAATGTTTTGGACACAGGTGTCAATAGCGGCACAACACTGCTGAAAAAGGCATCCCGTATCCATACCGGTAGATAACACCTCGACTGTCTTACAGGCGGGAGGAAGCAAAACGCTGACTTCCGCTCTGTCTGTATCGGCGGACTCTTGAGTAACCGGTTCCGATACCGGAACCGTTGTCCCCTCCGCTGGGGTCTCTATCGCTTCTTCTGTTACAATATTTATTTCTTCCATTTGTCAGTAAACTCCTTTCGGATTTAATCTGTTATTCGTGTATCATTGAATTTGTTGCTTTCTCCCCTGGTTGCCCCGGAATCAGCCGGGAATAAGGGTGGCTGTTTCGAGTGTGTAAGAGGCACCGAACGGGGTTTGAGGGGGAAGAAAGCACGTCTTTCCGTGGGTTTTGGGGTGTGAGAGGGGGTGGGTGTTCGGGGATGCGGTAATACTTGCCGCATCCCCTCCCGGCCCCCTCGGTCACAGCCCCGGCCCCTTGCCTTCGGCAATCGCCCGGGTCAGCGCCCGGAGGTCCGGCTGACGGTCCAAACGAGTACGGATTTCCCGGCACATGGCCTCCCGGTTGGTAATCCAGGGCACCAGGATTTCCTGAACATCCGCCTGGCCGTCAATCAGAGCCAGCGCCTGCCCGGCTCCATAGGAACCGGTAGGGTTTTCCTCCATCTCCCCGGCAAAGCCCAGCATGGAGAACTGCTCTCGACTACACCGGCCGAAGGATAGAACGCACTGGAACTGCTCCCGGGAGCCGCCACTAAATAAGGAAGCGTCCGCTCTCTGTACACAAAGCCAAATGCCGAAGTTCAGGCCCCGGCCCACTGCCAGGATTTCCGCCACCTTGGCCATCAGGGAGGCTTTCCGTTTTTTGTCCAACCCTTCCAAGTAGGTCAGCAAGCCGAACCATTCCTCCACCAGCAGGGTGTAATGTTGTGCCAGACGGATGCGCCGATTCCGGACTTCTGTGAAGAAGTCATAGAAATCCTCAATTATTTGGACCGCTTCCACGCCGGAGGCGTAGGAAGGAGAACCGTCAAAAGGTTCGTATTCCTCCCCGGCCTTGTAATCCGCCAGATAAACCAAACTTTCCTTATTCCAGACCACTTGCCAAGCATACCACTGCATGGTCTGGCTCTTGCCGGAGCCGCTTTTTCCTGCCGCAAGGATGTTCGGCGTCTTTTTTGCCAGGATGACCTTCACGGGATTTCTTATCCCAAAATCGTAGTAATCCTCCCGCCGGTAGCCCAAGATCATCTGACGCTTCCTTCATTTTCCCCCTCATCTGGGAAGAGAGGGATTTCCTCCTCCAGGGGGGCCGGAATCGACGGAACTGTCTGTGGAGGAACCTCTTTTGCCAGCTTGTCCTCCAGAACCCGCCTACTTCTTTCTGATAGCGGGGTGGCGATATGGACCAGTTCCGGGGTCACGGCCAGCAGGTAAATGGAGGGCAGGCGGCCTCGGAACTCCATGTAGAAGCCTTCCGAAATGTGTCGGGTGATCTTACAGAGGTCCTCCCGTGTAATGTTTCGGTAGGCTGGTTGGAGACCGGCGGCCTTGAAAACGATGCGGTAAATACCTTGTTCGTCGACGAGAGCGCCTTCCAATATTGGAAGCAGATAGACCGCCTCGAGCCGGTTCCGAAGGGCTTTCAACTCCACCGATGTGAAGGTCAAGGTCAAGTCCAGGATTTCGTCCGGCAGTGGCTTGCCGGTCAACTCTGTGTAGCAGAACCGGGCCGCTGATGCAAAGAGCTTCTTTATTTTAGGAAGTTTCTGCTTCGCCCAAGTAATCAACTCCTTGCCCCCGATACCCAGTTCCCGGATTAAAGTTCGGACCTGGTCCGGGTGAATGACGATCATACCCACAAACAGAATCCCTAGCAGGACTAGCGGGGTTAAAATAATCCATAGCACGGCGTCCCAAAAATTCATACCGAATACCTCCTATCTGAAAATGTAAGGGCGGCGGGGCGAAACCGGCGCCGCCCGAATAGTTAAAATTCCTTGACAATACGGACGCCTTTTGCTCGGATGCTATCCTCGATCGAACGAGAACGTTCATTGTAGTAAGGGGTCACGGTTGCGTCCTGAAATTCCAAGAACAGCTTTTGCCCGTTTTCCTGCATCTGCTCAAATTCCTCCATATCCATAACCGGCGGAAGGTCCGGAACAAAAACGTGATACCTGTTGTACGATTCGATATTGGTCACATCGTAGACCTCCCCCAGGATCGTATCTGTCCGCCGGTTATCCACATATTGGAAGCGGGAATGCCAATCATGGCAAACGAACCGTAGCTCGGACTCTATCGTTTTTAATGGGATTCCCCTCAAAATGGTAGACATATATCCTCCTTAAATGTAGTTGGTTGTAAATTCAAATTTAAGGTTTTGCTGGCTCCCATGCCTAGGATCGGGAGACCATCGTATTTCTTGCTCCTCCTTCCTCGTTCTTTTGTTCACCGGTGATCATGCCTAAATTCTACGATAAATGAAGTTGAATAGCAAGAAATTAGGATTTTAACTTTTTCAATTTTCCGATTTGTTTTGCACTGGCCGTATCTATCTATTTTGAGCAAGAATATACATTGAAAGGGAGTTTTTGCTGGGAATGCTGATTCTGTTGGTTCCTTCATCAACAGGAGAAACTTTCCATTTTTGCGAGGAATATATAGTAAAGAAGCCTTTTTACCGCTATCGTTTCCAAAATGTCCCCCAAAGGGTAGTTCTTGCCGGGTTTTGGCCTCCCCTGAAAACAACTCAATCTGTCCGGCAAAGGTAAAAACCATTCTTTATCACCGAAAAAAAGTTTTCGGAGGTAAAAATGGACCAGAAAAAAGAAATCGCAGACCGGCTAAAGAATCTTCGCACGAAAAAGGGGTTGACTCAAAAAGACTTGGCAAAAAAACTTGATGTTTCAAACACTCTCATCTGCAAAGTCGAAACGGGAGAAGTTAACGCTTCGGATTTTCTTTTGAAAGCGTACCGGAACTATTTTGGGGTTTCACTTTCTTTCTTAAGAACAGGGAAGGAGCCAACGGGGCTTGATGAAGATAGCCTTGATGAGCTTTGTGGATTACTTAAATACTGCGACAAAAAACTAGAACAAACAGAAGAGGATATCGAGGAAACAAGAACGATTATAAAAAAAATTTTTGAACTAATGAATCCCTGAAAAAATTCAGAGCCCTGCTGTTTTGGCGGGGCTCTACTTTTTTATTTGTTCCATAAAAAAATATCACGTGCAGAAAATGTTGAGAAAGGATCCTGCTGGAGAAAGTGTTCCGACGCCGGAATAAACTACGTATATCGGTTAGTTGATAAAATAAACGAGGATGTATTTTATTTACTAGGTTCCTTTTTATCGGAAAGGCCTAATAAATAGTCCGCCGACACATCATAAAATTTACACAGTGCTATCAACATTTCAACAGGAAGCCCATTTACACCGGTTTCATACTGCGAGTAAGTGTTTTGAGCGATTCCCAGAACTTCCGCAAGTTGCTTTTGCGTTAGATTGCGGTCAAGCCGCAAATCCTTCATTCTTTCAGTGTAAAACAAATGGCATCACCTCAGAGGTGATTCTAACACAAAAAAATTTTCGGCTTGACAAATATCTTGAATAAAGATATACTTGGGCTGGAATATCTTAAATCAAGATATATTATATCTGATGGCATCACCTCAGAAGCCTGTCAGATACAAAATGAAGGGAAAGGAAGGCTCAAATAGTGAAAAGAAAATGGGTAGTCGCCATGCTGGCGGCGATGGCGTTGGCGGCGGGGAACGTGAGCGCTGTTTTTGCGAGTGAAGACGTGTCAGAATTAGAAGCTGGAAGCACAGAGGAGCGCCCGGGGTATGTATGGGTGGTTGACAAACCGGCGGAATACAAGACCGTGATTGTGGAGCCTGAGCAGGGGCATTATGAGCGTGTTCTGGTGTCTCCTGAGGAGGGTCATTGGGAAGTTGTAGTGGATGAGCCCGAGGAAGGTCATTTTGAGAAGAAAGAGGTTTCTCCTGAGAAGGGTCATTGGGAGAATATCGAGATCACTCCTGAGGAGGGTCATTTCGAGTACCAGGTAGTTGGGTATGAGCCTATCTACGAGGAGCATGCTGTTCTGATCTGTAACGAATGCGAGGGGGTTATTTACGATGCAACCGCTGGTAGCGGGCCTGCTGGTGGTGACCGTGTAGATAACATTAACTATCATGCCTCCCTCCATCCTGAAACTGGCTATAGTATATCATACAGATCCGGAACTGTTAATCACAAAGTTGGAGAAAAACCCATTACAGAACAGGTTTGGGTTGTCGATAAGGAAGCCACCTATGATGACCGCTGGGTCGTTGATGAGCCTGCTGTCTATGAACAGGTTTGGGTAGTTGATAAGCCTGCTGTCACCCATAACGAGTATGTTGTGGATAAGGAAGCTGTCTACGAAGATAAGTGGGTGGTGGATGTACCGGCTGTTACAGAGCAGGTCTTAGTCAGCCCCGAAGAAGGTCATTGGGAACCGGTAGCCACCGGGGAGCCTACGGACCCGGCAACGGACCCTACTGAGGAGCCTACTGAACCGGAAACGGAACCTACAGAGTCCACTGAACCGGTGACGGAACCGGCGACCGACCCGGCAACGGAACCCACCGAGCCCACGGAACCTACCACTGAGGCACCGGAGAGCCAGCCTACGGAGGAAATCACACCGGCAGAGAGCACAGAGGCAGAGGCCACCGCTCCTGAGACCACGGAAGCCACCGAAAGCGAGACCACCGGCGAGACAACCGGAGAGACCAGCACAGAGGAATCCAGCGAGGAGGAGCAGGTGGACATTCCCCAGACCGGTGATCCCACCAGCCTGGCCTATCTAATCGGCTTTGCAGGTAGTGCGCTGGGTGGCGGCTCTGCCCTGGTTCTGAAGCTGAAGAAGCGCAAATAATATAGAAAGAATCTTGCACCCCTGACTTCGGTTGGGGGTGTTCCTGTTTTGACGCTTGCCCGGACGGCCCAACGCCCTGTTAGGGACCGCCGCTCCGGGCATCCTTCGGAACGCTGAAACCAATTCATTGTAATCAAGGAAAAAACGGGCACCGAAGTGGCCCCTGGTGGATACCGGCGGCAGACCCACAAAGCAGAAGGACGGTACTTTGGGGAAACAGAAGGCCCGGGGATTCCTCTTAAATACAGAAGGCGGCGGTCTCTACAGAAGGTAGGGAATGCCGCTTTTTTATGTCTTGTGATGCGCTTGTCTACATGGTTATTTTGATGCGCTATTTTGATACAGATATACCGATGTCTGTGAGCGAAGCGCGGGCCATCTTAAAGGGCATGGCGTACCGCTGGGAGAGATAGCGCATGGAAGCGCCCATCTCGCCGTCGGGCCCTCCGTACTGGCTCATAATGAACTGGGCAATCTTCGGGTTGGGCTGCGAGATGTTTACCGGATATTGCAGTCGTTTCTCATATCTCCACATCAGCACATCCCTCCTTCCCAGGGCCAGGGGTCATCCAGCCAGGACCAGCCCTTTTCCGGGTCCACGTCGGTGATCATCAGCGGGCCAATGTTGGCCACATATTCCTGATACGCTTTCTGGTAAGCTTCCCGCATTTTGCGGTAGTAGGCCAGGGCCTCCGGGTCATCCGGGTGGGTGTCCAGAAACAGAATCGCGTCATCTAAAACAAAGCCATACTCATACACTTTCTGTGCAATCGGATTTATCTGCATGTGCTTCCGCAGCCTCCTCCCACCATCCAGGGGTAATCCAGCTCCTGGAAAATTGTGCCTACCATCAGTGCCTGGGACGGTTCATAGATGGACTGCCAGGTCTGCCAGGGGACGTAGGCCATGCCCACCTGGCGGGCATCCGGGCTGCCGGAGGAGCTGGTGGATGCCAGGGCAGCCGGGGCAGAGGCCGGAGCCGTTTGGGCAGAGGCAGGGGCTGCCATGGGGCGAATGCGCCGCCCGGGCCGATGAGGCTCCCGGCGGTTGGAGCAGCCGCAGGAATCCGGCTCCTTGCCCGGGTGAGGCGGATTGCCGGGCCGGGGCGGGGGGACCGGCCGGGAAGGGCGGCCAGGGCGTGGGGGATTTCCCGCGCCGGGTCCTGGTCCGGGTCCGCCGGGGCGCCGGCAGCCGCAGTCCTGATTGCGCCGGCGCATGGAATAATCAGGGGAATAGTTCAAGGTGATTCTCCTCTCATTACGCAGGTCGTTTTGCAATACTGTATGAAAAGGCCAGGCAGCTGGTGCCTGGCCCTGAAAAAAAGAAAAGATTCCGGCGGGGGAAGCGGGAGCGCTGGTTAGAAGCTGGGGCTTTAAACAAGGGCGGGATCCGGATCAGGGGTTGGGATCGTCCTTTTTGCCGGAGGCAGGCAGGAATGGATACAGCTCCAGGTAGGCGCTGTATTCCTCCCGGCTCATGGGCGCGGCGGGAATCAGTCCGGTAAAGTCGGTGCTGCTGGCTGCCTGCAGGGTATCCGGCGTGGTGTTGTACTTGGTATCAATACGGTTATCGTTTTTCATTTGACTTACCTCCTGGTTTTAGCATGCGCCTCCGGCAGAGAAATAAACATGGACATCCATGGGAAAAACATGCTATAATGGGGCGAGAATTTTGGGGAATAAGGATGGAAGAAAATGGATAAAATTGCGTGCCTGCGGCAGGCCGCGCCGGTGCTGGCGGACTGGTACCGGGAGCATGCCCGGCCGCTTCCCTGGAGGGAGAACCCCTCTCCCTACCGGATCTGGCTTTCGGAGATTATGCTGCAGCAGACCCGTATTGAGGCGGTAAAGCCATACTTTCAGCGGTTTCTGGAGGCTCTGCCGGATATTCCCGCCTTGGCGGCAGCCCCGGAGGAGACAGTGCTGAAGCTCTGGGAGGGGCTGGGCTATTACAGCCGGGCCAGGAACCTGCAGAAGGCGGCCCAGGCCTGTGTGGAGGAGTATGGCGGGGAGCTGCCTGCGGACTATGAGCGGCTGCGGAAGCTGCCGGGAATCGGGAACTACACGGCTGGAGCCATTGCCTCCATTGCCTGGGGGCAGCCGGTACCTGCGGTGGACGGCAATGTACTGCGGGTGCTGGCCCGGCTGTTTGCGGATGGTGCGGATATCCGGCGTCCCCAGGTCAAGCGGGAGGCAGAGGAGCAGATCCGGGCCATCCTGCCGGAGGTGGCGCCGGGGGATTTTAACCAGGGCATTATGGAACTGGGGGAGACGATCTGTATCCCTGGAGGTGTCCCCCTGTGCGGGGACTGCCCTTGGAGGGAGTTCTGCCAGGCGCGGAAGCAGGGAACGGTGGAGCAGTTCCCAGTGAAGTCGCCTCCCAAGCCCCGGCGGGTTGAGAAGCGGACGGTGCTCCGGCTGGAGGCGGGGCACCGTGTGGCTATCCGCAGGCGGCCTTCCAAGGGGCTTTTGGCAGGCCTTTATGAATTTCCTGCCGTGGAGGGCTGGTGGACGGAGGAACAGATCCGGCAGTGGCTGGAAGGCCAGGGCGCTGCGGTGCTTACAGTGGAAGAGCTGGGCCAGGCCAAACACATTTTTTCCCATGTGGAGTGGGAGATGACGGGGTACCGGATCCGGCTGGCCCGGGAACTGGCCGGAGAATGGGTGTTTGTACCCTGGGAGGAGCTGCGGGAACATTATCCGCTGCCCACGGCCCTGCGGGCATACTGGGATCCAAAGAAAGAGAACGAGGGAGAGTCGATATGAAAAAGCTTTTGTTTATCTACAATCCTTTTGCAGGCAAATCCAAAATCCGCGGAAAAGTCTCGGATATTCTCAGCCGCTTTATCCGGGCCGGCTACCGGGTGGAAGTCTATGTGACCCAGGCTGCCGGGGAGGCCACCCAGGTGGCCAGCAAACGGGGCGGAAGCTTTCCTCTGCTGGTCTGCAGCGGCGGGGACGGTACCCTCAATGAGGTGATCAGCGGCTTGATGCGCCTGTCTCCGGAGAAACGCCCGGCTCTGGGATATATTCCGGCAGGAACCACCAACGACTTTGCCCGCACCCTGGGACTGCCGGGGGATTTGGTGAAAGCGGCCAAGGTGGCAGTGACTGGCAAGCCGTTCCCGGTGGATATTGGCCAGGCCAATGGCGCCTATTTCAACTATGTGTTTGGCTTTGGCGCTTTTACCGCTGTCTCCTATGAGACTCCTCAGGAGCTGAAAAAGGTTTTGGGACATCAGGCCTATCTGCTGGAGGGCGCCCGCAGCCTGATGAACCTGAAGCGCTATCCCATGCGGATGGCCTGGGAGGACGGTGAGATTGAGGGGAATTTCCTCTTTGGAGGTGTCAGCAATTCTCTGAGTGTGGCTGGCATCAAAGGACTCTGGGGGGAGGATATTCAGCTGAACGATGGAAAGTTTGAGGTGACGCTGATCCGGGAACCGGAGACCCTGCGGGAGTGGACGGAGCTGATGGCGGCTCTTCTGGCCAAGGATGACCGGTCTTCTTCCGTGCTCCACTTTAAGACCAGTTGGATTCAGTTCCACGGAGAAGAAGAAATCCGCTGGGTAAAAGATGGGGAATTTGCCGGTTCCTGGCAGGATGTGGAGCTTCATGTGGTGCACACACCGTTGTCCATTGTCAAAACGGAGTGATTTTAGAAAAATTTTAGGAGAAAACTGCTCTTTGCGTGTTTACATTTTTGGCGTTATCCTGTATAATCTAAGTTCAAGGTGAAGCCCGGGGTAGATCTTCCCGCATTTTAGGGGAAGATGTGTCTCCGAGCTGTTTGGTGCTTTCAGAAAGGATGCTTACAGTGGAAAAAGACAATTTCATGGAAAAATTGAAGAAGCTGGTAGAGCTGGGGAAATCCAAAAACAACACGTTGGACATCAATGATATTAATGATTTCTTCACCGGCGTGACACTGTCTGAAGAACAACTGGAGAATATCTACAACTACCTGGAAAGCCAGAATATAGACGTACTTCGCGTAATGACGGACGACCCTACTCCCATGGAAACTACCATCCTGGAGGAGGATGACGATGATTTCGTCATGAGCGGTGAGGAGGAAGAGGATATTGATCTGGACGCCATTGACCTCCTGGATGGCATTGGCACGGAGGATCCGGTTCGGATGTATCTGAAGGAGATCGGCACGGTGCCCCTTCTGACGGCGGAGGAGGAGCTGGAGCTGGCCAAGCGGAAATCCGAGGGGGATCAGGAGGCCAAGGAGCGGCTGATTGAGGCCAACCTGCGCCTGGTGGTCAGCATTGCCAAGCGGTACACCGGCCGGGGCATGAGCTTCCTGGATCTGGTACAGGAGGGCAACCTGGGACTGATCAAGGGAGTGGAGAAATTTGACTATACCAAGGGATATAAGCTGAGCACCTATGCCACCTGGTGGATCCGCCAGTCGGTGACCCGGGCGTTGGCCGATCAGGCCCGCACCATTCGGGTGCCGGTACATATGGTGGAGACCATCAACAAGATGTCTAAAATGCAGCGTAAGTTGACCCTGGAGCTGGGCTATGAGCCTTCGGTCAGTGAACTGGCTGCCGCCCTGGATATGTCCGAAGAAAAGGTGATGGAGATCATGCAGATTGCCCGGGAGCCTGCTTCCCTGGAGACGCCCATCGGTGAGGAGGACGACTCCAACCTGGGCGATTTTGTGGCAGACAGCAATGCGGTGACGCCGGAGGGCAACGTGGAATCGGTGATGCTCCGGGAGCATATAGATGTACTTCTGGATGATCTGAAAGACCGGGAGAAGCAGGTGGTGATCCTGCGTTTCGGCCTGGAGGATGGCCATCCCAGGACCCTGGAGGAAGTGGGAAAAGAGTTTAACGTGACCCGGGAGCGGATCCGCCAGATTGAGGCCAAGGCTCTGCGGAAGCTGCGCAATCCGGTGCGCAGCAAGCGGATTCGGGATTTCCTGTAAAGGAAATCCTGGCGTGCAGCAAGTGAAATTATTTGCTGAATAGTTGAAAAAGCAAAAGCGCTGTCAGAGGAACTTTCCATCTGACGGCGCTTTTTGTTTCAGTGCGCAGGAAATCTATTCTTGGTAAAACAAAACATGCCCTAAGGATCCTGCTGCAGAGGAGTAGGGATCAGTCCTCCCCCTCTTCTTTCTGGGCGGTGTATACCTGGCGCTTCATGGCCATCTCGTCGTTTGCCAGATACTCGTCGTAGGTGGTGATCTTGTCGATCAGCTTGCCGTTCACCAGCTCCATGATCCGGTTGGCCGTGGTCTGGACAATCTGGTGGTCCCGGGAGGAGAAGATCATAACCCCCGGGAACTTGATCATGCCGTTGTTCAGGGCGGTGATGGACTCCATGTCCAGGTGGTTGGTGGGCTCGTCAAAGAGCAGTACGTTGGCCCCGGAGATCATCATCTTGGACAGCATGCACCGGACCCGCTCGCCTCCGGAGAGCACGTTGATCTTTTTCACCCCGTCCTCGCCGGCAAAGAGCATACGGCCCAGGAAGCCCCGGACATAGGTTACGTCCTTCACCGGGGAGTAGCCGGTGAGCCACTCGGTGATGGTCAGATCCTGCTGGAATTCCTGGGTGCTGTCCTTGGGGAAATAGGCCTGGGAGGTGGTGACGCCCCATTTGTAGCTGCCCTCATCCGGCTCCAGCTCGCCCATGAGAATCTGGAACAGGGTGGTCTTGGCCAGCTCATCGGAGCCCACCAGGGCTACCTTATCGTCATGACCTAGGATAAAGGACACATCGTCCAGCACCTTGACCCCGTCCACCGTCTTGGACAGGTGGCTTACCTCCAGCACCTCGTTGCCGATGGTCCGGTCCGGCCGGAAGTCAATGTAGGGGTATTTCCGGCTGGAGGGGCGGATCTCATCCAGCTCAATTTTCTCCAGTGCCCGCTTCCGGGATGTGGCCTGGCGGGATTTGGAGGCGTTGGCGGAGAACCGTTGGATGAATTCCTGCAGCTCCTTGATCTTTTCCTCTTTCTTTTTATTGGCTTCCTTCATCTGGCGGATCATCAGCTGGCTGGACTCGTACCAGAAATCATAGTTGCCGGCGTACAGCTGGATCTTGCCGTAGTCGATGTCCGCAATCTGGGTGCAGACCTTGTTCAGGAAGTAGCGGTCGTGGGAGACCACAATCACCGTGTTCTCAAAGTTGATGAGGAACTCCTCCAGCCAGGCGATGGCGGCCAGGTCCAGGTGGTTGGTGGGCTCATCCAAAAGCAGGATGTCCGGGTTGCCGAACAGGGCCTGGGCCAGCAGCACCTTCACACGGTCGGAGCCGGTCAGCTCCCGCATCAGCTTGGAGTGGAGATCCGTCTCTACTCCAAGGCCATTTAAGAGGATGGCCGCGTCCGACTCCGCCTCCCAGCCGTTCATATTGGCAAATTCTGCCTCCAGCTCACTGGCGCGGATGCCGTCCTCGTCTGTAAAGTCCTCCTTGGCGTAGAGGGCTTCCTTCTCCTTCATAATCTCCACCAGGCGCGGGTTGCCCAGCATGACCACGTCCAGGACCACCTGATCCTCGTACTGGAAGTGATCCTGCTTCAGGAAGGAGAGGCGCTCCCCGGGGGAGATGATCACCTCGCCCTTGGTGGGCTCCAGCTCTCCGGTGAGAATCCGGAGAAAGGTGGATTTTCCGGCGCCGTTGGCACCAATGAGGCCGTAGCAGTGGCCCGGCACAAATTTTACGTTGACATCTTCAAACAATGCGGTTTTCCCAAAGCGCAGAGTCACATTGCTGGCTTGAATCATAGAATGTTTGGTTCCTTTCTGATTATTAGAATTCCTCCGGGTAAAGCCCCCGGGCTTTCATATCCGCAATGGCCTGGACCACCTGGGGCTTATCCTCCTGGTAGGTGACGCCGTACCATTTGTCGGCCGTTTTCAGCACCTGTACCGTGGCCTTGCCTTCATCCAGGAGCTCGTGGACCACCGTGGGAATATAGTATTCGCATTTCAGCGGATTCCGGGGCAGGTTCTGCTCCAGGAAAGCGGAAAAACGCTCCTCCGCCTCCCGGAGAAAGTTCCGGGAAAAGCCCCACATGTTCATGGATACCGGCGTATCCCCCGGCAGGGAAGTCCAGGTGGCGCCGTCATCCTCCGTGTAGGCCGGCGTGCCGTCCCGCCAGGCAATGCGGGTGCGCTCGGTAATATCCCGGAGAAGCCCCTGGCTGTCTGCGGAGCACACCCCCCGGGAGACATAGCCGTTTTCCGTCAGAGTGTTCTCCAGCCGGTATCCGCCCATGGCAAAGTGGTACTGGGTATCATCCTCCGTCTCCGTAAGGAAACGGTACAGGTCACGGAAAGCCTGTTTGCCGTAGTAATCGTCGGCGTTGATGGCCACAAAGGGGCCTTTTACCTGGAGGCGGCAGCTGAGCAGTGCGTGGGCGGTACCCCAGGGCTTCACCCGGCCTTCCGGTACGGAAAAGCCCGCCGGCAGATCCTCCAGCCGCTGGTACACGTAGGCGGTGTCCATGGTACGGGAGACACGGCGGCCGATTCCCTGGCGGAACGCTTCCTGAAATTCCTCCTTGATAATGAAAACCACCTTTTCAAATCCTGCTTCCCGGGCATCATAGACGGAAAAATCCATCAGAATATGCCCCTGGGAATCCATGGGATCCATCTGCTTCAGGCCGCCGTAGCGGCTTCCCATGCCGGCGGCCATAATCACAAGACACGGTTTTTCCATCGGTATTCCTCCTCGTACAGTATGCGGTTATTTTTTATATCCTAACAGAGTGTAGCATCTTCTGGAAGAAATGTCAAAATAAAATGCGTATGAACCGGCATAAAACGGCCATACTAGCCAGAGAGGAGCGTGGGAAGCACGCCAAGATCAAGGAAAGGACTAGATGGCCATGATGCAGGGTAAAGCGAGCATCCGCTTTCAGAACCCGCCTCACATTCTGGGGGCCGGTTCCGTGGTGGGGGAGAAGGAAGGTCAGGGGCCGCTGGGCCCGCTGTTTGACGAGGTGGAGGCAGACCCCATGTGCGGTCAGGACAACTGGGAGGCGGCGGAGAGCTACCTCCAAACCCGGGCAGCGCAGCTGGCCTTGCAGAATGCCGGCTGCACCAGCGGAGACATCCGGTATCTCTTTGCCGGGGATCTGCTGGGGCAGTTGATTGCCACCTCCTTTGGCCTGAAAAATCTGGAGATCCCGCTGTTTGGCCTCTACGGTGCCTGCTCCACCATGGGGGAGGCCCTGAGCCTGGCGGCCATGGCGGTGGACGGCGGCTATGCGGAGAAAACCATGGCCCTGGCCTCCAGCCATTTTGCCTCTGCGGAAAAGCAGTTCCGCTTCCCCCTGGCTTACGGGAACCAGCGCCCCTACTCGGCCACCTGGACCGTCACCGGCTGCGGGGCGGTGGTGCTGGGGCGGGGCTGCGGCAAGGTGCGGATTGCCGGCATTACCACCGGCAAGATTGTGGACCTGGGGGTGAAGGACTCCATGAACATGGGGGCCGCCATGGCCCCGGCAGCTGCGGATCTGGTGATGCAGAACCTGATTGATTTTGATGTGACACCGGAGTATTACGACAAGGTGATTACCGGGGATCTGGGAACCATTGGCCAGCGGGCGCTGCTGGACCTGCTGAAGGAGGAGGGGGTGAACCTGGAAGGGGATCACATGGACTGCGGGATTGAGATTTTTGACCCGGAAACCCAGGATACCCACGCCGGAGGAAGCGGCTGCGGCTGCTCGGCGGTGACGCTGTGTACGAAGATCCTCCGGGAGCTGACCCAGGGCCATTGGCGGCGGGTGCTGTTCATTCCCACCGGCGCCCTTTTGTCCCAGACCAGCTTCAATGAGGGGCAGACGATCCCGGGGATTGCCCACGGGGTGATTCTGGAAAGGGTGTGAGTGTATGGATTATGTGAAAGCATTTTTGGTGGGAGGCGTCATCTGCGGCCTGGTGCAGATTTTGATGGACAAGACCAAGCTGATGCCGGGGCGGATTATGGTTCTGCTGGTGGTCACCGGCGCGGTGCTGGGGGCCCTGGGCCTGTACCAGCCCTTCCTGGACTGGGCCGGCAGCGGCGCCGGCGTCCCCTTGCTTGGCTTTGGCAATACCCTGTGGAAGGGCGTTAAGAAGGCCCTGGATGAAAAGGGGCTTCTGGGGCTGTTCACCGGGGGACTCACCGCCAGCGCCGCCGGCATCTGCGCGGCGCTGGTCTTTGGCTTCCTGGGGGCTTTGATCTTTAAGCCCAAGATGAAAAAATAGATAGGATATTTCAAGCGGAGTCTGCTTTTTCATGGGACACTGCTTTTAATATAAATTTTAGGAGACTCCTGCCGGCGGCGGGAGTCTCCTTGTATGCGGGAGGTTTACAGCAGCTTTTTCTTCTTGAAAAACCAGAAACAGAGGATCACCACGGCCACGCACAGGAGAATCACTGCCAGGTAGCCGTATTTCCACGTCAGTTCCGGCATGTTGGTAAAGTTCATGCCATACCAGCCCACAATCAAGGACAGGGGGAGAAACACGGTGGTGACAACGGTAAAGATCTTCATGGTATTGTTCAGGTTGTAATCCATGGCAGATTGATAGGTTTCCCGGACATGAACCAGGCTGTCGCACAGCAGCTGGGTGTTGGATACCAGACGCTCTACCCGCCCGTCAAAAATCCGCAGATACCGGAATGTATCGCTGTCAAACAGGTCGTTTTCATCGTCCTGAATGTCGTCGCTGAGGGAGAGAAGCGTCTGGAAATAGTTTTTCCGGATGGTCAGGTCATTTTTCATTTGAAATAGGACACGGTTGATCTGGGCGTCCAGGCGGTTGTCCAGGATCTGTTTTTCCAGCTCCAGGATTTGTTTTTCATAGCGCTCCAGGATTTCCTGGGATCCGGCCAGCAGATGGGTAAACAGGCTGCACAGAATCCGTTCCAGGGTAAACTGATTGGATACGCGCTGAACGATAGACGCCACATTTTCTTCCCATACCGGGGAGTCCGGGTCAGATTGAACCAGCAGCAGCCGGTTCTTTTGGATAAAAACGGCCAGTTTTTTCCGGGGAGCGCGCACATGGCGCATGTTAAGCGGATGGAGGATACAGCAGCTAAATTTGTCGTATACTTCCAGGCTGGCATGGGAGGAATGATGGGCGGATTGGCAGGCCTCCCAGGTTTCAGCGGAAAACCCCAGCTCCGCATAGCTTTCCCCAAACTGTTCCATGGACAGGCAACCCACACAAATCGGCGCCTCCTGGAGCGGAAAGGGAAAGGGGGATTTTTGGATGGTACCGTTGATACAGGTATAATACATGGCAGGAACTTCCTTTCCAGGCTTGACGGGTCAAAGCCTGGGTTTATTGTATACCAGGTGAAGGGGCTTTGGCAAGCCCTGCCTGACGGATCAGGCGGCCGGCCTGCCGCAGCACCTGCTGTACCCGGGAAAAACGGTACCAGTACAGCAGGAAGCCGTGCATCATCCCGGGGACCCGGAGGGGGATGACCCAATTCCCCGCCTCCTGCAGCCGGCGGCCAAAGGCCTCCCCGTCGTCCCGCAGCGGGTCAAACTCCGCGGTAACGCAGAAGGCAGGAGGCAGGCCGGTCAGATCCCGTGCCTGGCCCGGATACCGGTACGGGTCATCCGGGGCGGTGGTGGCGGGGGTGTAGAGGTCCTCGCAGAGGGCCAGCATGGGGCGGGGAAGCACATAGTCCCCATTGCCGAAGGCCTGGACGGAGGGGGATTCCTCCGGGGACAGGCAGCCGTAGGTGCCGTAGAAGAGGAGCAGCCCGGCCAGCTGTGCAGGGAAGCCCGTTTTCCCGGAAGCTTCCCGGGTCCGATCCCGGACTTTCAGGGCCAGGGCGGCGCTGAGGTTGGCTCCGGCGCTGTCCCCGCCGGCCAGCAGGCAGTCCGGGTTCCCGTGGAACCGGTGGATGTTCCCGGCAGCCCATTCCAGGGCGGCACAGGCGTCCTCCACCGCCGCCGGGTAAGGGCTTTCCGGGGCCAGCCGGTAGCCCACGGAGAGCACCAGGCAGTCCCCCTCCCGGGCCAGCATCCGGCACAGGGAATCGTGGCTGGCCAGGTTGTGCATCAGAAAGCCGCCGCCGTGGAAATAGAGGAGTACGGGGAAATTTTCTCCCTCCCGGGGCTGATAAAGCCGCACCGGGAGAGGGCCGCCGGGACCGGGGATGGTCCGTTCCTCGGTGTGGAAAATGGCGGCACGCTCCACCGAATCGTTGAAGGCGGCATCCGCGTTCCGCCGCATCTCCTCCACCGTGGCAGCCCGGTAGTCAAAATTTTTTCCCTGGTAAAAGGCGGCAACCTCCGGGTCCAGAGCCGGAACCGTAGCCTTCTCTGTCATAACCGTATCCTCCTTGCTCAGAAGCAGTCCTTCAGCATCTGCGGGTCCGGCTCCTTCCGGGAGAGAAGGCCGGTGACAAAGTAGGCAATGCCGCCGGCGGCCAGGCCCAGCACCACCTCGTGGATGTGGAAGGGGGCAATCTTCACCTGGTTAAAGAAGATGAATACCGTCAGCCCCACCAAAATGGAGGCAATGCAGCAGGAGCTGTTCCCTTTCTTCCAGAACAGGCCGCCGATGAGAGGCCAGAAGAAGGTGGTCTCCAGGCCGCCCATGGCAAACAGGTTGATCCACACGATAATATCCGGCGGGTTCAGGGCGATGGCAAAGACCAGCAGCCCCAGGACGGCGGTGATCAGAAAGCTGTACCGGGGGATTTTTTTCTCGGCCTTCTTTTTCTTCTCCGGTGCATCCCCCACAATGTAGGTCAGGTACAGGTCCTTGAGGATGGTGGCAGAGGCCAGGATCAGCAGGGAGGACACGGTGGACATGACGGCGGCCAGGGGGGCGGCCAGGAACAGCCCGGCAGCCCAGGCGGGCATGTAGTTGAGCACCACGTAGGGGATCACCTGGTCGGTGCTGGCAATGCCCTCCTCCGGCAGCAGCGGCAGGGTCAGGGCGCCGGCAAAATGCATGCCGATCATCAGGATGCCCACCACAATGGTGCCGTAGAGCATGGCCCGGTGCATGGACTGGGTATCCTTAAAGCCCATCCCCCGGACCGCGGTCTGAGGCAGGCCCAGGACGCCCACGCCCACCAGCACCCAGAAGGAGATCAGGTAGCCGGGGGAGAGCTCGGCAATGTCCGCCCCGTAGGCGCCTTTGCCCATCAGGTCCCATCCGGGGTTGATGGCATCCAGCTGCATGGTAATGTTCTCCAGCCCGCCGCCGGCCCGGATCACAAAGAACAGCAGCAGGAAGGTGCCGAAGGTCATGATGATGCCCTGGAGGGTATCCGTGATGACCACGGCCTTAAAGCCGCCGATGGAGGTGTACAGGATCACAATCAGGCCGAACAGGGCCAGGCCGGCCCAGTAGGGGAGGCCGGTCACCGACTGGACCAGGGTGGCGCCGCCGATGAACTGGGCCACCATCTGGGTGATAAAAAACACCACCAGGCACAGGCCGCAGAGGACCACCACCGCCGGGGAGCCATAGCGGCTGCGGAAGTAGTCAGTGACGGTGACGGCGTGGGTTTTCCGGGAGATGATGGCAAACCGTTTGCCAATGACGCCCAGGGTCAGAAAGGCAGTGCCAATCTGCACGGCACCCACCCAGGACTGGGTCAGCCCCCAGGAGGCGGCCAGGCCAGGCCCCCCCAGGAAGGAGCTGGCGCTGGTGTAGGTGGCTACCAGCGTCATGGCCAGCACCAGGCCGCCCATGGTGCGTCCGCCGATAAAGTAGTTGCGCAGAAATCCCCCTTTGCCGGAGGCCCTGCGGCTGGAGACGATTCCCAGAATCATGTTGGCGGCCATGTAGGCCAGCAAAATCAATAGAATGATTACCTGGCTGCTTGTCATTTCTCTTCCTCCGTTTCTTCCTCAAAGTCAAAGTTGACAAATACCTTCTTCAGCAGGAAGATGACCCCCGCTACGGCTACCACAAAGACGCCGGGGGTGCTGAGAATCCACCAGAGGGGCAGGTGAAACAGGGTGATGGGACAGCCGGACAATCCGTAGGCAAAGCCCACGTTCCAGGCAAAGCAGATGAGAAATAGGAGAAAGGTGGCCAAGGCTTCCTTCCGGAGCTGCCGGTTCCTCTCTTCATGGGGCATGGGATGCTGCATATAGATCCTCCTTTCTTTCGCCGTGCTGCTCACGGTATGCCATAGGGTTCAGAAAAAGCAGCGGCAGGGGAGAGCGGCAGGGCTTGCCAACAAAAACATCCGCCTACCGGCCGGAACCGGAGGCGGATGGACAGAATTCTAATAAGAACCGCGGACAAACCAAAGGGCTGGGTTCCGTCCCGCTCCCGAAGGGGATGCAGGCGGCGGGCCTAGAGGGCTGCCTGGTTTATGCAGAAACAGATTCATTCGGGTACAGTTTCTATGCTAGAATACCATCCACATTTCAAACTATACCACGGAGAAAAATAATTGTAAAGTACCAAATCGGCAGCGGGGGGGTCCATGGCTGGCGCAGGGTCAGTTGACCGCATCTACCTCCCCGGTGCCATCGGGCGCCCCACCGGACGAGCCGCCTGTGCCAGAACCATCACCGGTGGTGCCCTCACCGGTGCCCTCTCCAGGAAGGGTTTCACCGGTACCAGGGAGCGTAGGCAGCACCGGCGAGGTGTGGAGGGTACACTGCTCCTGGCTGTAGTAAGCGTACTCGCTGTCCTGGGTGGTGCCGGTGGTCTCCTCCGGCAACCGTATCCGTGCCACGTAAGTGGTGTTGAGGCAGTAGGGGCCGGACCGCATCTTTGATTCCGCACAGATTTCCACTGTGTAGTGCAGATCACAATAATCGGTGGGCTCCGTCCCGCTGACAAAGTATTCTGTGTACACTATATCGCTCCGGTCGTCCAGCCGGCAGGCATCGGTAGCCAGCTTGCCGGATTTGCTGCAAATTTCTGCCTCCACAATGTCATCCGGTTTGCTAAAGCCAATGTCTGGCAGCCCCTCGTTGATCCGCTCCATGATCTTTCTCCAGATTACTTTGTGGTAGTCCCGGTTGGCCTCACTGGGAATGTTGGAGTTATCATCAAAACCACTCCAGATCGCCATGGTGTAATAGGGCGTGTAGCCCACAAACCACAGATCGTTGACATCTGTGGTGGTACCGCTTTTTCCGGCGGCAGACATGTTGTCCAGGTGAGCCTCTGGGCTGCTGGAGCTGAACAAGCCGTTGAGCCGTGTGGCCTCCAGGGAATCTGCCATCGCATCGGTGAGCAGGAAGGCGGTAGATTCTTTGATTACCTGCCGGGATTCCGACTCATTTTCAAGAAGAATTTTCCCGTCGCTGTCCAGAATCCGGGTGTACAAAATGGGCTCCTGGTATACGCCGCCGTTGGCGATGGCAGCATACGCTGCTGTCAGCTGCATGTTGGTGACGCCCTGGGAGACGCCGCCCAAAGCCAGGGCAGGGTAGGCATCCGACTCCCGCACCAGCGTATTGATGCCAAATGCCTCCGCATAGTCAAAGCCTAGGGCAGGCGTTACGGTATCCACCAGGCATTTGACTGCCACAATATTCATAGAGTAGATAATGCCCTGGCGGATGTTGGCGTATCCGGCATAGCGGCTGGAAGAATACCAGTTCCGGAAACTGTGGCCTCCATAGGAGTAAGGCTCATCGTAATAGGTACTGGCCAGGGTTTGTCCCATGGCGTCAATGGCCGGCGCGAAGGAGGTCAGCACTTTGAAGGTGGAACCAGGCTGCCGGCGGGTGTTGGTGGCCCGGTTTAGGGACAGGCTGGTGGTCTTTTCCCCGCGGCCGCCGGTAATGGCCAGCACATGGCCATTACTCTGGTCAATGACGGTTGCCGAGACCTGGGGCTGCAGGGTGATATCCGGCGTGTCATCTAATACCACGTCCCCATCTGCCATGACGCTGGCCTCAAATTCCTGGATCAGCTGATAAATCTCATCCTTGCTGCGGAAATTCAAATTTTCCCCATGGTATTCCCGGATGTCTCGTTCCGTGTAAGTGGAGGTACTCTCGTCCGGGTGCTGAATGGTGATCTTTACCGTGAAGGAATACTGGGTCACAGAGGACTCATAGTTGTCCGGATTGTTGACTTCCGCGTCTACCACCGCCTGAATATCCGGATCCTGCGTGGTATAAATCTGTAGTCCGCCGCTGTATAATAGGCTGTAGGCCTGATCCTCACTGTAGCCCAAATCCTCCTGCAAATCCCGGACTACCTCGTAGGTCAGACGATCCACAAAGTAGCTGTATGGGGACTCGTCTGCATTGTAAGTAGCGTTTACCTGCTGAATCCGCTCGTAGACGTTGTCCGCCAGGGCCTCCTCATGTTCCTCTGCTGAGATGTACCCCTGCTCCTCCATATATTGAAGCACCGTGGCGCGCCGTTTGGCATTATCCTCCGGGTGGGTGATGGGATTGTAGCGATAGGGATTCTGAGTGATGGCTGCGATGGTGGCGCACTCGGAGAGGGTCAGTTCACTGACATCCTTGCCGAAATAACGTCGGGCAGCGGTCTGTACGCCCAGGCAGTTGGCCCCCAGATTGATGGTGTTCAGATAATTCTCCAGGATCTTTTCCTTTGACATGTTCTGTTCCAGTTCAATGGCCAGATACTGCTCCTGGATCTTGCGGACGATCCGGGCGCCCAGGGTAGATTCAGCGCCGCCGTCAAACACGTTGTTTTTGATGAGCTGTTGGGTGATGGTGCTGGCACCTTGGGTTTCCTCCCCGCCGCTGGCCAAAAACAGATAGCCGGCCCGGAGCATTCCCCGGATGTCCACACCTTCATGGGTCCAGAAACGCTCGTCCTCAATGGCTACAAAAGCATTGACCAGGTTGCTTGGGATCTGGTCAAAGGTAACCAGGCTCCGGTTGGCCCCGGAACCTACCAGGGTCTCAATGACGTTCCCCTGAGAATCGTAGATGGTGGTGGCCAGGCCCTTGGGGGACACGTCCACATCTCCCATGTCCGGAGAGTCGTGGAGAATGCCCCGGACCATGCCATATACCAGGCAGCCGGCCACTGTTCCCACAAATAAAACAGCAACCAGAAACAGCTTAAATGCGCCTACGGCGGATTTGGTTCGCAGCTTCTTTTTTTTGGACTGAAGCTGTTTCAGCTGTTCCTGGGTTCCTTTTTTCCCAAAATCCATGGAAAATCCTCCTTATTATTTTCTCATTATATCAGAAATTAACGGAGAAATAAAGTGAAATCTTTCGGAAGCTGTGGTAGACTAAAAGAACGAGGAGGAAACCGGATGAAAACCAAGTTTTTGTATAGAGGCGGCGTGGGGGAGATTGTGGAGAAAAAATCCCGTTTTATTGCGGAAACTGCCCCGGTAAAGTCGGAGGAGGAGGCGGCGGCCTTCCTGGAACAGATCCGGAAAAAATACTGGGATGCCCGGCACCACTGCTCCGCCTTTGTTATTGGGGAGAAGAACCCCCTGACCCGCTGCAGCGATGACGGGGAACCGGCGGGCACCGCCGGCCGGCCCATTCTGGACGTGATCCTGGGGGCGGAGGTCTCCGGCGCCTGCGTGGTGGTGACACGGTATTTTGGCGGCACACTTTTGGGCACCGGGGGGCTGGTCCGGGCCTACGGCCAGGCGGCCAAGGCCGGCCTGGCTGCCAGCCAGGTGCTGGAAAAGCAGCCGGGGGTGGAGCTGCGCTGTGTCAGCGATTACAGCGGTATTGGGAAGATCCAGTACATTGCCGGCAGCATGGGGCTGACAGAGACCGGAAGTGATTACACGGATGTGGCGGCCCTTTGCTACATGGTACCGGAGGAGCAGGAACGGGAATTCCGCAGCCGGCTGACGGAAGCTACCGCCGGCCGTGTGCAGCCGGAGGAGCTGCGGCGGGTATCCTTTGCGGTCTGTCAGGGGGAACTGCTGATCCTTTAAGGGTTGGCAAGGCTGCCAGGCCGGCCGGGTAAAAGCAAGCAGGAGGAGGCGGTCATACCGTCTCCTCCTGCTTGCTTTGGGCAAGGGCTTTTTCAATATACCGGGGAACATCCTGGTAGGGGATCCCCAGCACTACGGCAAACTCCCCATACAGGAGTTTTTCTGCTTTTTTCCGGTAGTCCGTATCCATCTGGCCAGGCTTCCGTCCGTTCTTCAGAGATTGCTGCGTACGGCTGTATGCCCCTTTCATCATGCGCAGCAGTGTTTCGCACTGGTGGGTTTTGAAAGCGGACCGGTAGCGGTCCGCCAGCAGCTTTAGGCTGCTGGCGCTGTACTCCGAAGCATCCAGCCCGGGCATTTTGCGGATCAGCTCGTCCACTTCCTTCCGGGACAATACGGGACGGATAAAAGCCGGCCCGTCCACCGGGGCGTAGATCAGGCCGCCTTCATAAACCGGCTCCAGCCAATAATACAGTGTATCCTTTTTAGCGGAGGAAAAAGACAGCGGTCCCACATCGCGGACACGGCATACACCGGTGCTGCCGTATACAACCAGATCACCTTTCGCAAAAATGGGTTATCACCTTCCTTTTACATTGACAGAGAAACAAGTGCCAGATATGCACTTGTCAGATAATGTGTTATATGGGTATTATATCACAAAAATCTGCGTCCATGTAAGGGGGGATTTCCCACTTTTTTGAAAAATCCGGGAAGGAACGGGGAATTCCTGCCCGGATTTTGTGCGTTTACGTCAGGTTTACTGCTCCCGCAGACGCTGGATCAGCTCGCCGGGGGCACCGTAGGTCATGCGTTTCTCCACGCAGGTTTTTAGGGAGATGGCATCGTAAATATCGTTCTGGAACACCGGGCAGATTTCCTGGTATTCCGTCAGCGGCAGGTCGTCCAGGCCAATACCCTTTTCAATGCACCGCAGGACCAGCTGGCCGATGATGCCGTGGGCATCCCGGAAAGGGACTCCTTTTTTCACCAGGTAATCCGCCGCGTCGGTGGCGTTGGTGAAGCCACGGACGGCGCTGGATTTCATGGCGTCCTGGTTGAATCGCAGGGTTTTTACCATGCCGGTGAACAGGGTCAGGCAGGCCATTACCGTATCCAGGGCGTCAAAGGCCCCCTCCTTATCCTCCTGCATATCCTTGTTGTAAGCCAAGGGCAGCCCTTTCATGGTGGTGAGCAGGGCCATCAGGTGTCCATAGACCCGGCCGGTTTTGCCCCGGACCAGCTCCGCAATATCCGGGTTCTTTTTCTGGGGCATAATGCTGCTGCCGGTGCTGTAGGCGTCGTCAATCTCCACAAAGTGGTATTCATTGGAGTTCCACAGAATGATCTCCTCGCTGAACCGGCTCAGGTGCATCATGATCAGGGAAAGGTCGCTGAGCAGCTCAATCAGGTAGTCCCGGTCGGAAACCGAATCCATGCTGTTGGCGGTGGGGCACTCAAAGTGGAGCAGCTCCGCGGTGTAGGCCCGGTCCAAGGGATAGGTGGTGCCGGCCAGGGCGCCGGCACCCAGGGGGCACTCGTTGAGCCGGCTGTGGGTGTCTGCCAGACGGGAGAGGTCCCGGCGGAACATCTCATAGTAGGCGCCCAGATGGTGGGCCAGGGTGGTGGGCTGGGCCTTCTGCAGGTGGGTGAAGCCAGGCATGTAGGTCTCCGCGTGCTCCCTCATCAGATTTTCCAGCACCTCCATCAGCTCCAGCAGCCGGGTGTTCAGCTCCGGGATCTGATCCCGGACATAGAGCTTCATGTCCAGGGCCACCTGGTCGTTGCGGCTGCGGCCGGTGTGCAGCTTTTTGCCGGCCTCCCCAATCCTCTCCGTCAGGTGGGATTCAATAAAGCTGTGGATGTCCTCGTACTGGGTGGGGTCCGGTACCAGGGCGCCGGACTCAATGTCTGCCCGGATGCCCTCCAGCCCGCGGATAATCTGGTCCCGCTCTTCGGAGGTGAGTATGCCCTGTTTGGCCAGCATGGTCACATGGGCTATGCTGCCCTCAATATCCTGACGGTACAGCCGCTGGTCAAAGGACAGGGACTCGTTGAAGGCGTAGGCCAGGTCATTGGTTTCTTTGGTAAATCTTCCTCCCCAAAGCTTCATGATTTATTTCCTCCATTTTCCATTTTGGCAAGAATGTTTTCCAGTTCTTCTTTTGCTTTGCGCAGTTCCAGGTCCAGATCCTCCTCCAGAGGCTGGTGCTGCAGGCGGGCCTCCGCATCTGCCAGCAGCTCCTCCGCCAGCTCGTCCCGGAAAGGATCCTCAAAGAGCGGCAGATCCTCCCGGCTGGCCGGGCTTTCCGGCTCCGGAAGATTTTCTGCATCGGGCAGTTCCCCAGCGGGCTGCCCGGCCAGGGGCGCCTCGGGGGAGGGAGGGGTTTGAGAGGTTTCCTCCCGGGTGTTTTCCTCTGGCAGGCTTCGGGCTGTATCTGCGGGCGGCTCTTTCCTGTCCGGTGACTCCGCCTTCGCCGGCGGAGCGGAGGGGATACCCTGGGACTCCCGGCTGCGGCTGCGCCCGCGGCCCTCGCCCTCCGGCAGCTGTGCCCGGGCGGTTTTCCTCCGGAAGCGGAAGACCAGCGCCAGAATCAGCAGCAGGCCCAGGCTGCCGGCGGTGACCATGGCGCCCATGGGCAGGCCCTGGGGCAGGTAGGCCATCTCAATGGTGTGGGTGCCGGCGGTCAGGGGGATGGTGAGGAAGGCCCCGGCAAACTCCTCCGCCTCCACCGGGACGCCGTCCACCAGCACCGTCCAGCCCTTTTCATAGGGAATGGAGGTGAACAGGGTGCAGTCCTGGGCAGCGGTGACGGTGCCGGCCAGCCGGGTTTCCGTCAGCGTGTTGGTGAATTCCGTCAGGGTCAGCGGCTCCTGGCTCAGGGCCTGGTAGGCCGCAACAAAGTTCTCCTCGTTGAAAGCGTACACGGAGGCGGATAGGGAGGCCACATCCTCGTCCGCCGCCTTTAGGACAATGGTTTCCCCGGCCTCGCAGACGCCCAGATCCAGCAGGTAGCCCCGGTTGACGTTCTCGTAGGTTTGGGTGATGCTGCCGATGGTGGCGGTGACCTCCGTCACCCGGCTGCTTTCAATGTAGGCAAACAGGTGGGCCGTCTCCTGCACCGTCAGCTGGTAGTTGGCGCCGGAGGCGTCCCCCTCCACCCGCTCCAGCACCTCCCCGGCGCCGGCGGCCGCCTGGGCCAGGCTGTTCTGCACCTGGGCTGGGTTGCCGGTGGCGTAGGTCCACAGGTCCTCCGTGTCCGAGGGGATGGTGAAGCCCAGGGGCAGGGTGTACAGGTTCTCATACAGGTAGACCCCGTCCGATGCAGACTGCAGCTGGTACAGGGAGGACTCCGGCAGCTCCTCCGTGGTCAGCAGGTATTTGACGCCCAGCAGGGAGGAGGTGAAGGGGGTAGCCCCGGTAAAGCTATAGGCATTGGTGTTGCCCTCCAGGCCCAGATCCCGGTAGATGGCGCTGATGCCCGCATGGGTGGTGGAGGAGAACAGGGAGGCAGAATCGTAGCCTACCCAGGCACCGTCATTCTTGGTCCGCCGGGTATCTTTTTCTACCCGATAGAACAGGGAGCTGTCGGCAGCCTCCACATCTGCCAGCAGCTGACGGTAGGTGTCGGTGTTCTGCCAGTAGGCGGTGCGGCTGGTAATGGTGACGCTGGTTACCGCCGTGTTCAGCCCCATCTCCACCACCAGGATGCCCATGAGCAGCACAAAGGCGGTGGAGGAAAGGACACGCCGGGTTTTCTGCAGGTAAAGGATCAACGCGTAAAGCCCCAGGAAAAGCAGGCTGGCGTAGAACACGTGGAACGCAAAGGCATCGTCCGTAATCAGCTTCTCCAGAATCAGGATCAGGCCGGCGGAGCCCCAGAAGCATCCCACCAGCTTCCCCCTGGGCAGGGAGCCGAAGCCCTGGAAGCCCTCAAAGCACATGGTCAGCAGCACAAGGGTGTACAGGAAGGACTGGCGGGCCGGCAGGCTGTTGGGGTAGTGGAAGCCGTGCCAGATATAATTAGGAATATTCAGCGAGAAACTTAAAAGTAAAACAAAAAGCAAAATGGTCTTGACAATTTTTTCCTTATAGGATACTTTTGAGTTCATAAAATACATGGGCAGGAACAGAAAAACTAAAATCCCGCTGTAGAGATTGGGCCAGTGGTCCAGCCCAATCTCTACCTCCACGTCCACCAGATGGCGGGCCAGCATCTCCACGATAGAAAAATAGGAGGTGACGGTGGTGGGGAAGGTGGTGTTGGCGGAGGCCGTGGTCATTAAGGCGTGGGCCGCAGGGATCAGCAAAATAGCGGCAATGCCGCCGGCAATCAGGGAAAACAGGGCAAAGTTCCCAACCCGGGCCAGGTACTGCCCCACGGTTTTCCGGGGCAGCAGGATCATCTGGCAGACAAAGTACAGTACCAGGAAAATGCAGAGCATTATGGAGATGTAATAGTTGGTCAGGATGGCCGCCGCCAGGGTAACGCAGTATAGGAACGGACGGTTCTCCTTTACCAGCCGTTCCAGCCCCAGCAGGATCAGTGGCGCCAGCCACAGGCAGTCCAGCCACATGATATTCCAGCTGTAGGCAGCCATATAGCCGCTTAAGGCATAGCAGATGCCAAAGATGGCCATTCCCAGGTTGTTGGTGCGGAATTTTTTTTGCAGGTAGGCAGTCATGGTCAGGCCGCAGAGGCCGATCTTGAGCACGATCAGGTAGGTCATAAACTCAATGATCAGGCTTTGGGGCACCAGGAACAGCAGCCAGTTAAAGGGGCTGGACAGATAGTAGGCAAACAGGGCCAGATAATTGCTGCCCAGGCCAATATCCCAGGCATAAGTCAGGCTTTCGCCATTTTTCAGCCGGGTCAGGAAGTCGTTGAAAAAGGGGGCGTACTGATGGTACATATCCGTGCGCAGGAAGCTCCGGTCCCCAAAGGGGTAGATGCCCTTTCCCACAAAAACGCCGAGCATGATCAGAATGGGAATGATGAATGCCAGAATCAGGGGGAGGCGCTCCTCCATGGTGTGTTTTTTTCCGAAGGTCATGTCAGGACTCCTTTTTGAAAATAAAAAGCTTGCTGAAAATATAGTTGAGGATTACCACAAACACCGCGGCCACCAGCTTCATCAGCAGGTCGCTTAGGTGCAGCACCTCCACGGTGAAAACCAGGAAAGCGGTTTCGCATCCCAGGGAGAACAGCCGTGCCCCGGCAAAGAGGAGGATCTCCCGGCACAGCACCCGCAGGCTGCGGCCCTTGCTCTTAAAGACAATCCATTTGTTGGTGACAAAAGCGAATGCCACCGCGAATATCCAGGCCACCACGTTGGCAAGCCAGTAGGCCATGCCTAGGAAACGGCAGGGATAGTATACCAGATAGTTGACCAAAGTGGTCAGGACGCCGAAAACCAGATACGAGATGGTTTCCGGTGTCAGGAGCTTACGGATTTTTTCTTTCAAGTTTGGTCTCCTTTGCAATGTCCGGAATTTGAGCTCTTCCTATTCTAATATAAAGAGGGCAAAAAGTAAAGAACCCAGTTGGATGAGCGGAAAGGCGGATCCTGTCGGTTTTGCCCGACCTTTTCCGGGTATATCCGAAAAATCCCGGGAATATACATGGTAATAGACTCCCCAGGGAGGATTACATTGTTTTCAGGAGGAAAGATACCAAATGTCAGAGAAAATTCTGGAGAACAATCGAGTGAGCGTTGTGGGGGAGGTAGCGTCTCCCTTTACCTTCAGCCATGAGGTGTACGGGGAAGGCTTTTACCTGACTACCATCCTGGTGAACCGGCTCAGCGACCAGGTGGATGAAATCCCGCTGATGGTTTCCGAGCGGCTGATGGATGTGAAGCGGGATTACCGGGGCGGCATCATTGAGGCCACCGGCCAGTTCCGCTCCTTTAACCGCCATGAAGGGAACCGGAACCGGCTGGTCCTCTCTGTGTTTGCCCGGGAGATTCGGTTCCCGGAGGATTACACAGACGGCACAAAAACAAACCAGATCTACCTGGATGGTTTTCTGTGCAAGGCGCCCATCTACCGGCGTACGCCCCTGGGACGGGAAATTGCGGATCTGCTGGTGGCGGTGAACCGGCCCTATGGAAAGTCCGATTACATACCCTGCATTGCATGGGGGCGGAATGCCCGCTATGCCTCCAGCTTTGAAGTGGGCAGCCGCTTCCGGGTCTGGGGCCGGGTCCAGAGCCGGGAGTATACGAAGAAAATCAGTGAGGAGCAGGTGGAAAAAAGGGTGGCTTATGAGGTCTCCGTGAGTAAACTGGAGTTTGTGGAACAGCCGTGAAAGTGTGCCGAAATGTGTGAAAAAAATGTCGAGATTTCGGGAAAAACCGGCCCTCCGGTTGACAACAGGGGGAAAGAATGGTAAAATTTTTCCTTAAGCAAAGGCTATAGGAGGAGTTTGGCATGGCAATTTTTAAAGGAGCAGGCGTAGCAATCGTAACCCCTTTCCACGATAACTATGAGGTGAACTATGAGAAACTGGGAGAGCTGATTGACTTCCAGATTGACAACCAGACAGATGCTATCATTATCTGCGGCACTACCGGTGAGAGCTCCACTCTTACCATGGAGGAGCACAAAGAGGTGGTCCGGTACTGCATCCGGCATGTGAATGGCCGGGTACCCGTCATCGCCGGAACCGGTTCCAACTGTACGGCAACAGCCATTGAGCTGTCCCAGGAAGCGGAGCAGGACGGAGCGGATGGCCTGCTGATTGTCACTCCTTATTACAATAAAGCAACCCAGAAAGGTTTGGTGGAGCACTATACCCAGATTGCCCAGTCGGTGAAGCTCCCCATTATTATGTACAATGTGCCCAGCCGCACCGGCTGCAACATTCTGCCGGCCACGGCGGCGGAGATCGCCAAGACCAACGAGAATGTGGTGGCGGTGAAGGATGCGGTGGGCAATATGGCCCAGACTGCCCGCATGATCAGCCTGGCGGGGGATTCCCTGGATGTGTACTCCGGAAATGACGATGAAGTCCTTCCCAGCCTGTCCCTGGGCGGCTTAGGCGTCATCTCTGTGCTGTCCAATATTATGCCCCGGGAGACTCACCAGATGGTTATGGATTACTTGAACGGCAAGGAGCAGGAGGCCCGGGAGTTCCAGCTGAAGGCCATCCCGCTGATTGACGCCCTGTTCTGCGAGGTGAACCCCATCCCGGTGAAGACAGCCATGAATCTGATGGGGATGAATGTAGGGCCGCTGCGCCGCCCCATGAGCCCCATGGAGCCGCAGCATGTGGAGATACTGAAGAAGGCCATGGAGCAGATGGGCCTGCTGAGATAAAGAGGAGAAGACAATGGTACGAGCGATACTGCACGGATGCAACGGGGCCATGGGGCAGGTGATCAGCCAGCTGGCCGCGGAGGATCCGGAACTGGAAATTGTGGCAGGGGTGGATCTGAATACAGACGCAAAAAACGGCTACCCGGTATTTGCCTCCCTGGAGGCCTGCAGCGTGGAGGCGGATGTGGTCATTGACTTCAGCACCGCCAAGGCCATGGACAGCCTGCTGGAGGCCCTGGCGGCCAAAAAGCTGCCGGCGGTGATCTGCACCACCGGCCTGACCCCGGAGCAGCTGCAGAAGGTGGAGGAGGTCAGCGGCCAGGTGGCGCTGCTGCGCTCCGCCAATATGTCCGTGGGCATCAACCTGGTATTCAAGGTTCTGGAGATGATGACGCCTATTCTGGCCAAGGAAGGCTTTGACATTGAGATTGTGGAAAAGCATCATCACCGGAAGCTGGATGCCCCCAGCGGCACAGCCCTGGCCCTGGCGGACGTGATCAACGAGGCCGCTGGCGGGGTATACCATTATAAATACGACCGGACCCAGGACCATCAGAAGCGGGATCCTTTGGAGATCGGCATCCAGTCTGTCCGGGGAGGTACTATTGTGGGGGACCACGATGTGATCTTTGCCGGGACCGATGAGGTGATTACCCTGTCCCACACCGCTTATTCCCGGGCCATCTTTGGCAAGGGGGCTATTGTGGCTGCCAAATATCTGGCCGGCAAACCCGCCGGGCTCTACAACATGCGGGATGTCATCGGCTGACTTCACCAAATAAACACAGATTCGTATCAAAAAGAACACAAAGAGAGCGTATCCTATTACACGAGGATGCGCTCTCTTTTTTGGCGCACCATAGGGGTCAAAATACCTTTTGGCACCAACACCATGATTTGGGAGGAGTAGGAAATGATTGAGGTCAGAAATCTCACCAAGCGGTTTGGCGAGCACCTGGCGGTGGACAATCTGAGCTTTACCGTGGAAAAAGGCCAGATCTACGGATTCCTGGGGCCCAACGGGGCGGGAAAATCCACCACCATGAACATGATGACCGGCTATCTGGGCGCCACATCCGGCCAGGTGGTCATCAATGGGCATGACATCCTGGAGGAGCCGGAGGAGGCCAAGGCGTGCATTGGCTTTCTGCCGGAGATGCCGCCCCTCTACACGGATATGACCGTGCTGGAGTATCTGAAGTTTGCGGCGGAGGTCAAAAAAATCCCCCGGGAGAAGCGGTGGGACGCCATAGAGGAGTCCATGGAGCGGACGGGACTGCTGGATGTGGCGGAGCGGGTGATCAAAAACCTGTCAAAGGGCTACCGCCAGCGGGTGGGGCTGGCCCAGGCACTGCTGGGGATGCCCCCCATCATCATACTGGATGAGCCCACTGTGGGCCTGGACCCCAAGCAGATTATAGAGATCCGGGATCTGATCAAAGGCCTGGGGAGGGAGCACACGGTGATCCTGAGCTCCCACATCCTCACCGAGATCAGCGCCGTCTGCGATCATATCCTGATTATCTCCCACGGAAAGCTGGTGGCCAGCGATACGGCGGAGAACCTGGCCAACCGGGCCAAGCACACCCACACCCTTCATCTGGTGGTCAAAGGGGAGCTGGAGAATATCCGGGCGGTCCTGGAGGAGGACAGTGAGCTGGAGCAGGTGAGCCTGGATCCCGGCGAGGAGGAGGGTACGGTAAACCTCCAGCTGGCTTCCCGGCACGAGGAGGATATACGGGAGCGGGCGTTTTACTTTTTTGCCCGCCACCAGTGCCCGATCTTGGGCATGAGTCAGGAGAAGGTCTCTCTGGAGGAGCTGTTCCTGGAGCTGACCGGTGAGGAGGAGAAAAAAGATGCTGGCAGTGTTTAAAAGAGAATTCCGGAGTTATTTTACCTCGGTGACGGGGTATCTGTTTATGGCGGTGATGCTGTTTTTTGTGGGCCTGTACTTTACCGGCTACAACCTGAGCGGCAGCTATTATGCCTCTTTTTCCTATCCGCTGTACAGTGTGAACCTGATCATTATGTTTGCGGTGCCCATTCTCACCATGCGGAGCCTGGCGGAGGACCGGAAGAGCCGGACAGACCAGCTGCTGCTCACCTCCCCCATCAGCGTATCCCGGATTGTGCTGGGCAAGTACCTGGCCATGGCGGCGGTGTACGCCCTGGTCTGCGTCATCTGTGCCCTGGGGCCGCTGGTCATCTCCCAGTACGGCACTGTGAACCTGAAGACGGATTACAGTATGCTGCTGGCCTTCTTCCTCAGCGGCTGTGCCTACCTGGCCATTGGCCTGTGGATTTCCTCCCTGACGGAGAGCCCGGTGCTGGCCTGTGTAGGGACGTTTGGAATCCTGCTGATCCTCTATATGATTTCGGACATCAGCAGCATCCTGCCCATTGACGCCCTGGCATCGGCTTTGTCCAGCCTTTCCATCCGGGACCGGCTGCAAAGCTTTGCCTATAACCTGCTGGACATCCCGTCCCTGTTTTATTTCCTGTCCATAGCCGGCTTCTTTGTGTTTCTCAGCATTCAGTCGGTGAACAAGCGCCGTTGGCATTAAGGAGGTGGCAGCATGAGCGATCTGAATGAGAAGAATACGGAAAACAATGCCGGAAGCGGCGCGGAGAAAGTGGAAAAGAAGAAAGAGGAAAAGAAAGCCCGGAAAAATCGGAAGCCCCTGCGGGAGATGCTGGGCACCACCCGGATGCGCTACGGCTCCTACAGCGCCACGGTGACGGTGGTGGTGCTGGCCATTGTGATTGTGCTGAATCTGATTGTGTCCAACCTGCCCACCCGCTTTACGGAGATTGACACCAGCGATTCCAGCTATTACTCCATTGGGGATCTGACCCGGAGCATTGTGGGCAGCCTGGATACGGACGTGACCGTTTCCATTATGTCCTCCCAGTCGGACGCGGAATCCGATGAGATCCTGCAGATTGCCGGGGAGATGCTGAAGCGGTACCAGGAGCTTTCGGACCGCCTGCAGGTGGAGTATGTGGACCCGGCGCTGAATCCCACCTTCGGGGAGGACAGCGGCGTGGAGGATGTCAGCTCCGGCAGCCTGGTGGTGACCAGCGAGAAGCGGTCCACGGTGGTGGATTACAGTGACCTGTACCAGATGGACTACGACTATTCCAGCTATTACACCACCGGCAGCTACGACTACGAACTGTCCTTTGACGGGGAGGCGGCCATCACCAGCGCCATCGACTATGTAACCACGGATACCCTGCCCATCCTGTACAGCCTCACCGGCCACGGGGAGGGGACCCTGCCGGATTCGGTCCAGACCCAGATTACCCGGCTGAACATTGAAATGCAGGAATTGAACCTGCTTTCTCAGGGGGAAATCCCGGAGGACGCCGACTGCCTGCTGATCTACTGCCCCACGGTGGATCTGTCCGAGGAGGAGGCCCAGATGGTTCTGGATTACCTGGAGGGCGGCGGCTCCGTGCTGATTGTGCCGGCCCTCACCGGGGAGAGCATGCCCAACTTTGACACTATTTACAACAACTACGGCATGAGTCTTTCCAACACGCTGGTGCTGGAGGGCGACACGGGATACTACTATCAGGTCCCCTACTATCTGATGCCCACGGTCAACAGCCATACCATTACCTCCCCGATTTTGGAGAACAACATCAGCCTGCTGCTGGGAAGCTGCCAGGGCATTACCATCTCGGAGGATGTGCGGGATACGCTGACGGTCTCCTCCCTGGTGACTACCTCGGACGCGGCTTATGCCAAGGCGCTGACCAATGGCCAGCTCTCCACCCTGGAGCAGGAGGAGGGGGATGCCCAAGGGCCGTTTACGGTGGCGGCGGCTGCCACGGAGACGGTGGGGGATACCGAGTCCCACCTGGTGGTCATTGCCTCCCAGGAGCTTTTGGCGGAGAATATTATTGAGCAGTTCAGCGTCAGCAATACGGACCTGTTCCTCAACTCCCTCAGCTGGATGTGCGACCATGAGTCCAGCATTTCCATCTCAGCCAAGAGCCTGAGTACCGAAACCCTGACCATGACAGCGGCGGAGAGCCGCTTCTGGATGATTCTCTCCATGGGCGTGATTCCGGTGGCGTTGCTTGCCTGCGGAGTGGGCGTCTGGGCGTGGAGGCGCAGAAAGTAATGAAGAAAAAGAGAAAGAAAACCCGCAACCTGCTGATTTTGCTGGCGGTGCTGGTGGTGGCCTGCGGCGGCTACTATGGCCTGGCCCGGTACAATGCCGCCCTGGAGGCGGCAGAATCCGCTGCGGCGGAATCCGAGGAGGAGGCAGGCCCCAGCCTGCTGGGGCTCTCCGGCACCATCAACCACATCTCCTACCAGGTAGATGGGGAGACCATCTCCCTGGTGCTGCAGGATGAACAGTGGTACCGGGAGGACGATGAGAGCTTCCCTCTGGATCAGACTACCGTGACCACCCTGGTCAGTACCCTTTCCGACGCAGAGCAGGAGCAGGAGATCCCGGACGCCGCCTCCAGCCTGGCCGATTACGGCCTGGAGGAGCCATCCGCCCAGGTGACGGTGGGGGACGATACCGGCGCCTCGGTGGTGCTGCTGGTGGGAGATGAAAACACCGCTGCCGGCGGCTGCTATGCCATGCTCCAGGACAGCGGCCAGGTTTATCTGACCACCTCATCCCTGGTGGATGCCTTCACAGACGGCTGGCTGGATCTGATCCAGGTGGACGAGGGGCCGGAGATTGCCTCCGAGAACGTCCAGAATGTGACGGTGGCCCAGGGGGATACCTCCCGCTACCTGCAGTATGAGTCTGCCGGCTGGCCGGAGTATGACTACACCGAGAGCGCCAACCTGTTCCTGCAGAAGGCGGACGGCGGCTTCATGCCGGTGGACAGCAGCGCCCAGAGCAGCATCCTGAGCGAGATCAGCGGCATCTCCTTTGATGCGGTGGAGGTGTACGCGGCCACGGAGGAGGACCGGGCGGCGGCCGGCCTCTCCAGCCCTTCGGCGGTGATTACCATCCACTACACAAAGGAAGAGACCGTGACCATCAAGGCCGATGAGGAGGGGGAGGAGGACACGGAGGAGACCGTGGAGACAGATGCCCAGTTTGTGCTGTACGTGGGCAATTACGATGAGGAGAACGGCACCTACTCGGTGGCCTACGAGGGCGGAACCAATATTTTGTCCATGCTGGACAGTGACCTGGAGATGCTGCTGAACTTAAATGAGCGGACCCTGGCCAACCTCTCGCCCAGCAACATTGCAGATACCTCGGTGGACAGCATAGAGGTGAGCTACGGCGGGGAAACCCAGACCCTGTCCATTGAGCGGGTGGAAGTGCCGGTGGAGACCGAGGAGGAGACGGAGGCCGGGGACAGCGAAACCGAGGCGGACACATCCGAGGCCACCTCGGAGGAATCCGAGGAGGTGGAGACCGAGACCCAGGTCACCTACTATCTGGACGGCGCGGAGATCTCTTCAGATGACTTCCGGACCTACTCGGATGCCCTGGAGATTGCCGGGGCCCGGGTGCTGGAGGAAGGGGAAGCCCTGCCGGTGGAGAATGCGGAGCTGACCGTGGTGTTCCACCGGAATGTGGAGGCCTACCCTACGGTGACCATCTCCTACATCCCCTACAATGAGAACTATTACCAGGTGTCGGTGAACGGGGAAGAACCATCCCTGGTAGTCAATATCCGGGACGTGCAGAATGTGATTGCCATCTTCCAGGATGGAGTGGAGGCGGCGGAAACCGAAGCGGCGGAGTAGCGCCGGCGGCGCGGAAGGCGGCCAGCCCTTTGGGGCGGCCGCGGCGCTGGAACCAAGGGCCGGGAGGCTGGGCGGAGAGCCCGGCCCCCGGCTTTTCCGTGTTCCGGAAGAGAAAAAGGCCCATAAACCGCAGGGCTTCCGGGAAAACTGTATTTCCCGCTTGCTATCTGCGGGGAAAGTAGATATAATTATACGCGTCAAAACCCATTTTGGCGCTTTCATCATTACGTGGAGGAGAAAGAGATGGCATTAACCAAAAAGCCGGTCAACGGCATGAAGGATATTCTTCCCCGGGAGATGGAAATCCGGGATTATGTGATTGGCCTGATCAAACAGACCTATCAGAGCTTCGGCTTTACCCCCATTGAGACACCGGTGGTGGAGAGCCTGCCCAACCTGACCAGCAAGCAGGGAGGAGACAATGAAAAGCTGATTTTCAAGATCATGAAGCGGGGGGAAAAACTGAACCTGGCCGCCGCCACCTGTGAGGAGGACCTGGCGGACAGCGGCCTGCGCTATGACCTTACGGTACCCCTGGTTCGCTTTTACACCAACAACGCCAACCAGCTGCCCAAGCCCTTTAAGGCATTGCAGATCGGTCCGGTGTTCCGGGCGGACCGGCCCCAGAAAGGGCGCTTCCGCCAGTTCTACCAGTGCGATATTGACATCCTGGGCGAGGCCGGCAACATGGCGGAGATTGAGCTGATCCTGGCCACCACCACCCTGCTGGGCAAGCTGGGCTTTGCCGGCTTTACGGTGCGGATCAATGACCGCCGGATTTTAAAGGCTATGGCCGCCTACAGCGGCTTCCCGGAGGACTCCTACGACAAGGTTTTTATTATTCTGGACAAGATGGATAAGATTGGTATCTCCGGCGTGTCCGAGGAGCTGCTGGCCAGCGGCTTCCCCCAGGAGGCGGTGGACAAGTACCTGGCCCTGTTTAAGGAGCTGAGCGGCAAGGCGGACGGCATTTCCTATCTGGGCGAAGCCCTGGGAGACTGCCTGCCCGCCGGTACCTCCGAAGGGCTGAAGGAGATTGTGGACAGCGTGGAGGCTGCCGCGGCGGCGGACTTTCAGCTGGCCTTCGACCCCACCCTGGTCCGGGGCATGTCCTACTACACCGGCACCATCTTTGAGATTGAGATTGCCGGCCTGGGCTGCTCGGCCGGCGGCGGCGGCCGGTATGACGAGATGGTGGGCAAGTTCACCAACCAGCAGGTGCCGGCCTGCGGCTTTTCCATCGGTTTTGAGCGGATTATCACCATCCTGCTGGAGCAGAACTTCCAGGTGCCCGGGGCGGCCAGCAAGAAAGCTTTCCTGATTGAAAAGGGGATGCCGGCGGAACGGTTCTGCCAGATCCTGAAGGAGGCCCAGGCGGAGCGGGAGCAGGGGGCACAGGTGCTGACCGTGACCATGAACAAGAACAAGAAATTCCAGAAGGAACAGCTGGAGGCGCAGGGGTACACAGAGTTCCGGGATTTTTACCGGGAAGAAATCAAACACTAAGCAGGAACCGCTGGGGCAAATCCCTTTGCCCCGGCATTTCAATTTGAAATAGTTTGGAGGAGGAACAGAAAACATGGCGGAATCCATGCAGGGCCTGCACCGGACCCACCGGTGCGCAGAGATCTCCCAGGAGAATGTGGGAGAGGTAGTCACGGTGATGGGCTGGGTGCAGAAGAGACGGAATCTGGGCAGCCTGATTTTCATTGATTTACGGGATCGCAGCGGCTTGCTGCAGCTGATCTTTGACGAGAAAGATATAGGGGCGGAGGGCTTTGCCAAGGCAGGTACCCTCCGGAGTGAGTTTGTGGTGGCGGCAGTCGGCCGGGTGGAGACCCGTTCCGGCGCGTTCAATGAGAACCTGAAAACCGGCCATCTGGAGGTGCGGGTGACGGATCTGCGGATCCTGTCCCAGGCGGACACACCGCCTTTCCCCATTGAGGACGACATCAACACACGGGAGGAGCTGCGTCTCAAGTACCGGTATCTGGATCTGCGGCGGCCTTCCCTGCAGCGGAACCTGATGCTCCGCAGCCAGGTGGCCAACCTGTCCCGGCAGTTTATGAGCCGGGAGGGCTTCCTGGAGATTGAGACGCCTATGCTGACCAAGAGTACGCCGGAGGGGGCCCGGGACTACCTGGTGCCCAGCCGGATCCACCCTGGCGCCTTTTATGCCCTGCCCCAGTCCCCCCAGCTGTTCAAGCAGCTGCTGATGTGCGCCGGGTACGACCGGTACTTCCAGATTGCCCGCTGCTTCCGGGACGAGGACCTGCGGGCGGACCGGCAGCCAGATTTTACCCAGATGGATTTGGAGATGTCCTTTGTCACCGAGGAAGACGTGATGGATGTCAACGAGCGGCTGCTCCAGTACCTGTTCAAGGAGGTGCTGGGGGTGGAGGTTACGCTGCCCATCCAGCGGATGCCCTACCGGGAGGCCATGGACCGGTTTGGCTCGGACAAGCCGGATGTCCGCTTTGGTATGGAGCTGGTCAATGTCTCCGGCCTGGTGCGGGACTGCGGCTTCGGCGTGTTCACCAATGCCCTGGCTGCCGGCGGCTCCGTTCGGGGCATCAATGTGGAGGGCCAGGGGCACATGCCCCGGAAGAAGATCGACGCCCTGACGGATATGGCCAAGGGTATGGGGGCCAAGGGGCTGGCCTATCTGTGCGTGGGCTGCGGGGAAAACGGCGCCCACAAGTGCTCCTTTGGCAAGTTTATGAAGCCGGAGGAGCTGGAGGCCCTGATTGCCGCCCTGAACGGCAAGCCGGGGGATCTGCTGCTGTTTGCGGCGGACAAGGACAGCCTGGTGTTCAACGTATTGGGAAGCCTGCGCCTGGAGATGGCACGGCAGCTGGACCTGCTGAAAAAGGATGATTTCCGCTTCCTGTGGATCACCGAATTCCCGCTGCTGGAGTACTCGGAGGAGGAGGGCCGCTACGTGGCTATGCACCATCCCTTCACCATGCCCATGGAGGAGGACCTGCCTTACCTGGAGAGCGATCCGGGCAGGGTCCGGGCCAAGGCCTATGACATTGTGCTCAACGGCAATGAGATCGGCGGCGGCAGCATCCGTATCCACCAGCCGGATGTGCAGGAGCGGATGTTTGCGGCCCTGGGCTTTTCCAAGGAGGAGGCACACAAGCGGTTCGGCTTCCTGCTGGATGCCTTCCGGTACGGGGTGCCGCCCCACGGCGGGCTGGCCTACGGCCTGGACCGGCTGGTGATGCTGATGGCCGGGGCGGACAGTATCCGGGAGGTTATTGCCTTCCCCAAGGCCAAGGATGCTTCCTGCCTGCTCACCGGCGCGCCGGACGTGGTGGATGCGAAGCAGCTGGAAGAGCTTTCCATTCGTTGTGTGACAGAAGAATAAAGGCGGTTGCCGGAGGCGGGATATGAAAATTGTGGTGATGGGATGCGGGAAAGTGGGGCATAAGCTGGTGGAGCAGCTGTCCCAGGAAGGGCACGATGTGGTGGCCATTGACCAGGATGCAGAGGCGCTGGAGTCACTGGCCAACAATGAAGATGTCCTCTGCCTGGAGGGCAATGCCATCAGCTATGAGGTGCAGACGGAAGCCGGTGTGCCGGAGGCAGATCTGGTGATTGCCTGTACGGATGGGGATGAGCTGAACATGCTCTGCTGCCTGCTGGCCAAAAAGAGGGGGGCTGCCCGGACCGTGGCCCGGGTGCGGAAGCCGGAATACTATGAGCAGCTTCCCTATATCCAGGCGGAGATGGGGCTGAGCTTTGCCATCAATCCGGAGTGGGCTTCGGCGGACGCCATTTCCCGCGTACTGATTTTCCCGGCGGCAAACAGCATCGAGCTGTTTGCCAACGGCCGGGTAGAGCTGATCGGCTTTCCGCTGGAGGAGGGAAACCCGCTGGTGGGCAGATCCCTGACGGAGATTGGCCGGCGGTTCAGCTTCCAGGTACTGGTCTGTGCGGTACAGCGGAAGAAGGATGTCTTTATCCCCGGAGGCAGCGATGTGCTGGAAGTGGGAGACAAAATCTATATTGTCTCCTCCCACGAGGACATGCAGACCTTTTTCAAAGAGATTGACCGGTTCCGCAGCAGTGTGCGGAATGTGATGATCGCCGGAGGCGGAAAGATCTCCTACTATCTGGCCAAGCGGCTGCTGGAGCAGGGGATGCGGGTGAAGATTATCGAACAGAACCCGACCCGGTGCCGGGAGCTGTGCGAGAGCCTTCCCAAGGCGGATGTGATCTGCGGGGACGGCAGCAACCAGGACCTGCTCCAGGAGGAGGGGATTGAAGGGGTGGACGCCTTTGTGGCCATGACGGGCCTGGATGAGATCAATGCTATTCTATCTCTGTATGCCCAGACCCAGAACGTCTCTAAAGTGGTGACCAAGGTGACCCAGCTTCCCTTTACGGATATGCTGGAGAATATTGGGATTGAAACCATCATCTCCCCCAAGGAGATTACGGCCAACCAGATTCTGCGGTATGTGCGGGCCGTGTCTGCCTCTGCGGAAGACAGCAGCGTGGAGTCTTTATGCCGTTTAATTGGAGGGCGTCTGGAGGCTTTGGAGTTCTCCGTGGAGCAGGAGACCAGTTTTACCGGCATCCCTCTGAAAGACCTTTCTCTGCAGCCGGGATTTCTGATCGCCTATATTGTGCGGGATCGGAAACGGATTGTGCCGGGCGGAAACGACACCATAGAGGTGCGCGACCGCGTGCTGCTGGTGACCACCCATCCCCATGTGAAGTCCCTTCACGAGATGCTGGTCTAGAAGGGGGCGCAGGGTTATGAATGGAAAGATGATCGGCTACATCCTCTGCCGCCTGATGGGAATGGAGGGTGTCCTGCTATTGCTGCCCATGGCGGTGGCGATTTTGTACGGGGAGGAGACTTGGGCCGCTTTTTTTGCAGTTGCGGCGGGCCTGATTTTGGTAAGCCTGGCTCTGGGGCGTAAAAAGCCTCAGAACCGGACGATCTATGCCAAGGAGGGCCTGTTTATTGTGGGAATGGCTTGGGTCCTCTGGTCCGCCTGTGGAGCGCTTCCCTTTGTGATCAGCGGTGCGATTCCCAATTTTATTGACGCGTTTTTTGAGGCTGTTTCCGGTTTTACCACCACCGGCTCTACGGTGATGGCCAATGTGGAGGCAATGCCGAGGGGGATTTTATTTTGGCGCAGCTTTACCCACTGGGTGGGCGGCATGGGCGTGCTGGTATTTGTCATGGCTATCATCCCCCTGTCGGACAAAAATTCCCTGTACCTGATGCGGGCGGAGATGCCAGGGCCCACGGCGGGCAAGCTGGTGCCCAAGGCCATGTCCACTGCCAAGATCCTGTATGCCATATACATTGGCATGACGCTGGTGCAGGTGGTCCTGATGATGCTGGGCGGCGTGTCTCTGTATGACTCCCTGGTCTACACCTTTGGCACCGCCGGCACCGGTGGATTCAGTATCCACGCAGACAGCATTGCCCACTACCACAGTGTCTACATAGACGTGGTGGTCACCGTGTTTATGATCCTTTTCGGCATCAACTTTAACCTGTTCTACCTGATCCTCATCGGCCAGGTGGTGCAGGCGCTGAAGAGCGAGGAGCTGCGGTGGTATCTGGGGATTATCTTGGCCAGTATTGCCATGATTGCTGTGAATATTTATTCGCTGTACGGCAGTGTGGCCCAGTCCGTCCGCTATTCGGCATTCCAGGTGGGGTCTATTATTACCACCACTGGCTATGCCACAGCAGACTTTGCCCAGTGGCCCTATTTTTCCCAGACTATCCTGCTGCTGCTGATGGTGCTGGGGGCTTGCGCCGGCTCCACCGGAGGAGGGATCAAGACCATCCGCCTGATTATCCTTCTCAAATCCATCCGCCGGGAAATCCGCCGGATGGTGCATCCCAGGTCTGTGGGATTGGTCCGGGCCGAAGGGAAAGTGGTGGAGGAAGATACGGTCCACGGCGTGCACGTGTATCTGATTACGTATTTCGTGATTATGTTCTTGTCCGTACTCCTGGTATCCATCAATGGATTTGATTTGGTAACTACGATCTCAAGCGTATTTACCTGCCTGAATAATGTGGGGCCAGGGTTGGGCCCGGTGGTGGGGCCTATGGGAAGCTTTGCGCCGCTTTCCTCCCTGTCCAAAATTGTTCTGAGCCTGGATATGCTCATTGGGCGCCTGGAGATCTTCCCCATTCTGCTGCTGATTATGCCGGCACTGTGGAGGAAGCACTGAGGCGCGGATGGAAGATACAAAACTATGCTAGCTGCGTGGCCCAAAAAACATGCAGCAAGCTAGAACGCAGCAAAGGAAAGAGAAACTTATGCCAAAACGGGGACAAAGCCGAAAAAAGAAAAAGAGTACCTGGTTTTTGAACATTCTGATTGTGTTTTTCCTGGGAGTGATGGTCTTTTGCGGCTACCAGATTGTCAGCCAGCTGTTGGAGGACAAGAAGGGCGAGGACGCGTATGCGGAGATTGCTTCCCAGGCAGTCCTTCCGGAGACGGAGACCGCTGTGGTGGAGGGGGAGGATGGGCAGGAGGAGACCATCACCCTGCGCAAGATTGATTTTGAATCCCTCTGGCAGCAAAATGAGGATGTGATCGGATGGCTGGAGTGCGAGGGAACCGTGGTGGACTATCCGGTGGTCCAGGGGCCGGACAATGAGTATTACCTGCGCCGCCTGTTGGACGGATCTTACCATCGGTTTGGCACCCTGTTCATTGATTACCAGAACGATCCGGCTTTCCTGGATCAGAACACGGTGATTTACGGCCACAACATTAAAGCCGGAACCATGTTCCACATCCTGGACAATTACAAGAATCCGGATTACTATCCGGAGCATCCGTACTTCATGCTCTACCTGCCGGACAAGACTTACCGGATTGAGCTTTTTGCCGGCACCCTGGTGGACGGGGCGGACGGCATCCCGCTGAACTTTGCCACAGCGGAGGAATACCAGGACTATATAGACAGCCTGCGGGCAGAGTCCACCTTCGACAGCCCGGTGGAGATGACCTCCGCCGACCGCATGGTCACCCTCTACACCTGTGCCTATGACTTTGAGACCGCCCGGTACGTAGTCTGCGGCAAGCTGGTGGAGGTAGGCGGGGAGGCATCCTGAAAAGTAAAACCGTAACAAAGCATGGAAGGAGCTTCCGCGGGGGGCTCCTTTTCCAATGGGGAAGGTCATGCATTGGGAGGCGGTTTTGCAACCTCAAATGGTTTAATGCGAAAAAATGTTGCATAAGAAAACGCTCGACAGAACGTTTGAACCGTGATATGCTTCTAAATGTAACAATTTGTGTCGAAAACTAACCTGATAGTTGCGCATTTGGAAAAAATGTGGTAGTATGACTACACAGGTAAATTATGGGAGGTAAACTCGTGAAGGCATTGACAGAATGCGAAGTAGTTGTGATGAAGTGTATCTGGGAGACAGACCACGACATGGCTTTGCCGGAGATTATGAGCAAGGTGAACACCCGGTACAACAAAGAGTGGAAGCCTCAGACTGTCTCTACGTTCCTGACCCGCCTGGTGAAGAAAGACTTCTTGAATATGTACCGCCAGGGGCGCAGCTTCCTGTACCATCCGCTGGTGGAGGAGCAGGAGTACGGAAAAGGCCAGATCACCAAGTGCGCCGATCTGTGGTGCAACAATGACGCGGACCTGTTCCTCAGTGCACTGAACAAACAACGGAAATTGAAGAAAGAGGAGATCGAGCGGATCCGGGCCTTGATTGATGGATTGGATTAGCCAAATCTTCTTTGCGGTATGCCTCTGCTCAATAGCAGGCTCCTGCGGCCTGCTTGAGTGGCGGCTTCTGCTCCCGGTGCTGGAACGCCGCAGGCCGGACTGGATTCTTCCGATGCTGAAGCTGACCGTGCTTTTGTATCTCTGCCCTATTGGGTATGTCCTGGTGTATTTTGGCCTGATGGATTCCACGCACGAACGTTTCTTTAGCGCTCTTTTCTTAACTACAAACATCATTTCTGTTGCTTTGAAGGTGTTTGCTGTTGTGTGGCTCGTGGCAATCTGTGTTCAACTGCCCCAGCAGATGCGTCTGCTGAGGCGGGACATCCGGATGCGCAGAGGCGATGTGCCGCTGGAGCAGGAGGGCGTTGAGGAGTTGTTCCGGGAAATCTGCGGGGAGCTGGGGATACGCCGTCCGATTGACCTGGTAGCCAATGACCTGTGCTTTTCACCGGTGAGGACCGGGATTGTCCGGCCGGCAATTCTGCTTCCTTACGGTGTGCAGTACAGTGAGAAAGAGCTTCGCATGATTTTCCTTCACGAGCTGACACATTACCTGCACTGTGATTTGGGCACGAAAATTGCCTGCTTTCTGGTCCAGCTGATCCACTGGTTTAACCCTGCGGTGAGGAACCTGGTGGAGATCTATGAGGACTGGTCAGAAACCGCCTGTGACCTGGCTGTCTGCAGAGCCGGAGGAGAGTTCTTCCATCCCCGGGAATACGCGGAGACTCTGCTGGCGCATGTGGAAGTGGAGGAAGAGGAGGAGGAGGGGAAGAAAAAGCCAATGACCTTCTTCATCTCCCTCTACGGAACAGAGAAAGTTTTGGAAAGGAGAGTTGAGAGAATGTGCAACATGAAGAAAACGAAAAAGCCGCTGCCGAAGTTTCTGGCCATCCTGCTGGCGGCCGTCTTTGTGACGGTTAACAATGTCCCCGCCTACGCGGCCAGCCACGGGATGGCGAGCGGGTATGATTGGATTTATAAAAGTACCCGGGAGCTGGAGCTTGAAGCCTCAGCCGCGGCAGAGCTGGCAGAACCGGCGGAGGCCAGCGAGGAATATTTTGTCAATGAGGCGGGAGAGATTGAGATCCCGGCGGATATGGTGGACTGGGACAGCATGAATGTCATTGAGAAGGGGCTGAATGACACTCCAACGCGCTTGGTAAAAGAGTATGAGTGGGATATTCCGGCCAATACCTTCTGCCGTTCCTTTGGATTTTCGGCCAGTTCGGGAGAGTATATCAATATAGCTGTTCGCTGTGATGGTGCTACAATTTTGTGCGGCATCATCGAGCCGGATGGCACGCTGCGGGCAGTGCGTTCTTCCGGATATTTTTCCCATTCGTTTGCCCTTGACCAGACCGGCACTTACCGCTTCTTCGTAGAAAATGAGAACAACTTTGAGATCTTTGTCACGGCAACCTTGTCCGTACTGTAAGCGAGGAACTTATCACTATGTGTATTTTGAGCAATTCATTTCAAACTAGGAGGAAGATGAACCATGCTTTTTAACATCCCCTTTTCCAGAGACATTCAGGAAGTACAGCGCAATCTGGAGAAGCTGATCCGCAGCTATCTGAACATCAGCTTCAACCCTTTCCTGGACATTGTCCACGAGTATGAGCACTACCATGTGCACATTGATAAGATTGCCTATCTGGAAAAGTGCCAGCGGGTGACGGAGGTGCACACCACAGACGGCGATGTGTACCGTTCCTACCGTCCCATGTATAAGTATCAGGAGCTGCTGCCGGAGTCCATGTTCTTCCGGATCAGCCAGGGGGCCATTGTCAACTGGCGCTTCCTGAAGCACGTGAAGGGGTACCGGGCCATCATCGCCTATGGAAAAGGCGACAAGGCCCAAACGGTGGATCTGCCCATATCTCCCAAGGTGTACAAGTTTGTCAAGGGAGAGCTGTCGCTCCGGTCCAGCATCACGGGCTGAGCACCAGCGGCCCTGCGTGGTATTCGTCCGGGAGCAGAATCCCGTGGCGATTCCACGCGGCCAGCCGGTAGAGGTCGGCGGCGCGCCGCTCCGGGGCGGTGAGCTCAGCCGGAAAATCCGCGTACTTGGTTACCACCGGGAGGCGGGAGCGGCGCTTGACGGCGCGCAGCGTTTCCGTGCCCTGGCGGAGGCCCAGCAGGCGGACAGCGGGGGGCAGAGGCTCCCCCTTTTTTATGTCCAGCAGAATGTGCAGCAGGGCCCGCTGTACCCGGGTCAGGGTGTGGGCGGGGGTTTTGACCTGGCTGGCCAGCCGCCGGAAGGTCTGGTCCGGGGAGCGGAAGCGGAGGATACGGGCGGCCAGCTCCGGCGTCACATCGGCAAAGCTGGTGAGTTCTGCCTCCGGCAGGGTGAACAGCCGGTACAGCAGCATCTGGGAAAAGTCATCGGCGTCCATGGCATAAGGGAGCAGGGCGGGGACAAAGCCCGGCACCTGGCCTGCCAGCCCCGCAGTGTTCCCCTCCGCCAGCAGGCGGCGCAGGGTGGAGGCGGACTCGTGGTAGCCGGCCCCCTGCCGCTGGAGGGCGTGGGGGCGGATGGGGGAGTGGAGGCGCAGCAGTGCTTTGTGATACTCCACCGCCAGAATATTGTTGGGGGAGCAAAGCAGCGGCGCGGCGTCCGGCAGGAGCCCCTGCACCGCCTGATACCGGGCGGCGGGAAAGCTGAGGCCCCGCCGCAGGCCGGCCTGGAGGGCCTGGCGGAAGGCCGGAGGTTCCCGGAGCAGAAAGGCGGCCAGCCGGTGGATCTGGCCTAGATCCGCAGTCTCACAGCCGTAGACCAGATCGGTCACGGCCCCCAGCTGGTGCAGAAGGGAGACGGCGCCGGCGGCAAAGCCCTCGGCGCTGGCCGTGGCCGCGGCCACCGGCAGCTCCAGAACCGCATCGGCCCCGGCCCGCAGCGCCATCTCCGCCCGCCGGTACTTGTCCACCAGCGCCGGCAGCCCCCGCTGGACAAAATTGCCGCTCATCAGCACCATCACCCCATGGGCCCCGGTCAGCGCCCGGGCCTGCTGCAGGTGGTAGAGGTGGCCGTTGTGAAACGGATTGTATTCGGTGATCAGTGCCGTGATATTCATAGAAAGCCCTGCCTTTGTCAAATTGCTGCGGCCATGGAATCACAGGCAGAGCCTGTGGCCGGCATACGCCGCTGGCCGTGCGTGAGCCGGCTCCTGCTGGCCCGCCCCATTAGGATGATGTTGGGGTCAAAAGGTGTTTTGCCCCCTATGATACCAGATTGCTCTGCACTGCGTGCTCCCGCAATCCTGCATGGCATGGCTAAAGGCTTTTGCCCCTGGTATCATTATATCACGGGGACACCGGTTCCGGCCAGCTTTTTCCGCCGGGCAGGGAACGGGCGGCACACCGGCGTGCCCTGGAAGCTTCCACACCGCAAAGGAGTGCAAATAGGTGGAAAATAGCGGGAAAAAGGTGTTGACAAACAGGGGCACAGTGGTTATAATCGATAAGTACGGTTTGAGAAAGTACGGGAAATCTGGAAAGATAGGAGGTAGAATCACATGTCTATTTGTCCCAAAAATAAATCCTCTAAGGCAAGAAGAGACAGCCGCAGAGCAAATTGGAAGATGAGCAAACCTACCTTGGTCAAATGCAGCAAATGCGGCGCTTTGATGGTACCTCATAGAGTCTGCAAGGCTTGCGGATCTTATAACAAAAAAGAAGTGATTCCGGTAGAGGAATAACACAGAGAAACAAAGGCTTTCCGCAGGGCGGAGGGCCTTTTTTCTTAAAGATTTCTGATGTTATTCGGCCAGGCCTTGCAATTCCTGGGAAAGATTGATAAACTCTACGTAAACCATAGGAAAGGCCTTGGCCGCTCAAACATAGAAACAGGGGGTTTTATGAGCAGAGAGAAGCGGACAATTGTGCGGGGGAATTCCGAGCGAAATCAAAGAATGGCCGGCGGCGCCCGGGAGGAAAGCCGGACGGCCCGGGTACGGCCGGAACGGAACCTTCCGGAGGAGCCCCAGATGCCGGAGGTGGAGATTGAGGATCTGGACATGACCCGAAGCCTCCCCCGGATTGATATAGAGGATCTGGATATAACCCAGAGCCTGCCGAAGGTGGAAGTGGAGGATCTGGATGTCACCAAAAGCCTGCCGAAAGTGGAGGTTGAGGATCTGGATATAACCAAAAGCCTGCCGAAGGTGGAGATTGAAGACCTGGACGTAACCCGAAGCCTTCCCACCGTGGACGCTGTAATGCGGCAGGAGGCGGAGGCTGCTTCCCCGTCGGCGGAAAACCGGAGGGAAGAAGGGGCCCGGGAGGAAACCCGGGTGATGCCGGATGTGAGGGTGGAGGATCTGGATCAGACTCGGAGCATGCCCCGGGTGGAGATTGAAGATCTGGACCAGACCCGTGTCATGCCCTCGGTGTCCATGGGGGATGTCTCCATGGGAGATGTGTCCAACTATCTGGACCTGAGCACGGAGGACTTGGGAGAGGCGCTGCATCAGGCCAGCCAGGAAACCTCTGCGGCAGAGGCCATTCTTTCCGGCCTGGGTGCGGACCGCCGGCAGCCGCCGGAGGAGGAGCCGGACGGCCGGGATATCCGGGTGACCTGGGAGGAGCCCGTCCAGGCACCGCCCCGGAGGCGGCCGCCCCGGCGTGTGCTGGAGCAGGCAGAGCCGGAGGGGGAACCGGAGGATGAGGAGCAGAATGCGGACCGGAAGCGCCGGCGGATTCTGGTGGCTGCCGCGGTGGCGGTGGTTGCGGTGGTGGTGCTGGCCCTGGGAGGCTGGGGGATTTCCCGGCTGGTGGAAAACCGGCAGATGGTTTCCTACTATGACAGTCATTTCCTTCCCGGTACGCGGATCAACGATCAGGACTGCTCCAACATGACGGCGGAGGAAGTCAATGCGCTGTTCTCCCAGGAGGTGGAGGACTACTCCCTGACCATTCAGGGTGTCAATGGTATGGAGGATACCATACAGGCGTCGGAGATCGGCCTGACCATGCTGTTTGACGTGGATTTCCAGACGCTGATTGACCAGCAGGATTCCTCCAGCTGGAGGGATGCGGAGGAGAACCCCGTTTCCTTCACGTTCACCAGCGGCTGGGAGTATGATGAAAGCCTGCTGGAGCAGCGGCTGGCAGAGAGCCCGCTGTTCCAGAACATGACTGACTCGGTGGACGCGGAGATTGCCTACGATGAGGCCACCGACCAGTACGTGCTTCATCCGGAGACCCTGGGGACCCGGGTAGACCTGGAACAGGTGTTTACCCTGGCCAAGGAGGCGGTGGGCACGCTGCATACAACCCTTTCCCTGGAGGAGGCAGGCTGCTATGACGCGGTGAGGCAGGCGGACGCGGCCATGGAGCAGGCAGTGGAAACCATGAACCTCTACAACAAGGCCCGGATTTCCTATACCTTTGGGGATGAGACGGAGACGCTGGATCCGGCTACGGTCCGGGAAGCCATTGTCTGTGATGAAAATAGCCAGGTCAGCCTGAATACAGAGCTGCTGCAGGCCTGGGTGGAGGGGCTGGCGGAGGCGTACGACACGGTGGGGACCTCCCGCTCCTTCCGCAGCACCAGCAGCGGCCGGGTGACGGTCAGCGGCGGCAACTATGGATGGAAGCTGGATCAGGAGGCAACCCTGGCCCAGGTGACGGAGGCAATCCAGTCCGGCAGCACGGTCACCGGGGATCCAGTGTACTCCCAGAGCGGGAAGGACCGGGGAAGCACGGATATTGGAGACACTTACATAGAGGTGGATTTGACCAACCAGATGCTGTACTACTATGAGGACGGGGATCTGGAGCTGAGCACCGCCATTGTATCCGGACGGGTGATCCGGAACACCAAGACGGTCCGGGGCGTGTATTATGTTTACAGCAAAGAGACGGACCGGACACTGCGGGGCGAGGACTATGAGTCCCATGTGGATTACTGGATGCCCTTCTATGGCGGCTACGGCCTTCACGATGCCAGCTGGAGAAGCGAGTTTGGCGGGGATCTGTATCTGACGGAGGGATCCCACGGCTGTGTCAACATGCCGGTGAGCAAAGCCCGGAGCCTGTACAACATGATCTCCGTGGGTACGCCGGTGATTGTGTTCGGCGGGGAGGATTCCTATGAGGCGCCGGAGGAGACCACACCGGCGGAGACCACGCCGGAGGAAACCACCACCACCCAGGCGCCGGAGCCTTCCACGCCGGAATCCACGGCGCCCAGCACTTCGGAAAGTGCAACCCAGGGCACCACGGCTCCGGAGAGCACCAACCCGACAACGGCTCCCACGGAGGATTCCGGGGAATCGGAGACCTCCGCTTCCAATGAGCCTTCCTCGGAAGGGGAAAGCTCCGGCGGTGTGGATCCGGCGCCGGAGGATAGCCTGGAGTAAGGCAGGCTGCCCTGGCGGGCGCCATGGCCTACCATTGGATTGCGGTTAAAATCATTGCGGCTAAAAGGCCGGTGACCCAACTTCTGTAAAGAGGAGGGCCACCGGCCTTTTGGAATGAAGCGGCAAATCTTTTCCTATTCGGTTCTTATTTCCATTTTTTTTCTGGGTACAGCAGTTTCTGCTGTGTCTTTAACAGTTCCCGCGCCATGAGCAGCAGGTATTGCTGGGTCACCGGTGTCAGACGGCTGAAAATCTCTGTAAATTCTTTTTCATAAGGGGAGGAGAGGAACATCTCCCCTGTACCCGTCTTCAGCCAAAATTCATTGACATGAAATACCGAACAGATCACTTTTATATATTTTTCCGCCAGAGGACGGTTTCCGTTTTCAATCATGGAGTACGCAGTCTGTGTTATCCCCAGGTGTTTGGCGAAGTCCGTCTGATTCAGACCCAGGGTTTTTCGGATTTCTTTTAAACGCTGTTTCAAAGACAGCCTCCTTTCTGCTGTTAGCCGTGTCCCTCACGGCATAAAGGTATACCCGAAGGGTGTTTCCGCTGTTAGCCGTGTCCCTCACGGCATAAAGGTATA
>CAJFTW010000042.1 GCA_904420025.1 Candidatus Pseudolachnospira avium
CCGCGGAACGCCCCCTCCTGCAGTATACTGTCTGCCAGCCTTAAAACTCCCGTTCGCTGCGCTTGTTCTGGGCCTTGTTCTGGCCTTTATTCTGGGTCTTGTTCTGCTCGCTGCGGTTTTTGCTGTTCTGCTCACTGCGGTTCATGCCGCCGTTCTGGGAACGGTTCTCCGTCCGGTTGGTGCTATTCTGCATCCGGTTGTCACCGCGGTTGTGGCAGCCCTGCATGCGATTGTCGCAGTTCTGGGTTTTATTCTCGGTCTTGTTCTTTTCTCTGTACTCCATTTTTCTACCTCCTGAAGTTCAAGTTGGGTTACGCTGTTAGTATCCCAATCGGAGATAGAATTATTCGCCTAGCGCCGGCGGAAAAAGTATCCGGCGCCGAATGCCAGGGCAATCAGCACCCAAAAAGCCGGCGTAAGGAACAGACGCAGAATCACAAACATAACGCGCGTCACCAGGAGCAGCGCCAGCAGCAAAACCGCCAGCAAAATCAAAATCCATTTCCAGGACAGGATATGGGAATTCCTTCCATTTTGACGCCCTCCCCGGGCGCGCCCCTCCGGCCGGCGGCTTTCCCCTCCGGCGTCCTCGAAGCCCCGGTTCCCGGCGGCGTTCAAAATGCTGCGGGCGATCAGCCGCGGATCTCCGAGATCCCTCAGCACCTCCTGCTCCGGCCGCCCCTTGGCCACCTCCCCGGCAATGTATTCCCGGTAGTAGCGCAGGTTGGCCTCCACCTCCGAGGGAGGAAGCTGCCCTCTCAGGCTGCTCTCCAGAATGTCCAGAAACTCTTTTCGTGTCATACGTTTTTTACTCCAATATCACCGTAAAAGGACCATCGTTCAGGAGCTCCACCTCCATGTGAGCGCCAAAAACGCCGGTCTCCACCTGGGGTACATACGCCCGGCAGCAATCCGCAAAATACTCGTAAAGCTCCTGGGCCATCCCCGGGTCCGCCGCGTGGACAAAGCTGGGCCGGTTGCCCTTCCGGCAGTCGGCGTAGAGGGTAAACTGGGAAACCACCAGCACTGCTCCGCCCACATCCCTCAGGGACAGATTGGTCTTCCCCTCCGCATCCGAAAAAATCCGGAGGCCAGACAGCTTTTTAGCGATCCGCGCCGCATCCTCCCGGGTATCCTCCTGCCCGACCCCCAGGAGGACCAGGAAGCCGGGGCCAATGGCCCCCACCGTCTCCCCATCCACCCGTACAGAGGCATGGGCCACCCGCTGAATCACCGCTTTCATACTTTCCTCTTGCCGAACAGGCGGTTCAAAGCGCTGAAGATGCCCCGGATGGAGGCCCGGGTAATGTTGGAGCTGACGCCCACGCCATAGGTGGTACGGCCGGTATCCAGATCCACCATGTGGATGTAGGCCGCGGCCTTGGACTTGGAGCCCTGGGTCAGGGCGTGCTCATCGTAATCCAGCACCTTGGCACTGAGGTTCACCTGGGAGAGGATGGCCGCTTTCACCGCGTCAATGGGGCCGTTGCCCACGCTCTCCGCCTCAAAGGTCTGCCCCACATATTTGAAGGTAACCTTTGCCCGGGTATCCTGGCCCACATCCGCCACTTCATAGTGGACCAGCTCGAAGGGATCGGTCAGCTCCAGATACTCTGCCTTGAATTTCTGATAGATTTCCTCCGGGGAAACCTCTCCCTGCTTTTCCGCAATGGCCTGGATGACGTCCGCAAACTCCCGGTGCATGCCCTTGGGCATCTTGAAGCCAAAGTAGGACTCCATCACATAGGCTACGCCGCCCTTTCCGGACTGGCTGTTGATCCGCACAATGGGCTCGTACTCCCGTCCCACATCCGTGGGATCGATGGGCAGGTACGGCACCTCCCAGTAGGGGTTCTGCCGCTCCTCCATAGCCCGCATACCCTTGTTGATGGCATCCTGATGGGAGCCGGAGAAGGCGGTAAACACCAGCTTGCCTGCGTAGGGATGGCGCTCGTGTACCTTCATTTTGCAGCAATGCTCGTATACCTCAATGATCTCCTTAATATCCTCCAGGTTCAGCTCCGGATTGATGCCCTGGGAGAACATGTTGTAGGCCAGGGTCAGAATATCCACGTTGCCGGTGCGCTCGCCGTTTCCGAACAGGGTGCCCTCCACCCGGTCCGCCCCGGCCAGCAGGGACAGCTCCGCCGCCGCCACGCCGGTGCCCCGGTCATTGTGGGGATGGACGCTGAGGATAATGGTATCCCGGTTCTGGAAATGGGTGCTCATCCACTCAATCTGATCCGCGTACACATTGGGCGTATTCATTTCCACCGTGGCCGGCAGATTGATGATCATGGGGTGCTGCGCCGTGGGCTGCCACACCTCCTGCACCGCCGTGCACACCTCCAGGGCGTAGTCCAGCTCCGTGCCGGTAAAGCTCTCCGGGGAATACTCCAGCACAATCTCCCCGGGGAAGTCCTTGGCCTTCTCCTTCACCAGCCGGGCGCCGTCCACCGCAATCTGCTTGATCTCCTCCTTGGATTTTCCAAATACCACATCCCGCTGCAGGGTGGAGGTGGAATTGTAGATATGGACAATGGCCCGAGGAATCCCCTGCAGGGCCTCAAAGGTCCGGTTGATCAAATGCTCCCGGCACTGGGTCAGCACCTGGACCGTCACGTCATCCGGGATCATCTTCCGGTCCACCAGCTGGCGCAGGAAATCAAACTCCAACTGGGAGGCGGAGGGGAATCCCACCTCAATCTCTTTGAAGCCCAGCTTCACCAGAAGGCCGAACATCTCCACCTTCTCCGAAACCACCATGGGCTCAATCAGCGCCTGGTTGCCATCCCGCAGATCCACGCTGCACCACACCGGCGCCTTCTGGATCTCCCGGTCCGGCCATTTCCGCTCCGGATAATGCAGCACCGGAACCCTGCGGTATCTCTGATATTTCAACATAATCTCTCCTCTCTCTGCCTACACCCGAAGGGTGTCACCCTTGCTGGCTGTATTCCCCAGCTTGCTTTCCAGCTTGTTTTCCACCAAATCCTTCAATTCATCAAAAGCCTGCTGTTCATCCGGGCCGTCACAGATCAGGCGCACCTCATCGCCGGAGCGCACACAGGCGCCTAGGACACTGAGTACACTCTTGGCATTGACCACCGCACGGCCGGTATCCAGCTCAATCCGGCACTGGTACTGGGTTGCCTGCTTACACAGGATGCCCGCCGGCCGCAGGTGGAGGCCCATCGCTATTGTCACTTTCACTTTTCCCGATACCATATTTTCTGTTCTGCCGCCCACTGCCGGCAGCTTCTCCCTCATCTCCTATTCTGTCTCTTCCTACTGGGTTTCCTCCGCCGCTTCGGACGAGGCCTCACTGCCGGCGCTGCTCTCCTCCGCCGGATCGCTTTCCGCGTTCAGATCCGTCAGTCGGATGTTCACGGTGGGATTGGCCACCAGCTCGTAGGCATCCTGGTCCGGCAGGGTAATATCCACTGATACCGTGTGCAGGCCCGCCGCCAGCCCGGACAGGTCCACCGTGCCGGACAGGCTCTCATCCGTCAGGTGCTCCAGGTCCTCCGCCAGCCCCCGCACCCGCATGCTGAAGGTACTGCCAGTGAAGGAGTACTCCATCCCTTCTTCCAGCCCTTCCACCGTCAAAATGGAAACCGGGACGGAGATGGTCTGCTCCTCCAGAGGTTCCACCCGCAGAGTCACCGTGATCTCCGCCGGTTCACCCTCCGCCAGGGTCACGCCGTTTGGCAGGTATTCCGCCAGAGAAACGGTCAGCACCACATCCCCGCTGGCATCCGCCACGCTGGCCACACTGCTGGGGATCTCAATGGAAGCCACCTGCCCCATGGCAGAGCGCAGGCCGGACAGCCGCACCGTATCTGGCTCCACGGTGTATCCGGTATAGCGGTAGCCATCCGCCACCTGGTCCACGCCGCTTACGGAGACGGTGATGGGTACCTCCTTGATGCTGAGGACTTCCACCGTAACATCCACCGTCTCACTGCTGATGGAGAAATCCCCCTCTCCCAGATCCGTGGTGGACATAACATCCCCGTAGGCGTCCAGCAGCTGGATGGTAGACTGGGCCGTTACCGTCTCCGAAGCGCCGCTGACATCCACATTCACCACCGCCTGGCGCACCCGCTCCGCAAAGCTCTGGGGTGCCCGGACTGTCACCTGGTTGGGGACAGCGCTGGCTTCCCCTATGATGTACCCCTCCGCCGGGTCACCGCTGGTCTGCACGGTCACATCCAGAGAGACGGTGGTCAGGTCCTCCACCTGGATCTCCAGGCTTGGGACCAGCACCACAAAGTCGTTGGTACTCACCTGGCTGTTGGTACAGGTTACCGTTATGGGAACCTGCCCTTCCTGGTATATATCTGAAAAATCTGCCACTGCCTCAAAATCGGTGGCAGACAGGCCGGTGGTCACCTTCCACCGCTCGGTCACCCGCACAGAGGTCCGCAGATTCCCCACCACCGTGTAGGTCTGCCCCTGCTCGCGGAAAATCTCGTCATTGACAATTTCCACCGGGATATTGCTGATGGTCACGGTCTCCACGGGATTATCAATGTTGATGATCACCACCCAGATCGCCACCGCAAACACCACCGAAACCAGCTTCAGAGGCCAGTTATTTGTGATCCACTTTTTCATGCGGATGCCGTCCTTTCTTCAAAATCCAAATACGCCGCGTTTTCTCCTCCTTCTTCTCTCGCAGTTCCTCCAGCCGCTCCTGCAGCTGGTCTGCCGTCAGGTGCAGGAAAAGCTGCCCTCCCTGGGCCAGCGAAACGTTTCCGGTCTCCTCCGAAACCACGATGGTCACACTGTCGGTATTCTCACTGATTCCCAGGGCCGCCCGGTGCCGGGTACCCAGATCCTTGCTGATATTCAGATTGCTGGACAGGGGCAGATAGCAGGTGGCGGACACCACCCGGTTCCCCTTGATGATCACGGCCCCGTCGTGAAGGGGGGTGTTGTGCTCAAATATATTGATCAACAGCTGGCTGGTCACCACCGCGTCCACCTCAATGCCCGTGTTGATGTACTCGGTGAGAGGGATCTCCCTGGCAATGACCATCAGCGCTCCGGTCCGGGCCTTCCCCAGGGCAAAGGAGGCGCGCACCAGCTCCTCGATGGTTTTGTCGTCAAAGCCTTTGGCCTCATCCTCCACCGGGGAAAAGAAATTGATCAGCACATTGTTTTTGCCCAGCTGTTCCAGGGCCCTCCGCAGCTCCGGCTGGAATACCACCACCACCGCCAGCACAATCACGCTCAGAGAGTGCTGGGCAATGAACAGGATGGTATTCAGCTCCAGAATAGCAGCAATGCCGAAAAACCCCAAAATCACAAGTATACCGCGCAGCAAAAACCAGGTCCGGGTGTTTTTCACCCACACCAGCAGATGGTACAGCACAAATGCAATGATGAGAATTTCCAATATATCCGTGGGCCGGATCTGCAGCCACTGGAACTCAGCCAGAAAGCTCGAAATGTCTGTCATATTTTCTCTCCCAAGCTAAAAACCTTTTTCTTCCTCTTTTTCCTCTTCCTTCTCCATGGAGTCCAGCATCTCCAGGGCTTCCTGGACATCCTCGTTGGACTCCTCCTCCACGCGCGGGTTAATCTCCTGTACCTTGATATCCGGCTGTGTTACTGCAATCTTGGGCACCGCTTTTACATAATATACATATTCATCGTCCTCATACTGGATGTACTCGGTACGGCTGTAATCCACTGCCAGCACCCAGAACAGCGCGAGGAAGGCCAGGCAGATGGATACCAGGCTGCCCACAAAGATGGACACGTAGGGGATGCTCACATTCAGCAGAAAGCCGCCGGCCAAAAACATCAGAAGATTGGCAATGCCGCCGGCCGCCAGCGCAATGTAAGGGGCATAGTCCGCAGACAATTTCCGCACCCCGTACACCAATAGCGCCGTAATACAGAACGCCACAATGGTCAGATACATCAGGGAATTATCCCTCAGCCCCGCCAGGACCTGGGTAAATCGCTGAAGGGAATCGGTGCTCACCGCCGAATCCGCCAGGAAGCCAGCGCTGCGCTGGATACAGGCCACAAAATAGTAGGCAAACACGCCGAAACCCACTGGAATAAAGGAGGTAATGCCTCCCACAAGCCCCACCACCAGGGGAACCACATAAGGGATCTTCAGCACAAACGCCAAGGGCAGCAGCACAATCACCACACTGTAGCCTGGCAGAAACAGGTAGTGGACCATGGCTGCCAGGAACATAAACGCACAAGCCAGCACGGTAGCCTCCCAGGATAGGGCGGACAGGTGGCCAATGAGGAACACCGCCGACGCAAAGGTCATGGCCCCCCAGGGGAGCAGGCAGCAGAGCAGCGGAACCAGGACCACAATCATCCATTTGGTCAGGAATTCCCGGTAGCCGATCATACTGTTCATAGTCAGCAGAACCAAAAGAAGCGTCAAAAACTTGATCACTGGCAGAATATACAGGTCAAACCGCCCGTAAAGCTCCTTCAGGCGCTGCCGGATTTCAAACACTTTGTCCATAGCTTATTCCTTTCGATCTTTTTCCTCTTTCCGATAAAACCGGTGCAGCTTTTTCAGATTGGACTGATAAGCCTTCACGTTTTCCCTGGCCCGCCAGTACCGGGAGGTGTACACCAGCACGCTGAGGAATACGGTAATCAAAAGCAGAAGCAAATATAAAACCAGGAACCCTTCTGCCATCGCAAACAAGTCTGGCAGCGAGTACTGGGTAAGCAGGGCATCCAGGCGTCCCAAGGCCCAGATTGCCAGCAGCAGCGCATACGAAAAGGTGACGCCGATTACCGCCTTAATCGCCTGGAAGCTCACATAATCATCTCCGTAAAAATTTACGGTCAGAAACGTATCCCGTTTTTGCCGGTGTTGAGCCAGGGCTGCCGCCGTCATAATTTTCACTTTTTCTTCATTTACCATTTCTGACTCCCTATGCTGTCTTGTAAAACTTGCCGACAAGTGGCACTAGTCTATCTTAGTATAACACACCTCACAGAAAATTTCGAGATAATTTATCGGAATCTTTCCCTCAATTCCTTAAGATTTGATTACGGGACTGCCGCTTATTCCGGCGTTCCCTGCCAATCCGCATGATCCTTCCCCAGAAGGGAAAATACCGCGTCAATATGGGAAAGCTCGCAGGCCAGCACCAGCGTATCCCCGGCCTTCAGCACCGTCTGGGGATCCGGCGAAAGCAGCAGCTGTTCCCCCTTCTGCACCGCCACAATGGTGGCACCGGTCTGCTGGCGGAACTGCAGGTCCCCAATGGATTTCTCCTCCACCAGGCTTCCCGGCTGGATGATAAACTCATACGTCCGGAACCGGTCGCTGGACCGGAAGCGCTCCCACAGCTCGGAGATCTCCCCGTAGGTTTTTTTGATCTCCTCGTTGAGGGCATCCCGCTGGGCAATCAGCTCCCGCATTTTGGCCTTCAGTGCCAGCAGATCCCGGTTAGCCTGGTACTGTTCCACATACTCCGCCGCCCGCTTCTGGGAGGTTACGGTGGATCCGATGTTGTTCTTGACTGAGACAATCCCCAAGTCGTTTAAAAGCCCCACCGCCCGGCGGACCGTCTCAAAAGAAACACCGTACTGGGAGCTGAGCAAGGAGCGGCCGGAAAAGCGGTCCCCTTCCTTCAATTCTCCGGACACAATCTTTGCGGCAATATCAAAGGCCACCTGCGCGTAAACAGGCGGATTGGCTGTCTGCCTCATAACACTCGCCTCCTACCTATATCTTTTGTAAGGATAGCACAGACAGTCCCGTTTTGCAAGACAGGCGTTCCCGGCTGCCTTCCACGGCCCTCTTTTCTGCCCCTCTTTTCCGCTCTTGACAGACACAATATTTGAGCGTATACTACAAGCAGATTTCGAATTTAAAAAATTTATATTGTTTGACATCCGGTGCCGAAGCGGGGGATTTGTTCCCCGGCGGAGGGTAAAAGGGAAACAGGTGCAAGGCCTGTGCGATCTCGTCACTGTAAACAGGGAGTTTCTGTCCAGTATGCCACTGATGCCCATTGGGAAGGCGGACAGGAGTGAGGATCTGTGAGCCAGGAAACCTGCCGGGTGTTGGTACAGGCAACCACCCGATCACGAGGACTTGATCACAGCCAATAGCGGATTCATCTATCCTTTTGTTCCTGTGGGACAAAAGGATTTTTTTGTCCTCGGGAAGATTCCGCATCTTCTTCTGTCTCCACCGCGTGCGGGCAGGCGGCCGGTGTACCATAACCGGGCTGATGTGCCAATGAACATACATCAGAGAAACCATTTGCAAGGAGGACAAAACCATGAAAAAAAGACGTCTGACCGCCCTGTTTACCGCTGCTGCCCTGACGGCAGCCCTGCTGGCCGGCTGCGGCAGCGGCGGGGACACCACCACCGCTGCTGCGGAGAGCACCTCGGAGGCCGCCACGGAGACGGCCCATGACACCACGGAGGCGGAAACCACCGAGGCTTCCACGGAAGCAGAGGCCCTGGATCCGGAGGAGAACTATGACACCGGGGACGCCAGCCTGGACAACCCCCGGAACCAGGATGAGATTGGGGAAACGGAGCTGCTGGTGGTCAGCTTCGGCACCAGCTTCAACGACAGCCGCCGGCTAACCATCGGCGCCATTGAGGAAGCCATGGAGGCTGCCTTCCCGGATTACGCCGTGCGGCGGGCCTTCACCAGCCAGATCATCCTTGACCATGTGGAATCCCGTGACGGGGAGGTCATGGACAATGTGGAGGAAGCGCTGGAGCGGGCCATTGACAACGGCGTCAAGACCCTGGTGGTGCAGCCCACCCACCTGATGGACGGCCTTGAGTACGAGGAGCTGACCACCACCCTGGCGGAATATTCCGACTCCTTTGAGCAGGTGGCGGTGGGCGAGCCGCTGCTGACCAGCGAGGAAGATTTCCAGACGGTGCTGGACGCCATTGTGGAGGCCACCGCAGCGTATGACGATGGGGAAACCGCCATTGTCTTTATGGGCCACGGCACCGAGCACGAGGCCAACGCCGTCTACGCCACCATGCAGGATATGCTGACGGAGCAGGGCTATGACAATTACTACATCGGAACCGTGGAAGCCAGCCCTTCCCTGGACGATGTGCTGGCTGCTGTCGGGGAAGGAAATTACACCCGGGTGGTGCTGCGGCCTCTGATGATTGTGGCCGGCGACCATGCCAACAACGATATGGCCGGGGACGAGGAGGGCACCTGGAAGCAGTCCTTTGAGGATGCCGGCTACCAGGTGGAGACCGTGCTCAGCGGCCTGGGAGAGCTGGATGCCATTCAGCAGCTGTTTGTGGACCATGCCCAGGCGGCAATGGATTCCCTGGCCCAATAAGGAGGAGTGTATAAGATGATTCGCACCAAACGCAGTAAAATCTGGCTGGCCTGCCTGACCGCCCTTGCCCTGGCCGCCGCCGGCTGCGGCGGCAGTGGGGAAACCACCGCCGCGGAAACCACGGCCCAGGAAACGGCCTCCCAGGCAGAGCCTTCGGAAGAAAATGCCTCCGAAAGCACCGATTCCGGGGAGTCCCAGGCGGCCTCCGGCGTGGCCTCTGAGGGGGAGACCGTGGAAGCCCAGGAGGTGGTGGAAGAAGGGATGTCCCCCATCACCGGGGACCAGCTCCGGGACGGAACCTACTCTGTCACCGTGGACTCCAGCTCCTCCATGTTCAACGCGGTTTCCTGTGAACTGACCGTCAGCCAGGGGCAGATGACCGCTGTTATGACCATGAGCGGCACCGGGTACTTATATGTGTATATGGGCACCGGGGAGGAAGCAGCCGCCGCTTCCCAGGAGGATTACATCCCCTACACGGAAAACGCCGATGGCTCCCACAGCTTCACCGTGCCGGTGGAGGCCCTGGACGCCGGCATCCCCTGCGCTGCCTTCAGCCGGAACAAGGAGCAGTGGTATGACCGCACCCTGCTGTTCCGGGCCGATTCCCTGCCGCTGCGTGCCCTGGGGGACGGCCTGGTGACCACCCCGGAAAGCCTGGGCCTGGCGGACGGGGAGTACCGGGTGGACGTGGAGCTGGGCGGCGGCTCCGGCCGGGCGGGGGTAGGGTCCCCGGCTGCCCTCCATGTGGAAAATGGGCAGGTGACCGCCACCATCGCCTTCAGCAGCTCCAACTACGATTACATGCTGGTGGAGGATGTACGGTATGACACGGAGATTGTGGAGGACCGCTCCACCTTTACCATCCCGGTGGCCTGCTTTGACTGGAAAATGCCGGTGGTGGCGGACACCATTGCCATGAGTGTCCCCCATGAGGTTTCCTACACCCTGCATTTTGACTCGGCCTCTATTGTGCCGGCGGAGGAAGATGCGTAGGGGGCGGGCCTGCCGCCTCCTGCCGCTTCTCCTCTGTCTCTGCCTGAGCCTTCCTGCCTGCGGCGGGGGCACGGGAGAAGGCACGGTGGCCGGCGGGGGCTCCGCGGCGGAGACAGCGGAGGCTTCCGTCGCAGAGGCGGCAGGCTCCTCCACCGCAGAAGCAGATGCCGGGGAGGCAGCCGGCTCCTCCGGCCCGGAGGAGGCCCCCCAGTGGGGGGACCTCTCCCCCACCCACAGCCTGGAGCTGCTCTACGCCGACCAGTTTTCCGTGGACTATTACGACGGGGGCTACGCCTGGATTTCCATTGCGGACGGCAACACCTACCTGCTGGTGCCGGAGGGGGCCGCCGTGCCCGCAGGCCTGCCGGAAGGGGCCACCGTGCTGCAGCAGCCCCTGGATTCCATCTACCTGGTGGCCACCTCGGCCATGGACCTGTTCTGCCGGCTGGATGCCCTGGATTCCATCCGCCTGTCCGGTACCGATGCCTCCGGCTGGTACATAGATGAGGCCCGGGAGGCCATGGAGGCCGGGGATATTCTCTACGCCGGCAGCTACAGCGCCCCGGACTATGAGCAGATCTACGCTCAGGGCTGCGACCTGGCGCTGGAGTCCACCATGATCTACCACAATCCGGAGGTCAAGGAGCAGCTGGAATCCCTGGGGGTGCCGGTGCTGGTGGAGCGCTCCAGCTATGAGAGCAATCCTCTGGGCCGCATGGAGTGGCTAAAGCTGTACGGGGTGCTGCTGGACAAGGAGGAGGAAGCGGAGGCCCTGTACCAGGAAACCCTGGACAGCCTGGCCGGGGTGCTGGACCAGCCCGGCACCGGGAAGGCCGTGGCCTTCTTCTACATCCACTCCACCGGGGCCGTCAACGTGCGGAAATCCGGGGATTACGTGGCAAAAATGATTGAGATGGCCGGAGGGGAATATGTGTTTTCGGATCTGGCCGGTGAGGACAACGCCCTCTCCACCATGAACATCCAGATGGAAACCTTCTACGCCGGCGCCAAGGACGCCGATGTGCTGATCTACAACAGCACCATTGACGGGGAGCTGCATACCATAGAGGAGCTGCTCTCCAAAAGCGAGCTGCTGGCGGATTTTAAGGCGGTACAAAACGGCAACGTGTGGTGTACGGAGCAAAATCTGTTCCAGACCACCCTGGGGCTGGGGGATATGATCCGAGACATCCACGCGGTGCTCACCCAGGAGGATCCCCAGGATCTGACCTATCTACACCGGCTGGAGTAAACGGCCGGGGTAAACGCGGCCGGCCGGGAAAACCGGCCGGCATCTAAAGTCGGGAGTACAATCGATTATGGGAGAACAATCTATTAAGGAAAAGAAAAAACACCGGCGGTACCTGCTGTCCTTCTGCGTTTTGGCGGTTTTGCTGTTCCTGCTGCTGTTCTGGAACCTGAATGCCGGCAGCCTGGACCTCTCCCTCTCGGAGGTGGGGCGGATTCTGCTGCACCGGGAAGGGGAAAACGCCGCCATTGTCTGGGACATCCGCATGCCCCGGATCTGCGCGGCCCTGGTGCTGGGCGGCGCCCTGTCCGTCTCCGGCTTTCTGCTGCAGACCTTTTTTGCCAACCCCATTGCCGGCCCCTTTGTGCTGGGCATCTCCTCCGGCTCCAAGCTGGCAGTGGCCCTGGTGATGATCCAGATGCTCCAGGCTGGGCGGATTATGGGGTCCGGCCTCATGATCCTGGCCGCCTTCGCCGGGGCCATGCTCTCCATGGGCTTTGTGCTGCTGCTCTCCCACCGGGTTAAGCAGATGTCTCTGCTGGTGATCAGCGGTGTGATGATCGGCTACATCTGCTCCGCCATCACCGATTTTCTGGTGACCTTTGCGGACGATTCCAACATTGTCAACCTGCACAACTGGTCCATGGGCAGCTTTTCCGGCATCTCCTGGAGCAACTTGCAGGTGCTGCTGCCGGTGGTGGGGCTGGCCCTGGCCGGCTCCTTCTGCCTGTCCAAGCCCATCAGCGCCTATCAGATGGGGGAAGTATATGCCCAGAACATGGGCGTCAACATCCGGGCCTTCCGGGTGGCCTTGATTTTGCTCTCCAGCATCCTCTCCGCCTGTGTGGCCGCCTTTGCCGGCCCCATCTCCTTTGTGGGCATTGCGGTGCCCCATCTGGTCAAGAGCCTGTTCGGCACGGCACGGCCCCTTTTGATTCTCCCCGGCTGCTTTCTGGGCGGGGCCGTGTTCTGCCTGTTCTGCGACCTAATCGCCCGGACCGTCTTTGCCCCCACGGAGCTGAGCATCAGTTCCGTAACCGCCATCTTCGGCGCGCCGGTGGTCATCTACATTATGGTGCGCCGCCGCAGCCAGAGCCTGCAGTGAGGAGGAAACCATGAACGAATATTTTCTCTATACCGATCAGATGACCGTGGGCTACCGGGGCGTGCCCCTGATGCGGGACATTGCCATCCACGTAAAGCGGGGGGAGATTCTCACCCTCATCGGCCCCAACGGCGCCGGCAAGTCCACCATTCTCAAGAGCCTCATCCGGCAGCTGCGGCTGCTGGGCGGCAAGGTCTACCTGGGCGGCCGCTCCATGGACGCCATGCGGGAGCGGGAGATTGCGGAAAAACTTTCGGTTCTCATGACGGAGCGGGTGCATCCGGAGCTGATGACCTGCGGGGATGTGGTGTCCACTGGCCGGTACCCGTATACCGGCCGTTTGGGGATTCTCTCGGACC
>CAJFTW010000043.1 GCA_904420025.1 Candidatus Pseudolachnospira avium
GGAGATGGGCAATACGGAAGCAGAGTGACGGATTTTCCAAAAACAGAGGAGGGGCCGCCGGATAGAGTGTTCTGTCCGGCGGCCCCTCCTCTGCTCTTTCAAGAGGGAAAAGGCAGCGTCAGCTTCCGGCCTTCCGCCACTTGAGCAGCAGGGCAGAGTTGACAATGACCAGCACGGAGCCGGCGTTGTGGACCAGCGCCCCCACCACCGGGTTGAGAATCCCCGTGATGGCCAGAGCGATGGCCAGGAAGTTCAGGCCCATGGAAAAGCACAGGTTGCAGCGGATGGTCACCATCATCCGCTTAGACAGAGCCACCAGGTGGGGCAGCTCTTTCACCTCATCGTCCACCAGGGCAATGTCCGCCGCGTCCACGGCAATATCGCTGCCCACACCGCCCATGGCAATGCCTACGTTGGCCTTTTTCAGGGCCGGGGCGTCGTTGATGCCGTCCCCGATCATGCAGACCGCTTCCCCGCCGTTCTGGTATTCTTCGATCCAGCGGAGCTTATCCTCCGGCAGGCAGCCGGCGTGTACCTCGGAAATGTGCAGCTGCCCGGCAATGGTGCGGGCGGCGTTTTCGTGATCCCCGGTGAGCAGCACCGGCTGGACCTTCAGCTGCTGCAGCCGGCGGACCGTATCCACGCTCTCCTCCCGGATTGTGTCGGAGAGGGTGACGGTACCGGCCAGCCGGCTGTCCGCCGCCACATAGATGACGGTGCAGCCTTGGTCCAGATCCCGGTTCACGGCCTCCTGCACGGCCTCCGGAACCGCCACCCCGTGCTCCTCCATCATCTCCCGGTTGCCGGCCAGAAGCTCCTGGCCCTCCACCACCGCGGAGACCCCCCGGCCAGGGATGATGTGGAAATTTTGGGCGGGCAGGACCGGCTCTGTGTTTTCCTGCCGGTAACAGCGGAGCACCGCCTTGCCCAGCGGGTGCTCGGAAAACTGCTCTGCGGCAGCACAGAGGGCGTAGAGCCGCTGCTCCGTAAGATCTCCGCAGGCGCTGCGGACGCATACCACCTGGGGGGTTCCGTAGGTCAGGGTGCCGGTTTTGTCAAAGGTGATCCGGGAGACCGTTGCCAGCCGCTCCAGAGCGTCCCCCTCCCGCACCAGAAAGCCGTGGCGGGTGGCATTGCCAATGGCGGCCATAATGGCGGTGGGGGTGGCCAGCACCAGGGCGCAGGGGCAGAACACCACCAGGATGGTTACCGCCCGGATGATCTGGCCGCTGAAGAGCCAGGTGAGGGCTGCTGCGGACAGGGCGATGACCACAATCCAGGTGGCCCACCGGTCTGCCAGCCCCACAATCTTGGCCTTTCCGGCATCCGCAGACTGTACCAGACGGATCATCCGCTGGATGGAGCTGTCTTCCCCCACCCGGTCCGCCTTCATCTCAAAGGCGCCGAACTGGTTGACAGTGCCGCTGCTCACCGTATCTCCTACAGTTTTATCCACCGGAAGGGATTCCCCGGTCATCACCGCCTGGTTGACGGAGGTCTGGCCGCTGAGGATGACGCCGTCAACCGGGACCGTCTCCCCGGGGAGCACCCGCAGCACGTCCCCCACCTGTACCTGCTCCGCCGGGATCACCCTCTCCTCCCCGCCGGTGAGGACCCGGGCGGTCTGGGGCGTTAGATGCACCAGCTTCTCAATGCCGGCCCGGGCCCGGGCAACGGTCAGGTCCTCCAGAAGGCCGCCCAGCTGCATGATGAACGCCACCTCACCGGCGGCAAAATCCTCACCGATACAGACGGACGCAATGAGGGCCAGGGAGACCAGCACGTCCGCCTTAATGTCAAAGGCTGTGACCAGGCCGATGATGGCTTCCAGTATAATGGGGATGCCGCAGAGGATAATGGCGGCCCAGGCCGCGTCAAAGGGAAGAGGAACCAGGTCAAAGATGCTGACCAGTAGACTGATGCCGGAGAGCACCAGCAGTACAATCTCCTTTTTGGTTCCCCCCAGTTCCAGAAATTGCTCCAGTTTTTCCATAAGCTGCTTCATCTTTCCGCCTCCCGTATACCTATAGGGGTATATGCGCATTATACCAATAGGGGTATAGGTTGTCAAGAGGGCGCAAAGAAAAGCCGGAGGAAAAGGCCCCGGCTCAGGTCATGTTGGCAAAGCGCTCCACCGCTTTGGTAAAGTTTTCAATGGTCTTGTCCGCGTCCCCGTGCTCAATGCCGTCCCGGACACAGTGGCGGATGTGGCCCTCCAGGACCACCTGGCCCACCCGGTGCAGGGCAGATTTGGCGGCGTTGATCTGGGAGAGGATGTCCTCGCAGGGAATATCCTCATCTACCATTCGGTCAATGGCCTGGACCTGGCCGATAATTTTTTTCAGTCTGCGGTGAAGGTTTTCCGCGTCCATACATTGTCTCATAGTGAATCCTTCCTTGCGCTGCCGGCCGGTTGGGGCGCGCGATCCTTGGTCTGCGTTGCTGCGGCTATTATAGCCCGGGCCAGCGGCGGTTGTCAAGCGGCGGGCTCGTTGCGCAAAAACCCATGCCCGCTGACGCGGGCATCACCACCCATGAAAGCCCTTCGGATTGCTCCGTGCTTGCGCACTCCCGCAATTCGACCTGTATTCGCAATCCGGCCTATCGGCCTTCTTGCTCATACAGGTTAGCGTCGCTAAAGCATAGACAGCCTGGCCTGCAAGCAGCCCATTCCGCCTATGCTTTGCGACCGGGCTTTCAAAGTAAAAATACCGGGCGGAGCTGAGCCCTGCCCGGTATTTGAAGCGTAATGGAAAAGGGAGATCAATCCCCTATTACACAATCCCCTGTTCTTCCATGGCAACCACAATTCTTTCCGCTGCGGCCAGGTTGGCACCGGCTATCAGATCGCCCTCCATGCCGTACTTCTTGGCAGCGTTGGAAATATTGGTAAAGATGTTGTTCATGATCACATGCAGCCTCTCATCCACCTCATCGGCCGTCCAGGAAAGCTTCATGGCGTTCTGGCTCATCTCCAAGGCGGATACGGCCACGCCGCCGGCGTTGACAGCCTTGGAGGGGGCGATTACCCACTTGTGCTCCTTCAGGTAAGCAATGGCGTCCAGGGTGGTAGGCATGTTGGCAACCTCAATCAATGTGGTGCTGTGGCCTTCCTCTACCATGCGCTGGGCGTCCTCCAGGCGAATATCGTTCTGGGTGGCACAAGGCATGTAGACATCTGCCTTTACGCGGCCCCAAGGTTTCTGGCCCGGGAAGAACTCCACGCCATATTTATCCGCATAATCCTGTACACGGTCGCGGCGGGAATCCCGCATTTCCACCATGTAGTCCAGCTTGTCGCCGGTGACGCCGTTGGGATCATAGATGTAGCCGTCCGGGCCGGACAGGGCCACAACCTTGCCGCCCAACTCTGCAATCTTGCAGGCGGCTCCCCAGGACACATTGCCGAATCCGGACAGGGCGAAGGTGGTACCCTTTACATCCCGTCCCAGAGATTTCAGCAGTTCTTCCGCAAAGTAAACGGCACCAAAGCCGGTGGCCTGGTTGCGGCCCTGGCTTCCGCCCACGCTGATGGGCTTGCCGGAGAGGGCGCCGTTGTCATATTCGCCGACAATTCTCTTATAGTATCCAAACATATAGCCAATCTCTTTGGTTCCGCATCCCAGATCGCCGGCCGGGCAGTCCAGGTTGGGCCCAATGTGTTTGTACAGCCCCAGAACAAAGGACTGGCAGAAGCGCATCAGCTCCGCCTCGGATTTGCCCTTGGGATCAAAGTCACTGCCGCCCTTGCCGCCGCCGATGGGGAGGCCAGTGAGGGAATTCTTGAACATCTGCTCAAAACCCAGGAATTTCAGCACACTGAGATTAACCGTAGGATGGAAACGGATTCCGCCCTTGTACGGCCCAATGGCGCTGTTAAATTGTACCCGGAAGCCACGGTTTACCTGGGTCTGGCCCTGGTCATCTACCCACGGTACCCGAAATGTGGCAATTTTTTCCGGCTCGCAGAGACGTTCCAGCAGAGCAATTTTGCGATAACGGTCCTCATTGGGTTCAATCATCGGCCGCAGGGACTCCAGCACTTCTTTGACAACCTGCAGAAATTCCGGTTCATGGGAATCCTTTTCGGAAACTTTTGCAAGAACCTCATCTACGTAAGACATATTTTTTTCCTCCTGGAATAGTTTATACGGGTTTTCCATCGCCCGGTTCCGTACTTACTATAGCGCGAAATGGCCCAATTGTCACGAATAGATTTAACAAAAATATGGAGAAATATCTTTCTAATTAAAGAAAAAGCAACCTATGACAAAAGATTGGTTACCAACAAAAAGGGGCCGGAGGGAAACTGGAAAGACGGGTTGCAAAAGCCCGCATCTTATACTATAATGAGCTTCACAGTCATGCGCTTTACCGCACATTACTGCTTTTCGAATTGGCCGTGCCCGCAGCGCGGGCACACGGATTTATGAGGGCTTATTTATTATGATGCATCGGTATTTAAGAGCCATTGGGCTCAGCCAATATAATAAGAACCAGGCCATCCGGCCACTCCTGGACCTGGTATGCCGTACCCCCTCAGCCTCTTCCCTGGTGCGGGAGGGGAAAGAGGTGTACGGCCATCTGAGCAAGAGCTTCGGGGACGGCATTGGCCTGCGGGTGTATGGGGAGTTTGAGGAAGGCAAGAATTTCCGCCCAGAATATTTTTTCCCTTATGCGGACAGCAGTACGGTTTCTACCACGGTGCCCTGTGTGGTGGAACGGCAGAATGATCGGAACGCCTACGGCGGTATGTGCGAAGACCCGGCACTGGGGGTTTCGCTGATTTTCTATCTCAGCAATGGAATGGAGTATGCCCGGCGCCAGTTGGTTTCCGGAGAGAATGCCCAAATCCGGGCGATTTATCTCAGCGCCCTTTCCCTGTCCGGCAAGGTATTGCTGCCAGTGCGGAAAACGGAGCGGCAGAGGGCCAGCAGCCGGGCGGCAGGAAAGAATCGGGGTATGCTCATAGAGGCGGCCCGCAATGGGGATGAAAAGGCCATGGAGACCTTGGCCATGGAAGATATGAGCCTGGCAGAGGAGATCTCAGGCAGAATCGGACAGGAAGATGTCTACTCTATTGTGGATACCTGCTTTATGCCCTGCGGCCTGGAGTGCGATCAGTATGCCATTATTGCGGAAATTTTGGGGGTGGAGACGGTACAGAATACCATGAGTGGGGAGAAGCTGTACCGGATGCTGCTGGACTGCAATGACCTAAAGCTTTCACTGGTAATCAACCAGGCAGACCTGCTGGGGGAGCCTGCCCCGGGGCGGCGCTTTAAGGGGGACGTGTGGCTCCAGGGCCGGGCAGAATTTTCAGAGGAGTAGTTGCGCGGCCAGCGGTTTTGTGGTATAGTAACGGAGGTTGGTGTGAGGTTTTTAGAATTTCAGCCGACCGGGAACAGGAATGTCTCTGTAGCTCAGTAGGATAGAGCGACCGCCTCCTAAAACTGAGTACTAACTACCGCTTTTTGAGCAAAAGCGGTAGTCAAAATGGGAAACCTGCTAATAATTTAATAGATGTCCTCGTACCTCAGTTGGAGAGAGGGTCCGCCTCCTAAGCGGCAGTTCGTTCGAATCCGTTTGGGCGGAAAAATTGAATATTTTTGATATATGTCCCAGTAGCTCAGTTGGATA
>CAJFTW010000044.1 GCA_904420025.1 Candidatus Pseudolachnospira avium
AAAAGCTGACCGGCGACAATATCTATAAAGTTCTGATTTATTTTGAGAAACTGTACGGCGTGATGAATGATGTGGAGCGGCGGCAGCTGATCGAGGCGTTGATCTCTGAGATACAGATTTACCCGGAGCGTCAACCCAATGGTCAGTGGCTGAAATCCATCAAGTTCAGACTGCCTATCATTGAAGAAGATATGAATATCAGTTTGGACAACGAAGAACAAGTTAAGACGGTTGTAATTCGTTCAGCAACAGACAGGACTTTTGGTTTCTTCTCTTTATATTGCACAGGTGAAGAGAAAGTGCGGTATCATTGAGCGGGCTAATTACAATTTGGGCAATCAGCTCAGCAAGGTACCCTCCTGTCCACCGGAAAAGGAACAGGCCATTCGAGAAGCACTGAAATATTTTGGGATGATTTGATCAATCCTATTTGGATTTATCAGGCACAGAATTTTTTGACAGAGATACCGAGGCACATGGAAGATACAGGCTTGAGCTTCTGTGAGGGGCTGCTTCCCTGGTCACCGTCCCTGCCGGGGAAATGCTGGAAACCGGTGAAAGATTCAGGAAGGAGCGTCCGTCCTATTCCCCTGTATCTTCTCATAGATCAAGCAGGAAGTACAGGTACAGATCGTTTACCGGTTACGAATCATACGTATACCTCCCCGTATAACACGTCTATTTCAATTGCTGCCAAATGCCCGCTCCCCCATCACCCTGCATACATATAAATCCCGGTGCACATCTCCAGCGTTACGGCGTCAAACGCTGCCCCGGCCACAAAATTCCCCGCTTCATAAATACTTACCTGGATCAGCCAGCGGGCTCCGGCATCCCAATAATAGGGAGTCCCCTGCTGGACCTCCACGGTTCGTCCGGCCGGTACCCCCAGGCTGGTCTTAATGGTTTCCAGCTGGGCGCTGGAAAACCACAGGCGCCGGTATGTACCAGCCATAAGGCTTTCCATGCCGTCTAAAAGCGCCCGGTCCTGGGGGGCCTGGGATTCATCCAGGGATAGGGTCATGGTATTTTCGCCGTCTGCGGTAACTTGGTAAGGCACGGTGGTGACGCCGCTGACATCCAGATTGACCAGCTCCAGCCACAGGGTATCTCCCTCCAGGGAGTAGGAGCTGAAATAATCGCTTTCCCGGGTGACTGTGGCGTAGTAGGTCAGGGAGCCGTCGGCGCCAAAGGCCAGGAGGAAGGGGTTGGAGGCATCCTGCTGCAGCCACCAGCCGCTGCCGGCTGCCAGATCCACAGCAGGCGCAGCTCCAAAGGTAAAGAGGGTGGAGCCGCTGGCCTTGAACACATCCTGAACCGCCGCATTCACCATGTAATCTGCCTGAATGGACAGCAGCTTCCCATCTGTGTCCAGGGTGATCAGCAGGCTGGCCTCGTCAAAGCCGGCCTCCCATCCGTAGGCAGGGTTTTCGGTCCAGTTGACCCTGTAATTTTCATCCAGCACATGGAGAAGAATATGGGCGTTCTCCTCCGTAAGGGTGTCTGCCTTCAGGATGAGCGTATAAAGAAGGTTCCCGTCCCCGTCCGTATGCAGGGCCAGGCTGTCCCAGCACTCCTCATCGGGAAGGCCCAGATCCAGATATTCCAGGGGTGTCCGCTGTGCCTGGGAGGAGCTGGCAGCGGGAAGGGTGTAGCTGCGCTGCAATACACCGTTTTCGTACTGATGCTGATAAGCAAATTCCGTGGCCTGGGTGGTGCCCTCGGTGGGCAGCGTGGTGGAGACGGACAGATGCCCCTGGGCGGAGGCGGACATGGAGTCCGTTCCGTACCGGCGCACCACAGCGGACAGTTCACGGGAAACCGACGAGGTGCTGCCGGCCGTGGTCCCCTCCGGCCAGTAGGTGGACATCTCCCCGCTGACCTGCAGGGAAAAATCTGCCCCCTCCGGCAGGGCGCTGGCAAGAAGCTCCCGGTCCGGCTGCAGGCAGAAATCCAGTATCAGTACCTGGCCGGCGGTAACGGAAAAAGATTGGCGCAGCGCTTCGCATCCCCTGGCTTTCACCTCTATGCTGTAATCACCGGGGGACAGGAGTGTGGAGTAGTGGAGCAGGCTGTGGGTTCCGGCGGCCGTGTCTGAGCTGTCAAAATCCAGATAGGTGAGGTCGCTGATGTCCGGCGAACCGGCATCGGTTCCGTCCGGCTCCGAGCGGATGGTAAAAGATTCCAGCTCCAGCAGCCCCGCTGTGTCGGCCTCCCCGGAATAGAGGACGCCCATGACCGTGGCTGGCTGTCCTTCCGCCTCCAGCTGCTCCCGGGTGTCCTCATTTTCCGCCAGATCCACGCAGAACAGGGCATCCGGCAGGGGGACCAGTTCTTCCACACCGATCAGGGTCAGAATGCCAGGCACGCTCTCATCCTGGAACCAGTTGGCCAGGCGGGACCGCATCAGGATGGAGGTCACCTGATCGGCGGTGAGATCCGGGTTTACGCCCCAGATCAGGGAGCAGAGGCCGGAGACCATGGGGGCAGCCATGGAGGTACCGCTTTTCTCCCCGCATCCGCCGCCGGGCAGCGTGCTGAGAATGGGTGCCCCCGGGGCGTACAGGTTTACCCGGCTGCCGGTGTTGCTGGAGGAAGCCCGAAAGGCTGCGTAAGGGTTGGTTACGGCGGTGGCAGAACCAACCACCAGGATCCGGCTTCGCACAGACTTCTCCGTGATGCCGGAAAACATATCGTTCTCCGCGTCCAGCCCTTCGTTTCCGGCCGCTTTGACGATTAGGAATTCACGGCCTTCTTCTATGTACTGCTGTAAAAAGCGGGACATAGATTCGTTAAAGGAGTCGATATAGGTGATCCAGTAGGGGTTGCCCTGTGGAATTTCGTGGAAGGCCTGGGAGCACCCCATGGAAATGTTGACAATTTTTACCCCTTCGTTCAACAGGGAGGCAAGGGCGTGTTTATACTGAAAGACAGAGCCCCATTGGCCGGCTGCGCTTTCGCCGGCATCATCGGATTTCATGGCGTAGCCGTACAGCCGGGCGTTCTGGCTGATGCCGGTGATCCCGGTACCGTTTCCGCCCTCGGCGGCAATGATCCCCGCCACATGGGTGCCGTGGAGGGTGGTGGAGGGGACCTGCTCCCCCTGTTTTGTGTGATCCCGGGCATCCTGATATAGGTCATCCACCTGGCAGTTTCCGGCCTCGTCGGCGGGATTGTTCCAGGTCTTGTCAAAACGACTGGCCAGATCCGGATGGTCCACATCAAACATGGAATCGATGATGCCGACCTTAACGGTGGCCAAATCCAGATCCTGCTCCCATACCTGGGGAAGGCGCAGGGCCTCCGCCCACCAGTTCAGGCCATCCGGCTCCCCGGTGCTCCAGGCCGAGCGGGAGCCGGTGGAATCAGCTGTCTCTGTGGCAGTCCACGGATCTGCCTGGTAGTCCACGCTGTCGTATTCTTCCAGGGCAACGTAGGAGACCGTGGCGGACTCTGCCAGGGGATCCGCAGCCAGGGTTTCAGCCAGGGAGAGGAGCTCCGGATAGGCGATCCCCCGGGGAAACTGCAGCTGATAGTCTGCGGTGTCGGAAATATAACCGACAATCTCCCCATCGTAGGACGCTGCCAGGTCCTCCACCTCCTCAAAGGAAGAGGTGGGGGCGGCGGTCAGCAAAATCTGGGAGTCGGCGTAGTACAGGCCATCCTCGGAGACCTGCACATCCTCTTCCCGGACCGGCTGGCAGTAGGCCTGAAACGGCTGGCTCTCCGAACGGCGGCCCGTCCGGAAAAACACGGCAGCTCCCACCGCCAGAGCCAGCAAAAACGCCCCCAGAATTACGACTCCTACGACTTTCTTCCTTTTTCCCATAACCCGCTCCTCCGTGTCGATTTCTATATGGTTATTATACCGGGGGCGGAAAGAGGCGTCAACGATTCGGAGGGGGAAACCATATAAAGGAGCCCGCCGGATATTCCAGCAGGATCCCTTCCATCAACAGCGTTTTGAGCAGGGATCTTTCCCCATGTCTGCTGCTTAATATCCAGCAGAGCTTGAGCCATTGCTTGAAAGCAAAATGAATTTTTTCTGCGGCTTTGGCCGCAAATTTATGGATGGCAGGATGTGTCAGCGGAAGTCGCAGACATTGCTGGCAGTGCCACCCGCAACAAGTAGAATACAAACAGAATGGAGCTGATGCTCCAGGTCAGTGGGTAAGCCCAGAAGATCACCTGAATGGCAGGAATAAAACGAAGTGTTACTGTAATATAGGTAATCCGCAGGGCGCACCACACCGCCAGCATGATGGCCATGGGCACCACCGGCCGCCCCAGTCCTCGCAAAATGCCAGCACTGCAGTGGCTGAATGCCAACAGGAAGTAAAAAAGAGATGCGGTGCGGGCTTGCCGTACCCCAAAGGTGATCACCTCCGCCTCATGATTGAAGGCCCCGATCAACAGCGGGGCTAGGGAAAAAATGGCCAGTCCAATTCCCTCAGCCAGGCAAACGCTGGTGATGACGCCGAAGCGCATTCCCTTGCGTACCCGGTCCAGGCGCCGTGCCCCCAGGTTCTGGCTGACAAAGGTGGCTAGAGCCATGGAAAAGCAGGTGATGGGCAGAAAGGCAAACCCCTCTACTTTACTGTAAGCAGCGCAGCCAGCCATGGCCTGGGCACCAAAGCTGTTGATGCTGGCCTGAACCACCACATTGGCCAGGGAAATGACGGAGTTCTGTACGCCGGAGGGCACGCCCTGAATGACTACCGTCCGCAGGGAGGGAAGGTCAAAACGAACCTCCCGCCAGCGGACGCCAAAGGCGGATTTTTCTTTGCCCAGCTTATGGAATGCCAGGAATGCGCTGAGGGACTGAGAGAGAATGGTGGCCAGGGCCGCAGAGCCTACCCCCATGTCAAAACCGGCAATGAACAGCAGGTCCAGCACCACGTTGAGCAGGGAGGCGGCGATCAGGTAGCACATGGGGCTGCGGCTGTCCCCCACCGACTGGAGGATACTGGCACCTACATTGTAGAGCACTACCGGGATGGAGCCCAGAAAATAAATGCGGAAATAAATAATGGAATTCCCAATCACGTTGTCTGGCGTACCCATCCAGCGCAGAATCTGGGGGGTAAAGGCTACCCCGATGACCGTAAGTACGGCGCCGGCCGCTGCGCCCAAGGCCACGGTGGTGTGGACTGTGCGGTGCAATGCCGTGTCATTGCCGGCACCGAAATGCCGGGCAATTAGTACACCAGCCCCCAGGCTGACGCCGTTGATAAAGCCGGTAAGCAGAAAAATCAGACTGCCGGAGGAACCTACGGCGGCTAGTGCCTCCCCTCCGATAAAGTTTCCCACAATGAGAGAATCTACCGCGTTGTACAGCTGCTGGAACAGGTTGCTGAAGAAAATGGGTATGGCAAAAAAGAGCATGCTTCTTGCCACCGATTTGGTTGTTAGGCCTCGTGTCTCCTGGCTCATATTGAGAAAATCCCTCCCGCTCTTATCTCCCTGATATGTGCTTATATGGTTTCTATGGGTATTGTATGCCTTCCTTCGCCAGCTTGTCAAGAGACGCCAGAGGTGTTATTCTTTACTCTTAAAGGATTGGGGGGAGTGCGCAGCATGGAGCAATCCGAAGGGCTTTCATGGTTGGTGATACCCGCACCAGCGGGCATGAGGGTTTCGGTAATCGGTGTTTGGAAAAGTGGATGGGAGGAAAAATATGTATTGCTGGCATTGCGGAAAAGAACTGACGGGTGACGAACGATTTTGTACTGGCTGCGGCGCGCCGGTGGAGAGACAGGCGCAGAGGGAAGGCGGCGCGGCGGAGCCGGCACAAGGGTTGGAGGCCGTTCGTGCCTCCGAGCCAGAGCGTGGGGCGGAACCGAATCAAGCGGCAGCCCAGGAGCCGAACCAGGCAGCGGCTCCGGCCCCATGACGGACCAGGACCGCTATGAGATTACCGTGCAGATCCAGGAAGGGGTTCAGGAAGCCATTGCCCCGTATCTCAATGAGGAGGAACTGCTGGATCCCCATGAGGAGGTGGTGGCCCAGGCGGCCCAGGCGGTCTATGCCTACGGCCAGGAGCTGGAGGAGGACGGGGTGATTGCCGGCACCGCCTTCTGTGAGGAAGGGCAGTCGGTTTCCTTCTTCCTGGAGGACGGCTCCACAACGGTGTACTTCCCTCCCATCCAGGGCTATTATGCCGGGGAGGGGGACATGCAGATTGCGGTCTGGGATATGACAACCTGGCAGGACGTCCAGTCCGGCTTTGCCAATCCCGGGGAGACCATCTCCGGGGCGGTCAGCGGCTTTGCCGCCCAGACGTACGACAATGACACCACGGTGGCGGAGCTGCAGACGTTCCTGGGCTCCCTGGAAGAAAACCGGGTCCGGGCCATCTTCTGGCAGGGCCACGGCGGCGCGTACACCGCCCAGAACGGCAGCATTGTCTTTGCCTTTGTCCTCAACGAGAAGGTAACAGAGGAGACGGAGGCGCAGTATTCCCAGGACCGGCAGGCAGCCACGGAGGAGAGCCCCACGCTGATCAATGTGAGCAGCGGCAACACCTACGCGGTAAAAGCGGCCTTCTTTGAGAAATACATGAGCACGGTGGACGGGGGCCTGTTTTTCAGCGGCGCCTGCAAAAGCAATGCCGACGGCGGGATTATGGCCTCCACCATTCTGGGCAAGGGCTTTGACGCCTACGTGGGCGCGGACGGCAATATCAACCAGCTGTATTCCAACGAGGTCTTGAGCGAGACCGCCCGGAACCTGACCAAGCTGGATGAAAACGGCTGCTATACGGATATGGAGACGGCGCTGAACCAGGCGGTGGAAGCCTACGAGGGGAGCCTGGGGGAAAACACCAATGAGGTATTGCCCTGGTCCGGCGGCCGGTTTGCCCTGACCCAGAACCGGCTGTTCCGCCTGATTCCGCCGTATCTGGAGGTGCAGCTGACCTCCTCGGATTCCTCCGTGGACGGGAGCCGCATCAGCGTCCACTGCCTGAAGGTGCAGGAGGATGGGACCACGGAAACCATAGACGTGCGGGTGGCCAACCTGGACATTATCGCCAGCGGTGAGGACGGGGCTTTCCTTTCGGATGCTTCCGTGCAGGTGACGGCGGCGGATGATGAAAACGGCCAGGTGGGCCTGACCCAGGAGCCGGAGGTCACCCAGAACGAAAACGGCGAATCCGTGTACCGGATTCCGGTGGCGCCGGGGACCTATACGGTGCAGGTGATGGCGGAGGCCCTGGGGGAGAAGGAGACCACGGTCACCGTGGACGGAGACCGGACTCTGCGGTTTTCCGCCGGGGATGCCCTGGCCGCCTACGCACAGGTGGTGCAGCAGTATGAAGAGCAGTACGGAAGCCTGTCCTTTTCCAATGCCAGCTATGGGATTATCAACTATCAGGGGGTGTTCCTGCTGGAGCCGGTGGATTTTGACCAGGATGGGGTGGAGGAGCTGATTGTCGGCTACGGGGTTCCCCAGCCCTATGATGTGGCCGATATTGTGTGGCCCAGCCTGGACGTGTGGAGGCTGGAAAACGGGGAGCCAGTGCTGGCCTATACCGGCGCCATCATCACCCAGAGCGATGTTGGCCGCCACTGCGCGTTTGCGCAGTGGAACGGCACCTATTACCTGCTGACGGGCATGGACGGCTATGAGACAGACATCTCCCTCCAGGCCATGGAAAACGGCCAGTTTACCACCGCCTACACCCTGCAGGTGAAGGAAAATGCATCCGGCGGCATGACCTGCTCCCTCAACGGCACCGCAACCGATTCGCAGACGTTCCAGGACACCTACGCCCAGATCCGGGCCGGGGAGCCGTATTACTATATGACGGATGGTTCCTACGGCTGCTTCAACGGCAGCATCTACGAGGATTCCTCCTACACGCCGGAGGATCTGGTAAGCGGCATGAACGCGGTGCGCCGGCGGATGGGGCTGGAGGAGATTACCGTGGTCTACCAATAAAATGAGAGCGGCGGCGTGACGGCCCGGTTTCAGTGGCCGGCGGGCTTTCTCCCCAGCAGGCCCTGCTCAGTGATCCGGTCTGCGTACACCAGCCGGCACAGCACAATGCCGTTGGGAATCAGCGCCAGCCAGATGGCCCTTGCGCCCCATAGGGAGCAGAAAGGGGTCAGCACCGCACCGCCGCCAAAGAAGCACAGCAGCATGACCAGGTGAGCCAGTCCCCGGCGGACGGCAGCCTGGTCTTTTTGTCGGATGATTCTGGCCAGGGCAACGCCCACCTGCCGCACATGGTTGGTGCAGAAGGTGGTGGCCATGGGGATTCCTTCCATTTGCCGGAAGGTATTGTATTGCATGGAGGCAATGAAATTGATGGTAATCTGGACAATGGCGTGGGGCGCCTCCAGGGGGATGCAGCCCACCAGGAACAACACCAGGGCCTCAAAGGCCACCAGGCAGGTATCCCACCGGAGGAAGCCCAGCTTCTTGACCGGCGAGGGGAGCATTTCGGACAGCATGGAGCCCAGGCAGTAGGCGGCCATGGGGATCAGATAGTACAGGCCGTGGGCCCAATGGCCTTGGCCGATGGCCACGGCCATCATCACCACGTTGGCGGTCTGGGCGTTGCAGAACACCCCGCCCCGCAGGTTGAAGGTATAAGCGCCCATCATGCCGGCGCTGAGCATCAGCAGTGCGTAGATTTCCCGGCGCTCGCAGGCGAGATAAGGAGAAACGGCAAAATTGCCGCTGGCGTTGGCGTCTGTTGTTTTCATGGCAATCCCCTTGACTTTTTTTCTTCCCTATCGTACACTGGTGTAATTACAAAATCAAACTGTATTTTATTGTAATAAATACAGTCCTAATTTGTATTTGGGAGGGAAAACCTTTGAATCTGCAGAGCATGGATTATATTGTGACCACGGCCAATGAGCGGAGCATCTCCCGGGCGGCGGAGATCCTCCATGTGACCCAGCAGACCCTCAGCGCCCACATTTCGGCGGTGGAGCGGGAGCTGGGCTGCCAGCTGTTCGTCCGCCACATCCCTCTGGAGATCACCTACGCCGGGGAGGAATTCCTCAAGTATGCCGAGTCCATACGGCATCAGGTGCGGGAGATGCGGCGGACCTTTGGGGAGATTGCCGGGGAGGAGAAGGGGCAGCTGAAGATCGGCGTCACCGGCAACCGGGGGCGGATTGTGCTGATGCCCATTGTGGCCCGGTATTTGAAGGAGCATCCCCAGATTGAAATCCGGGTGCTGGAGGACGCCAACGAAGGGCTGATCCGCCGGCTGTCCCGGGGAGAGCTGGAGGTGTGTATTTCGGATCTGGAGGCGGTGCAGCCGGGGATCCGGCAGGCGGATCTGTACCGGGAACGGATGGTTTTTGTGGTACAACGGGAGCTGTTCCGGCAGCTGTACCCGGAAAATTCCAAGCAGGTGATCCGGGCAGCGGGAAAGGGGGACTACCGGCCGCTTCAGGACTGCCCCCTGCTCCTGGGACGGGAGAAGGATATTGCCGGGAAGTTTTCCCACCGGGCCATGGCCTCCTTTGACCGGCCGCCGGTCATCCGGGTGGAGGCGGAAAACATTGCCTTTGCCCTGGAGCTCTGCGCCCACGGCCTGGGCGGCTGTTTCTGCCCGGAGATTATTGTGCGGAACACCCTAACGGCGGAGCAGATGGAGGAAGTGCTGCTGATTCCGCTGGGAAAGCAGGGGGAGTATCCTATTCGCATCGGCTGGAGGGAGGAAGGGCGCATAATCGCTTCCTTCATTGAGACGGCCCAGGAGCAGGTGAAGGGGATGACAGGGGCAGGGTGATTATTTTTTGTCCCCTTGTTTTTACCATTGTGAGGTACATCAGCACGGCTAAAATTACCTGAGCCGCCGCTAAAATGACAGTAAGCCATTCGTATGTACTCA
>CAJFTW010000045.1 GCA_904420025.1 Candidatus Pseudolachnospira avium
CTGAGGCAGCAAGGGACCACGGCCTTGCCCCACCGAAAAGGACTCCAACGGCAGCGCCAGCCCTTCACCGGTCTTCTTCATATAGCTTTCCCGCAGCGCCCAGATTTCTATGAACGCTTTTTCCGGATTTTCCGCCTTCTGAATATATTCCTGCTCCCACCGGGAAAAGTACCGTCCCGCCACATCGGCCTTCAGCGGGCGAATTTCCTGGATGTCCACCCCGGCCGCCCGGGAGGATACCACACAGGCCGCCCAGGCTCCCGAGTGGGAGACGTTAAAACACAGGCACGGAGCTTCCGGAAAAAACGGCTTCCCGCCAGGCTGCTCCTCCAGCTCTCCGACAGTGGGAATACCCAGCCGCGCCAGGACGGACCGCAGCAGCAGCTCAGCTCCCAGGCTGCAGGCCCGGGCGCCCGCCGGGCGGACCCGCCGCAGCTTTTCCCGGCAGCGGCGGGAAACCATGGGGGCAAAAAAGTCCTGTGCCGATTCCGCTTCCAGCCAGCCGGTCTCCATTACTGCAGCCTGGATCATTGCATACCTCCTCCGATTTCGTTTCCTTCCCTCTGCACTCTTACGTATTATACCCCATTCCGCCCCCTGTGTCATGGACTTTTTGCAGATTCCGCCATTCCGGCATCTCTTGAAAGCAGAAGTCTCCTTCGAAACTCAACTCTCGTTTTATAGTTTTAATCCTATATCAATATCCGTTTTTATATAGTATACATTCTCAAATTTCTGTGTTAGGATGAAAAACGGGAAAGGAAGGTATTTTATTATGGAAATGATTCTGCTCTTGGTAAGGCAAAATGTTCTGATGGCCCTGTATCTGCTCATCGGCTATCTGCTGTTCCGGCGCAAGCTGATCTCCGTCCAGGGCAGCGCAGAGCTGGGGAAAATTCTGCTGTATGTGATCATGCCCATGGCCATTGTCAACTCCTATCTGCGGGAGTTTTCGGCAGAAATCCTCTCCGGCTTTCTGTTCTCCCTGCTTGCGGCAGCTACCGCGCTGCTGCTGTCCATGGCCGTCAGCGCCCTGTTCTTTCGGAAAAACCCAGTGCGCCAGTTTGGAGCGGCCTTCTCCAACGCCGGCTTCATTGGCATTCCGCTGGTGCAGGCGGTCCTGGGCGCGGAGGCGGTTTTCTACATTGCCTCCTTCATCGCCTTTCTGAATATTCTCCAGTGGACCTATGGGGTCTTCCTGATGACCCGCAACCGGGAGGCTATCTCCTCCAAAAAAATTCTCACCAATCCCATTGTCATCAGTTTTGCGGTGGGCTTGCTGCTCTTTTTCCTGCCGGTGGAACTGCCCTCGGTGCTTACTTCCCTGACATCCACCCTGTCTCAGATGAGCGGCCCCATGGCCATGATGGTACTGGGAACGTACCTGGCCCAGATCCGGCTTTCCGAGCTGTTCACCAGCGCCCAGTCCTACCTCTGCTGCCTGGTACGGCTGATTCTCATTCCGGTCCTCACCATTCTGCTGCTGACGCTGGCACCGGAATCGCTGGTGCTTCCGCGGATGGCCATTCTCCTGGCGGCGGCGGCCCCGGTGGGAAGCAACATTGCCATCTTTGCCCAGCTTTACGGCCAGTCTTACACGGAAGCCGTAAAAGATGTGTGTCTCAGCACAGTACTCAGCATTGCCACGCTTCCGCTGATGGTGTGGATTGCCGAAGGATTCTGGTAAAATACCCGGCAATCGCCTCCCGGCAGCCCTGGACCGCCGGAGGGAGATAGCTGTCCGGCTTCCAGGATAGCAGGAGCACCCGCTTCATAGGCAGATCCTGTACCGGCCGCAGCAGGATTTCCTTTGGCATCGCCGGCCGCCAGGTGATCTCCGGAATGAAGGCCAGCCCCGCCCGGGCGTTCAGAAGCTTCCAAAGAATATCCGGATTTTCCATATAGGTGGTCACCTGCGGTTGGAACTGCTTCTGCGCAAAATAGTGGTACAAAATCTTTGTCAGAAAGCTGCTCTCCGAAAGGCTCAGGAAGTCTTCCCCTTCCAGATCCTGGAGAAGCAGCGTTTCTTTTTCCCGCAGGGGATGACCCGCCGGAAGGGCCAGCAGAATCCGTTCCTCCAGCAATAGCTGCCAGGATCCCTCCTCCTCCGGAGGCTCCCAGGAAGAGGAAAGGATCAGCTCCTGGGCCCCCGGTACATGCTCCCTGGGATTCTGGAAAATATACAAGGATATGTCTTTTTCCCGCTCCCGGATACACCGGTACAGCTCCGGCAGCAGCATGGAAGCAGACTGAACACAAAGCCGAACGGAGCGGACATCCCGCCCCTGGGCTGCCTGCAGCTCCAGGGAGGCGCTTTCCAGGGCGTTTAATATTTTTTCCACATACTTCAGAAAAATCTTTCCATAGGAATTCAGAACAATCCGCTTGCCGCAGCGGTCAAACAGAGGCACCCCCAGTTCCCCTTCCAGGCGCTTCAGAGTCTGGCTCAGGGAAGGCTGGGCAATGTGCAGCGCCTCCGCCGCCCGGGAAATGTTCTGCTCCCGGGCAATCTGATAAAAATACTGCAATTGAAGAAGTTCCATGGATTCCACCTCGTCCGTTAAACGTAGGAAGGCACCGCCCCGCCGGACGGTGCCCCCTTTATTATAGGATGCTTTCCCAATGGATGTACAGCACTTTTTGAAAATGGTATCCGAAAAATTATACCCAGCCCTGCTCCCGCATAGCCTTGGCCACCCGGCGGAAGCCGGCAATGTTGGCGCCCATGACAAAGTCGCCGGCATGGCCGTACTTCTCTGCCGCCAGGGCCACCTGCGCGTAGATGTTCTCCATGATCCGGTGCAGATCCGCATCCACCCGCTCAAAGCTTCTTCTCTTCCGGGCACTGTTCTGGGCCATCTCCAGGGCAGATACCGCCACGCCGCCGGCGTTGGCCGCCTTGCTGGGCATGAACAGCAGACCCTGCTCCTGCAGGTAGATGGTTGCCTCCCGGGTGATAGGCATGTTGGAGCCTTCCGCAATGGCAAAGCAGCCGTTCGCCACCAGCGTCTTGGCATCCTCCAGATCCATCTCGTTCTGGATGGCGCAGGGCAGCGCCACGTCACAGGGGACCTCCCACACCTTCTTGCCGTCCACGTAGGTGGAGCCGGGGACCATGTCCGCATACTCTTTGATCCGAGCCCGGCGCACCTCCTTGATCTCCTTGACCACATCCACCCGGATACCGTTGGGGTCGTAGATATAGCCGTTGGAATCGCTGACGGTCAGCACCTTGGCGCCCATCTGCTCTGCCTTTTCCACCGCGTAGATGGCCACGTTTCCGGAGCCGGAAACCACCACATTCTTGCCCTCCACGGTTTTGCCCGCTGCCTTCAGCATCTCCTCACAGATATACAGCAGGCCGTAACCGGTGGCTTCCGTCCGCACCAGGGAACCGCCGGAGGCCAGGCCCTTGCCGGACAGGGCACCGTGCATCTGGTTGGTCAGTCGCTTGTACTGGCCGAACATGTAGCCAATCTCCCGGCTGCCTACGCCAATATCGCCCGCCGGCACATCCTCATCCGGCCCAATGTATTTGTAAAGCTCCGTCATAAAGCTCTGGCAGAATGCCATGATCTCCCGCTCGGATTTTCCCTTGGGGTTAAAGTTGGAGCCGCCCTTGCCGCCGCCGATGGCCTGGCCGGTCAGGGCGTTTTTGAAGGTCTGCTCAAAAGCCAGGAAGCGCATGGTGTTGCCGTTTACAGTGGGATGGAAACGAAGGCCTCCCTTGTACGGCCCCAGGGCACTGTTAAACTGGATGCGGTATCCCCGGTTTACCCGAACCTGGCCGTTATCGTCCACCCACGGCACACGGAAAGATATAGAGCGCTCCGGCTCCAGCAGTCTCTCCAACAGGCAAACACTGCGGTACTCCTCCTCATGGGCCTCAATCACCGGCTGGATAGAGTCCAAAAATTCAAAGGCGGCCTGATGGTACTCGGCCTCGCCGGGATTGATTTTCTTCAGCAGCTCTCTTACTTCTTCCGTGTAGTTCATGTTGTTCTCCTCGCTTTCTGCATACTTTCATACTTCTATACTTTCATACTTTCATGTAGCAACGAGTTACCACTGTAATTCAACAGCGTATTTAACTGTTAAAAAAAGAAAGGAGGCTTCCTCCTTCTGGGCTCGTATGCTGTTTATAAGTATACATGAAGAAAATTAATCTGTCAACACAAAAAGCTAATAAAATTAAGTTGATTTGTTTTTAACTTAAAAATACAAGTTCCGTCTTGAAAAAGCTTCGTAAAGCACTGGTTTCCCTGATACGTCATTTATATTTTATAACACTTTTTATGAATTTTTTTTCATTCTATACTTTCTATTCCCCTTTGCCAATGGTACTTGTACGCTAAAAGGAAGCAAGCCGGGAGTATATCCTTCCCGGCCTGCTTCCCTCACAAAGCTTTATGGATCTTCGGTGAGCCCTACCGGTACACCGCCTGTACGGCCCTTGCCAGGATGGTGGCGTCCTTCCGGTACGGGCTCACCGGGGAAATCTCCTTCTCCACCTGCAGCAGCCCGTAGACGGCCATGCGTGCGGAGCGCACCTGCTGCTCCCGGCTCCCCGGCACCTCCTCCGGCACCTCCGCAAACCAGCCGGCCAGCGCCAGATTGCCCCCTGCCATGGGCAGCACCGGGGCCCGGTCCCCCACCGCGTGGGGTTGGAAGGGCGCAAAAAAATACGGTGCCCGCAGGGTCTCCACATCCAGCGGCTCCATCTGGCTTCGGGGATCCGACGCCCCCAGAAGGGCCAGCAGTTCCCACCAGACTTCCTGCCCGGTACAGGCAGTCATAGGCTTTTTCACATAACTGCCGGGGCGCTCCGGGTACAGCCCGGTTCCCAGGATGACAACCGGCTCATCCTGCCCCGGCTGCGGCGGCACAAACAGGCGCATTCCCCAGGGGGAGGCGCCCAGAATCCGTTCACATCCCGCCTTGTTTTCCTCGCCGGCCAGCGCCTCCAGCCGATCCCGGAGCAGATCACGCCGGAAAGTCATGGAAAAGGATACCGCTTCTCCGCCCCCACTCTGCAGGAACACCTCCGGGCTGCCCAAAAGCCCCGGCCTCTTTCCCGCTGCCAGGGCCCAGAAGCTGTCCCGTTCCGGTTTTTGATCCGCAGGCGGCTCTCCGGGGGCCTGTTCCCAGTTCCCGCGGGTATTCCAGCGGCTCAAATCCCCGTCCGTGAGGATGCACAGATCTTCCTCCCGGACCGGCTGACATCTTTCCCCATCCGGCTGGCACACCCGCAGGCCCGTGACCCGCAGGCTGTTCTCCTCCAGCTCCACATCCGTCACCCGGCAGCCGGCCTCGAACTGCACGCCGCGGCGCGCCAAAAGTTCCCGCAGCTCCCGCTGAAAGCCTGCCTGGGGGGCTGTGGAGAAGGGTACAGCCCAGTCCATATCCTGCAGCTTTCCAAAATACAGCACCTTCCGGAGCAGCAGGCGGCGGAATTCCAGCAGGCCGCTGTTCTCCCGCACCCCGTAGAGCCGGCTCCACAGGAACCAGAAGGCGGTGCGGAAAAACCGGTCATCGGAAAACCACTGGGCAATGGTCTGCCCCTCCAGCTCCGCCTCCCCCATCATCAGAAGCTTTCCCAGGAGCATCCGCTCATCCCGGCCCAGGCCCAGCCCATCCAGCTCCAGCACCTTGCCGCCGCGGCCGGTGAGCCGGCACTTTACCGTTCCCTTCGCCTCCGGCTGCCGGACCAGCTCCCAGAGATTCTCACAGGTTTTGGCGTCCAGAAAATATTGCCCCGTGCCGGAGCAGCCGGCCTCCGCCCAAGCGGACGGCTGCCCCTCCGTATCCCCGCCAGGATATACATGGATCTGGGCAGCAGGGAAACGGGCATCCTGCATCAGGTAAAAAGCGGCTGCCAGCCCCGTCAGCCCATCCCCCAGGATATACGCCTGCCGGTCCCCGTAACGGCGTTTCCGCAGCTGCTCCTCCGCCTCTTTCTGGCGCTGCTTTTTTGCCTGCACCTCGCAGGTCTTTTTTACAATGGCCGCGGCAGCCACGGCGCTGCCGGCAGCCAATACCTTTTTCCACTGGCGTTTTTTCATGATCGCGGTTCCTCCCATAGCGATTCCTTGGTATGTAGCGTACCACAGGAGGCCGCCGCTGTCAAACCGGAAGCCAGGTGTAAATGACCTTTTTCAGCTCCTCATCCCAGTAAATGAAATCGTGCTTGCCGGCTCCGTAGGAGGTGGTGATGTCAAAGCCCAGCTCCCTGGCCATCCGCTCCAGCTTCTGGCAGGCCGGACGTCTCTTTCTTTTTCCCCGTTCGCTGCGCAAATTTATTCCTATTTGGAATAATTCTGCCGGAAATCGAATTGCTTTTCCCGTTTTTCATATTTATACTATATTACGAAATACTTCATTTCCCTTTCGCGAAAAGGAATACTTCCGCAATCCCTCCGGATGCGGATCCCCGCCGTCCCCCGGGCGGCGCCATCTTACAAGGAAAGGTGCGTAAACTATGAATACCAAAAAGTGGATTTTCACGGTAGTGGGCATTCTTCTCATGTTTGGCTGCCAGTTCCTGCCGCCAATGTTCGGACTCTCCCAACTGGGTATGCAGGTGGCCGGCATCTTCATCGGCACAATCGTCCTGTGGCTGTTTGTGTCCGTAACCTGGCCCAGCATCCTCTGCATTGTAGCCTTGATCATGTCCCCGCTCTACACTTACTCCAGCGGGCTTTCCGCCTCCATGGGCGGCTGGATTGTATCCTTCGTGCTGTTCAGCTCCATGGTCACCTACGTGCTGGGCCAGACCGGCTTCCTGAAGCGGTGTGCCGTGTGGTTTGTAACCCGGAAGTTTACCCAGAAGAACCCCTGGCTGTTCCTGGCACTGCTGTTCCTGGCACCCCTGGTCATTGGTTCCTTCATGTCGCCGATCCCGGCCTTCATGGTATTTGTCCCCATTGCGGAGCAGATCTTTGAAGAACTGGGCTGGAAGAAGGGCGACCGGGTCCCCCAGATGATTATTCTGGCCCTGCTGTTCTTCGCCTCCCTGTCCACCATCACCACGCCCATTGCCCACACGGTGCCCATTCTGGGTATGTCCCTCTATGAGCAGGATATGGGAACCCCTATTGATTTTGTTCAGTATACGATTTTCGGCGTGGTTTCCGCCGCCATCATCTATGTGCTTGCCATCCTGCTGCTCAAGTACGTGTTCCGCCCGGACCTGAGCCGGATGAAAAATCTGAACCAGGATGTTTTGAAGCAGGGAATTACCAAGATGTCCGCTGAGGAGAAGTGCACGCTGGTGGTCTTCGGCCTGGTGGTGGCCATGTGGATGCTGCCCGGCATCATTGAACCTATCCTGCCCACCATTGCCTCTGCTATTTCCAGCCTGGGAACGCCCACCCCGCCCATGATCGGCACCGTGGTGCTGTGCCTGATCCACTTTAAGGGCAAACCGCTGATGAACTTTACCGAAGCCATGGGCAAAGGAGTTCCGTGGGGCGCGGTACTGATGGTGGCTGCCACCGGCATCCTGGGCAGTGCCCTGACCAATGAGGAAGTTGGCCTCACCGCTGTAGCCGTAAACGCCATCTCCCCTCTGATCCAGAACATGCCGCCTATGCTGTTTGTGTTCATGATTTCCTTCTTTACCGTATTGCTGACCAACTTTGCCTCCAACACGGTGACGGTTACGCTGATCTACAGTATTTCCCTTCCGCTGGTGTACGGAGGTGCCATCGCCGGCGTGGATCCGGCTGCTCTTACTAGTGTCATCGGCGCCGGCGCCTGTGTGGCCCTGGCTACCCCGCCCTCCACAGCCCATGCGGCCATTGCTGCCGGCACCGGCTGGCTGAATACGGACATCATGCTGCGCTACGGCCTGCTGCTGTCCCTGGCAGCCGCCATTGTCCTGGCATTTGTGGGCTACCCCATTGCGGCTGCCATAATGTAAGCGAAGTCGGGTTTCCAGTATTTCTGCCGCCGAGGCGGCACCAACCAATCCAACAAAGTGAGGTTTTGTTATGCAGCACTATGATGTAATTGTTGCGGGAGGCGGCACGGCAGGTTTTGCCGCCGCCGTCACCGCCGCCAAAGCGGGAAAAAAGACCCTGATTGTGGAAGAAAAAGCCTATCTGGGCGGCACTGCCACCGGAGCACAGATCAGTATGTTCATGGGCTTTGCCCAGGGGGAGGCCCAGGCGCCCTTAAAGGGCATTATCCGGGATGTGCTGGACCGGCTCACCGCCGAAGGGGCTACCCCTGGTATCCAGACCATCTACCTTTCCGGTCAGAAGGAACTGGACGTGGACGTGATCCCTTATGAGTCGGATGTTTTAAAGAGTGTCATCGACGGCCTGGTCTGCGAGTCCGGAGCAGACGTACTCTTCCACACCCGGGTTATTGGCGTGGAAATGGACGGCAGCCGTATTACAGGGCTAAAGATCCACAATGAGGAGGGAATCCAAACGGTAACCGGCGATGTGATCATTGACGCCACCTTCCACGGCTCCGTGGCCGTAGCCTGCGGCTGTGCCTGGGAGGCCGGAGATGAAAACGGCGTCCTCCAGCCCGGCACCCTCATGTACAAGATGGCCGGAGTGGATCAGGAACGCTACGCCCAGGTCACGCAGAAAGAGAAAGAGGAATTGGCCGCCAAAGGTATTGCCCAGGGCTGCCTGTATGTAAACAACCTGCTGGCCCGGCCTCTGCCCAGCGGTGTACTCTACTCCAACATGAGCCGCGTCAAGGTGAATCCCCTGGATTCTTTTGGCTGGAGCCGGGCAGAAATGGAGGGACGGGAGCAGATCCGGAAAATCAGCCGGTTCTTTATTGAGAATGTTCCCGGTTTTGAGCACGCTTACATGGTCAGCACCGGGGAATTTACAGGATTGCGGGATTCCCGCCGGATCATGGGCCAGTACAAGCTGACCAACGAGGATGTACTGGAGGGCCGTCCATTTGAGGACGCAGTGGCTCAGAGCTCCTACCCCATTGACATCCACGATACAGACGGAATATCCAGCCGGGTTATGAAACCCCGCAATGGCGTATTCTACGTTCCCTACCGCTGCCAGATCACCCATGAGGTATCCAACCTGATTCTGGCTGGACGCTGTATCTCCGCCGCCTATGAAGCCCATGCCTGCATCCGAGTGATGATCACCTGTATGCGTCTGGGTGAGGCTGCTGGCCTGGCCGCCGCCGAGTCCCTGGACCGGGGCTGCGAGGCCAACGCCCTGGACGGACGGATCCTGAAGGAAAAATTGCTGGGATAATTCACAGTTCCTGGCTTTTGACAAACTGATAAAAGGCCCGAATATGGGGGAGAATTTCCCGCTGATTCAAGATCACCATCTGGGTATCCCGGATCAACGGATTTTTCATGGGGATCACCCGTAGAGATTCGGACTGCTCAATCACCAGTTCGGAGAGAACGGTGATCCCCATATTCTGGGTCACCATATAGAGCACCTGGCGCACCGTATTGCAGTACATAGAGATGGAAAAAGGAACCCCGTACAACTCAAAGGCCCGGGCCATAGCCCGATGGTATACATCCATGGTCCGATCCGTGGCAATAAACGCCTCCCCTTTCAAATCCTCGTAATCCAAGACCTCCCGGTCCGCCAGGGGGTGCTCCCGGCTCAGCACTACGTAGTAGGGGTCCCGGAAACAAGAGTAAGAACGGTACTCCGGGTTGGCAGAAAAGTTTTCCGGCTCATCGGTCTGCAGATACATGCTGGATACAAACACCACATCCAGTTCCTTGGCCCGGAGGCTCTGTATCAAAGGCGTGGTCATCCCCTCTCGCATATCAATCTCAATCGAAGGGTACTGCTTGGCAAACTTGGCCACCAACGGGTCCAACCGGCTGTTGGTGCCAAAATAAATATTTCCAATCCGCAGATGGCCAAAGGCCTGCGTCCGATGCTCCTGGACAGAGTGAAGGATCCCCTCATAGCAGAGAAGGATCTGTCTCCCGTATTCCAAAAAATCCCGTCCCGCCGGGGTCAGCTCTACCCGGCGGGTGGTTCGGTCAAACAGAATAACGCCCAGCTCCTCCTCCAGCCGGCGGATGCTTTTGGACACGGAGGATTGGGAACGATCCAGGTGGAACGATGCTTCCAAAAAGGTTTTGTACCGATCCACCGCCTCTACACACTTAATCTGATCCATATCCATGAGCTTTTCCTCCTGTTGGTATCTCCCCTATGATTCCGTTCCCTCACTCTCCCTCTTCACTTGTTCCCGTCTTTTCTCCCGCTCCCGGCTTCGGTTCAGCTGGCTGGAAAGCAGCTTGTCCAGATACACCGACTTGAGCTGCTTGCTGGCTAAAGCCTGCTTCAGCGGCGGCAGCCGCAGAATGGCACCGAACACCGCTGCCATGGCCCGGTGATTGGCAAAAGCCTGGTTGTCAAACACCAGATTCTGAAGGGTTCCCTTCTCAATGGCCTGGAGCACAAAGCGGTGGGTACTGGTCACCGGGGTGATCACCTGCGCCGGACGCCGCTTCATCTCAATAGCCTGGGTGGGGCAGTTCCGGGCACAGACGCCGCAGCCCAGGCAGATATCCGTGTTCACCACTGCCCTCCTGCGGCCATTTTTCCGGCTCTCTTTGATCTCCATGGCAAAGATGGGGCACACCTTGGCACACTTGCCGCAGGCCACACACTTGTCCCAGGAGACCTGGGGCAGATAGTTGGTGGTGGCCACCGGCTGCATGGGCGCAAAACGGCGGGCTGCCTGAAGTGCCTCACAGCAGCAGCCGCAGCAGTTGCAGATAAAGGAAGGATTCTCCCGCACATTCTCCCCAATCTGCACCAGGTTGGCGGCGTAGGACCGTTCCAGAGCGTCCATAGCCTCCTCCTTAGAGATGAGACGGGCGTAGCCGCCGTGCTCTGCCAGGGATCTGGCCACGTTGCCGAAGGTCAGGCAGACATCCCAGGGGGCATGGATCTCGCAGGGATGGCCTGCGTGCTCCGCCTTGTGCCGGCAGTAGCAGAGGCCCAGGCCAATGTACTTGGCCTCCTCTACAATGTGGCTGGCCCTCTCATAGTCCAGAATGTAGTTGGTCTGGCGGTTGGTCAGCACCGGTTCCTGGACATACACCCGGCCCAACTTGGTCTCCGTGGCCCAGAAAAGGTCCTTGATAAAATCCTCCTCCACGTTCATATACTGGTAGTACAATTGGCTAAGGTATTTCTGGTCAATATCCCCACGAGTACGCATGAGGGCAAACTCAAAAAATCCGGCCATAGGCGGAGGCATCACAAAGCGGCGCTCCCCCTCGTGCTCGGAATCCACCAGCAGCGCCTTCTCACACAGGTGGAGCAGATATTTCTCCGCCTTTGCCTCGGTGGTATTCCACACCTTGGCAGCCTTCTTTACTGTAAAGGGGCGAATAGGAAGCAGGGCCATCCGCCGAGCCTCCTCCTCCGTGTACAGAACCTGAAGAATCTTGTACAGGGTCTGGGTGGGCGGCGCTCCCTGGGTAAACCAGTTGATCCGTTCCTCCAGGTTTTTATAGGCGTCCCGTGCCGTCAAATGTCCCATTTACTCCTCCTCGTTATCTTTGATAGGCCCCACCCGCTTGTCTGTGTAGAGAATCCCGTCCAGGTGGTCACACTCATGGCAGATAGCCCGGGCCAGCAGCTCTGTTCCCTCCAGCTCATACCAGTTCATATCCACATTCTGGGCCCGCACCTTCACATGGTTTGGCCGGGTGACCGTGGCGTGCTTGCCTGGCAGGCTCAGGCAGCCCTCCTCCCCGGTCTGGGAGCCGTCGCTCTCCAGGATCTCCGGATTGATCAGCACATAAGGGTGCTCCCCGTCCACATCAATCACAACCACCCGCTTGAGAATCCCCACCTGGGGGCCAGCCAGGCCCACGCCGCCGGCCTCATACATGGTTTCAAACATATCCTCAATGATCCCCTTCAGCCGGGGCGTCATCACCTTCACCGGCTTGCAGTGCTTGCGCAGCGCCTCGTCTCCAAATTCCCGAATAATTCTCGTTGCCATATTTCCTCCTTGTTTTTCTCTTAAACCTTCCTGTCCGCTGACGCGGACACCATGAAAGCCCTCGGATCGCTCCGTGCTGCGCACTCTCGCGACCAGGCTTTCATAAAATGTCTATCTGCACAAAGCTTCCGTGGGCGCCTTCCACCCGCTTCCGCACCTGCAGCAAGCGCTCCCGCTTCGGGTGCTTTACATACATATTTTTCCGGAACACATCCTGGATCCGGGCAATGCCTGCGTCCGCCGGGCCGATCACCGCCGTGTCCGGGAACTCCTGGCGGATCTCCCGGGCAATGGTCTCCGCCTCCCGCTGGGCTTCTTCCTCCTCCCGGGAGGTGACCAGAATGGACATCATAGCCCCTGCCGGGGGATAACCCAGCAGCCTTCGGTAGCGCATTTCCTGCTCATAAAACCCCGGATAGTCCTGCCGGGCCGCCGCCTGGATCCCGTAATTGTCCGGGCTGTAGGTCTGGATCACCACGTCCCCGGGGGAAGCCCCCCGGCCCGCCCGGCCCGCCGCCTGGGTCAGAAGCTGAAAGGTCCGCTCCGTGGCCCGGAAATCCTCCCCGTACAGGGAAAGGTCCGCCGCCAGCACCCCCATCAGGGTCACCCGGGGGAAGTCATGGCCTTTGACAATCATCTGGGTGCCGATGAGAATGTCCGCCTCCCCGGCGGCAAAGGCCGCCAGAAGCCGGGAGTGGCTGTCCTTCCGGCCGGTGGTGTCCAGGTCCATCCGCAGGGTCCGGGCCTCCGGAAACCGCTTGTGTACCAGGGCCTCCACCTTCTGGGTGCCAATGCCAAAGCCGGCAATGTAGGGGGAGCCGCAGGAAGGGCACCGGTCCGGCAGGGGGATGGTGTAGCCGCAGTAGTGGCAGACCAGCTTCCCGCCCCGGTGGGAGGTGAGGGCCACATCGCAGTGGGGGCACCGCAGCGCCGTGCCGCAGGAACGGCAGGATACAAAGCCCGCGTACCCCCGGCGGTTCAGGAACAGCATCATCTGCTCCCCCCGCTCCAGCCGCTGCTCCATGAGAGCCGCCAGCTTCCGGCTGAAGATGCTCTTGTTGCCCTCCTTCAGTTCCTCACGCAGGTCCACAATAGACACGGTGGGAAGAAGGCTCCCCGCCTTGGCCCGGGCCGGCAGCCGGTACAGGCCGTACGCGCCGTTTAGAGCCCGGGTGTAGGTTTCCACCGAGGGGGTGGCGGAGCCAAACACCACCCCGGCCCCTGCCAGCCAGGCCCGCTCCAGGGCCACCTCCGTGGCCAGGTACCGGGGCGCCGTCTCACTGCGGTAGGCCCCCTCGTGCTCCTCGTCCACCAGGATCAGCCCCAGGTTGGGGAAGGGGGTAAACAGGGCGGACCGGGGGCCGATCATAATATCCACCTGGCCCTTCCGGGCCGCCTCAAAGTGGGCGTATTTTTCCCCGGCGGAAAGCCGGGAGTTGACCACGCTGACCCGGTCCCCAAACCGCTGGTAGAACCGGCGCAGGTTCTGGTAGGTCAGGGAGATCTCCGGAATCAGCAGGATGGTCTGCTTTCCCTGGGCCTGCATCCGGGCAATCAGCTCCATGTAGACTTCCGTCTTGCCGCTGCCGGTGACGCCAAAGAGCAGGGCCGGCTGGGGATAGGCCTGGCAGATCCCCTCCACTGCCTGGCGCTGGGCCTCGTTCAGCTCCACCGGCGCCGCCGGCTCCCGGGGCAGCTCCACCTGCTCCACCCGGGCCTCCCGGGCCTTCACCCGCCGCTTGGCCGGCAGTACGGTTTTTAACGCCTGGTTCATGGTGCAGCCGTAGGTTTCCTTCATCCAGGCAGCCAGGGAGATCAGCTGGGACTCAATGGGAACCGCCCTCTCCGATATGCCCTGGATCTCCTTCAGCTTCTCCGGGTCAAACTCCACCGTATCCGTAAGCTCCAGCACGTAGGCGGTGAGGGTCCGGCTGCCAAAGGGGACCACCACCTGCATACCCGGTGCCAGGGAATCCTGCAGCTCCTCCGGCACCCGGTACTGGAAGGTCTTGTCCAACTTTTCCAGAGAGATGTCCACAATCACATTTGCGTATTTCATGTACTCACAGCTCTTGAATAATCTCCCCCAGCCTCATACTGTTGGAGCCCTTAAACAGAATCACATCTCCGGGGAGCATCCAGGCTTTTACCGCCGCCGCAGCCTCCGGGTTGCCGGGGAAGTATTCCACCGTTTTTCCGGCCGCCTCCAGGGCCTCCCCCAGATGCCGTACCAGATCCCCCACCAGGAAGAACCTGTCCACCGGGCACTGGGCCGCAAATTCGCCCACCTGCCGGTGAAAGGCCGGGGAGTCCGGTCCCAGCTCCTTCATGTCCGCCAGCACCGCTGCCCGGCGCCCCTCCGCCCTCTGGTCCGAGAGCACCTGCAGGGCCGCCCGCATAGACTCCGGGCTGGCATTGTAGGAATCGTCTATGATGGTCACGCCGTTTTGGGGAAAGATCTGCAGCCGCCGGGCAAAGCCGCCGTACTGGGCCAGCTTTTCCGCCGCCTCCTGCGCGGGGATCCCCAGCTGCCCTGCCGCGGCCAGGGCAGCCAGGGCGTTCATCACATTGTGCTGCCCCGGCACCTGCAGGGACACCTCCAGGGAACCCTGAGGCGTCACCGCCGTGAACCGGGTATGGCCGTCTTCCAACCGCAGCTGCTCCGCCCGGTAATCGTTCTCCGGACCCATACCGTAAAAAACGGTGCGGAACCGGGTGTTGCCCCGGTACGCCGCCAGCAGCGGCTCATCCCCGTTGAGCACCGCCACATTTTCCGGGCCAAAGTTCCCGGTGATCTGCATTTTCTCCCGGCAGATGCCCTCCCGGGATCCCAGGTTTTCAATGTGGGAGACGCCGATGTTGGTGACCACCGCCACGTCCGGCCGGGCCACCCGGGCAATCCGGGGCATCTCCCCCGGCTCGCTGACCCCCATCTCCAGCACCGCCGCACCGGCGGAGAGGTCCGCCTGGCAGACCATAATGGGGACCCCCAGCTGGCCATTGCTGTTGCCGGTGGTGCCGGTGACTGCCAGCCGGGCCGAAAGGGCCGCGGTGACCATTTCCCGGGTGGTGGTCTTTCCCACACTGCCGGTGATCCCCACCACCGGCATCTTCAGGAACTGCCGGTACCAGGCCCCCAGGTCCTGGAGGGCCCGCACCGTGTCCTCCACCCGGATCCAGGGGCGGGTATCCTCCCGGGCATCCTCCTCGGAGGTGAAGGTGGCCACCGCCCCGGCGGCAAAAGCCCCCTCAATAAACCGGTGGGCGTCCACCCGGGCCCCAATGATAGGCACAAACAGATCGTCCCCCTCCATGTGCCGGGAGTCAATGCTGATGTGCCGCACCGGCGTCTCCGGATCGCCGCACAACAGCCGTCCTCCCACCGCCTGTACAATATCTGCAACTGTTACATGTTCCATATCTTCTTCCCGGGCCTACGGCTCCGGGCTCCTTTCCAGGGCGGAATCCGCCTTTTCTCTCAGCGGCCGTTCCGGCCGCGCCGGCATCTACGGCCGGAGTCCCAGCTCCCGGACCGTCTCCTCAATGACCTCCCGGTCCAGGAAATGGGTGCGCACACCCTCCACCTCCTGGTAATCCTCATGTCCCTTGCCGATGACCGCAATCACATCCCCGTCCTGGGCGTTGGCAATGCTGTAGCGGATGGCCTCCCGCCGGTCCGGAATATCCATGGCTTTGCCGCCGGTGGGATCCAGCCCCTTGTGAATATCTCGTATAATCTTTTCCACCTTCTCCCACCGGGAATTGTCCGCGGTGATAATGGAGAGATCCGCCATCCGGCCAGCCTCCTCCCCCATCTCATACCGCCGGTGGGGATCCCGATTGCCGCCGCAGCCAAACACCACCACCAGCCGCTTGGGATGGTACCCCCGGAGGGTCTCCAGCAGGCTGTGGGTGCTGACGCCGTTGTGGGCATAATCCACGATCACCGAAAAACGGTCAGAGGAATAGACCAGCTCCATGCGGCCGTCCACCCGCACCTCCCGCAGCCCTTGCTGAATAGCCGCCGGCTCCACGCCCAGGCACAGGGCCGCCGACGCCGCCCCCAGGGCGTTGTACACGTTGAACAGGCCGGGAATACCCACCTCCACCGGAAAGGACTGGCCCTGCCCCTGGAGCGCAAACTGGGTTCCCATAAAGTCTCCGTGCTTTTTGTGCTCCATCTGGCTGGCAATGAAATCCGCCTCCGGGCTCTGTCCAAAAGTCAGCAGCTGGCAGGTGTGGCCCTGGGTCAAGAGCTCCCAGTTCTCGTCATCCCGGTTGGCCAGCCCTAGGCGGCAGCGTCGGAACAGCTGTCCCTTGCAGGCCCGGTACTCGGCAAAATTCCGATGTTCATTGGGGCCAATGTGATCCGGGGACAGGTTGGTGAACACCCCCATGTCAAAGGAGATCCCGTCCACCCGGTGCATCAGCAGGCCCTGGGAAGAGACTTCCATAATCATGTACTCGCAGCCTGCCTCCACCATGCGGTGGAAGTACTCCTGCAGCTCATAGGATTCCGGCGTGGTGTTGTGGGTATCATAGTGCTCCCCGGCAATCACCGCGCCGTTGGTGCCCACCAGGCCCACCTTCTTCCCTGCCGCCTCCAGAATGGCCTTCAGCATATAGGTGCTGGTGGTCTTCCCCTTGGTGCCGGTGAAGCCGATGGCCTTCATCTTCCGGGTAGGGTGGCCAAACCAGGCGGCGGAGAGCAAAGCAAGGGCCTGCCGGGCGTCCTCCACCCGCAGCACCGTGACGCCCTCCGGCACCGGCACCTCTTTCTCCACCACCACTGCCACAGCCCCCTTTTCCACCACCTGGGGAATAAAGCTGTGGGCATCCACCTTGGTGCCGCTGATGCACACAAACAGGGCCCTGCAGCAGTCTTTCCGGGAATCAAAAACCAGGTGCTCCACCTCTACATCCAGGCTGCCCGCCAGACATTTGTATGCCACTTCCTCCAGCAATGTTCGTAATTTCATGCTGTTTCCTTTCCCGCCCTCTGGGCGAATCCCACTTTTTTCCACGACGCTCTGCCGTCTCCCCTCCGGGTCAGTGAAGGGACTCCATCAGCGCGTCAAACTCCTCCCGGGTCATGAGGATCTGCCGGGCCTTGGTTCCTTCCTCCGGCCCCACTACCCCGGCGTCCGCCAGCTGGTCCATAATCCGGGCCGCCCGGTTGAAGCCGATCTTAAAGGCCCGCTGCAGGTTTCCAATGGAAGCCTTTTCCTTCTCAATAATGAAGCGGCCGCAGCGCTCAAAATACTCGTCCCGCTCCGCGCCCTCCGGGGCGCCGGCCTCGCCACCGCTTTCCACCTGGCGCTCCAGCTCTTCCGGGACGGAAATCTCTCCGTCCACCTGCTCCTTCCAGAAAGCCACCACATCCTCCACTTCCGTGTCCGAGACAAAGGACCCCTGGATCCGCACCGGCTTGGGATAGCCGGAAGGATGGAACAGCATGTCTCCCTTGCCCAACAGCTTCTCCGCGCCCACCATGTCGATGATGGTCCGGGAGTCCACGCCGGAGGAGACGGCAAAGGCAATCCGGGAGGGCACATTGGCCTTAATGAGGCCGGTGATCACATTCACCGAGGGCCGCTGGGTGGCCAGCACCAGATGGATACCCGCCGCCCGGGCCAGCTGGGCCAGGCGGCAGATGGCTTCCTCCACCTCGCCGGGAGCCACCATCATCAGATCTGCCAGCTCATCTACAATCACCACAATCTGGGGCATTTTTTCCATCTCCCCTGTGGTATCCTCCTCCGCCTTCCGGTTAAAGCCCTTGATGTCCCGGACGTTGTGCTCCGCAAACTGCTTGTACCGGGTGGTCATCTCCGCCACCGCCCAGTTGAGGGCCCCTGCCGCTTTCTTGGGGTCGGTGACCACCGGGATCAGCAGGTGGGGAATGCCGTTGTACATCCCCAGCTCCACCATCTTGGGGTCAATCATGATCAGCTTCACCTGATCCGGGGTGGCTTTATACAAGATACTCATGATAATGGTATTGATGCAGACGGATTTTCCGGAACCGGTGGCCCCTGCAATCAGCAGGTGGGGCATCCGGGCCAGATCCGCCACAATCACCTTGCCGCCGATGTCCCGCCCCACGCCAAAGCCGATGCGGGAGGGGAACTTTTTAAACTCCTCCGATTCCAAAAGCTCCTTTAAGTATACGGTCTGATTCTCCGTGTTTGGCACCTCTATGCCCACTGCCGCCTTGCCAGGGATAGGCGCCTCTATGCGGATGTCCGCTGCCGCCAGGTTCAGCTTAATATCGTTGGTAAGGCTCAGAATTTTGCTGACCTTCACTCCCTGCTCCGGCTTCAGCTCATACCGGGTCACCGTGGGGCCGCAGCTGATGTCCGTCACCGTCACCCCCACCCCGTAGCTCTGGAGGGTCTGCTGCAGCTTCACCGCCGTCTCCTTCAGCTCACGCTGAGACATGCCGCTCTTCCGGGGGCCCATTTTTAAAAGGCTGAGAGGCGGCAGCTTATAATCCCGCTTCACCGGCGGCTGTGCCGTCACCGCCGCAGCTCCCGCTGGGCCGCCCGCTGCCGGGGCCTGTCCGCTGCCGGAGGCCGCAGAAGTGCGAGAACCAGCAGCGTTCCGGCCGCCTTCCGAATCCCGGAAGGTTACGCCGCTGTTTCCGTCTTTCTTCTCTCCGGTCCGCCAGATGCTCTCCGAGGACGCGGCTCTGCTGCCGCTGCTCTTTGCCGTGCCCTGTCCGGAGGCAGCTGCGCTGCTGTTTCCTCCCTCCGGCAGGGAGATCTCCCAGCTCTGGCCTGCCGCCGGATCCGGGGCTGGGAACGCATCGTAAGCCGCCATGGCGTCTTCCTCTCCAGGCTGCCCTTCTGTCCAGGCATCCGCGGCTTCTTCTGTCACATCCGGATCCCTCACGTCCTCCGGCCGGATTTCCTCCAGGGGAGGTTCCTCCTCCGCAGGATCCTGGCTGTAGAAAATTCCTTCCTCATCCGGCAGCGTTTCTTCCTGCGGGAATTCCCGCCAGGAATCCATTTTGGCCGCAGCCTGGGCCCAGTCCGCCGGTGTCTCCGCCTCGGGCGAATCCTCCTCCAGGGCTGCCCGCAGCTCTGCGTCCAGAGCCTCCAGCTCCGCCAGGGTGCGCCGCTCACGGGGACTGAGTATGCGCTCCATGCCCGCCATTTCTGTATCCGCAGCCTCCGCATCCTCTCTGGTTTCCGTACCGGGGAGGGCCGTTCCATTCTGATGGATCTGACCGGTAAAGACGCCAAAATCCAACCCCGGAGCGGTATCTCCCCTGTGTCCGTCTTCCGGCAGGATCTCCCGGGAAACCAGGTCCTCCGGCGGCAGGTCCGCTGCAGCCGGCTGCGGATTTGGCACCTTGCCCTCGGCCTTTTTCCGCTTTTTCCGGCCTGCCGGTTCCTCTTCCACAATCAGCGTGGTGTTGTCCAGGGCCACCCCCTGTACCTTCTGCTCCACCCGCAGCCGTTCCTCCCGCAGGTGCTCCTCCCGCACCCGCTTTTCTTCCTGGCGCCGGGCTGTCCGCAGTGCCTGCTCCTCCCGCATCCGGGCCATATCCTCCCGGGCAGAATGAACCACTTTGGATCCTTTCTCATGCAACGGGCGGATAAAGGATTTGCCGGTGACAAACACCACGCCGGCAATCACCAGCACCACCAGCACCACATAGGCCCCCAGCATCCCCAGGCGAGGGTACAGCAGCCGGTACCAGATACCGCCGCAGAGCCCTCCGTTGAGCCCATCGGTTCCATGGGCATAGTACTGCCCCAAGGTCCTGGGCATACTGCCCCCTTCCCCTCCCAGAAGCTCCAGAATGCCGCAGAGGGCGGTGATGGTCAGCGCCGTCGCCAGAACCTTCACCCACACCGCCGCCGGGTACTTGCCCCCGTTGGAGATACCAAAACAAACCGCCCACAACAAAAACACCGGCAACAGCCATGCCGCCGTGCCGCACAATCCAAACTGTATATCCCGCAGCTGCTGGCCCACGCTGCCAGCCACGCCCAGGTTCCCCAGGAACAGGATCACCGCCGCCGCAAACACGGCTAAGATGGCAATCTCCTTCCCAATTCCACTGTTTTCCTGCTTTTTTCTGGCAGCAGCCTTCCCTCCAGAGCTTTTCCTGGCCGTCGTCCGCTTGGCGGAAGTCCTGGTTTTGCTCCCGGTGGAAGTCGTCTTTCTCTTTGCCTGTGCCAATCCGATTCCTCCGATCTGATTCCGCAATCCTTCCTAGATTCTACCTATTTTATTATAACGGCTCCAGGGGGTGTGTCAAGCAAATCCTTTCGACGGGTTAACTCCCTCACCACAGAAAAAAGGCGCGATTCCCAGGGAACCGCGTCTTTCTTCCTATTTTACATTAGACTTATCTTTCCAGGTGAAATCTGGGATTTCTCGCTGCGGCGTCAACCCCACACCGGGAACAAGAAGTTCGCCGTCACTGCCGTAATCAGGCACAGCACAATCAGCAGCGGGATGGTGATCCAGGCAATCTTAAAAGGATTGTACTCGCCGGCCGCATACGCCAGGGCACAGGTGGTGGAGCCGGTGGGGAAGCAGAAGGAGAATCCGGAGGCCACCGTGATCACAATGATCAGGCCCCGGGGGTCCATTCCGCCGGAAACCGCCATGGCTGCCACCAGGGGCGTCAGCACAGACTTCACACCGGAGTTGGACAGGAAGGTGGTCATAATGGCGGTGAACACGCAGACGATCAGCATGATCATAAAGCCGTTGTCCGTCCAGCTTACCAGGGTCAGCAGGAAATCGCCGATGACGTTGGCCGCGCCGGAAACCGTCAGGGCCTCAGTCACGCCCAGGATACCGGCCAGCATCCAGACCGTATCGGAAGCCACCGCCAGGGTCAGCTCCCGGGCATTCATAATGCCCACCACGCCCATGGCAACCACGCAGGCAGCCGGGAAGATCCACATGATGCTGCTGAAGAACGGAATCTTATTCAGTACCAGGACCACAATGACCAGAATGAAGCAGGCGTAGATGAAATTCTGCTTCCACTGGGGCAAGGTGCTTTCCTTCATTTCTCTTTCCTGCACGTTGGCCAGGCTCAGCTGCTTCTTGGGGAACAGCTTCCAGACAAACAGGCAGAACGGGATCATCAGGATAGCGGGAACAATCTTAACAGATACGGTGTTGCCGAATACCAGCAGCTGATCCGCGGAGACAATGCTCTCCATGTAAGCGTTGGTGGTAAAGTCGATGGTGGCGCCCATGCCCACCGGCACGGTGCCCTCCCAAACCACGTTGAACATCAGCAGCGGCATGATAATCCGGGAGGGGGTCACTTCCCCTGTGTCCGGAAGGGCGTCCAGGAAGCCGATGATCAGGGCCATGGCCACGATACCGGGCATGATCAGCAGCATCACAAAGTAGATGGCGAACAGGACCACGACCAGGGCGAAGTCTTTCTTTCCGCTCATGGCGCTTAGCGTCCCCTTTAGCTTTAAGGCCAGGTTGGTCTTCTGCAGGGCCGTGCTCAACGCGAACATACCGGCCACCATGATGATGGTCTGGTTGCTGAGGCCGGTAAACGCCTGGGGAATGGTCAGCACGCCGGTGAGAACCAGCAGCACGCAGCAGAGCATGGTGATCAGGCCAAAGGGCAGCTTTCCGGTCAGAAACAGGATGGCCATCAGCACTGTGATGAGAATGGTAATGGTTGTAGGTGACATTTTCTCTCCTCCCTAAACTGGATGGTTGTCAGATTTTCTTCAGATCGTAGGCGATCATCATGTCAATCAGGTCATTGGTGGGGCTCTCAAACATGCGCAGGTCATAGTCAATGTCCATGGCCAGCGGGCTGTCCGCCGTATGAGGTGTCCACTCCGGAAGGCCGGGGCCGTTGGGGTTGCCGGTCTTGATGAAGTTGGCCCAGTAATCCGCCAGCTGGTTGGACAGATCCCAGTCCCGGCCGGTGTAAGGCCGTTGGCTCTTGGTCAGGGTCTGAAACACATACTGATGCTCTGCGCTGTGGTGGGCGTTCTCCGCGCTGGGCGGAACCAGCGTCAGGTAGTAGCGGTACGCCGGGGTCTTGCCCTGGGCCAGCTGGTTTTCACACCAGGCCACGTCCGCCGCCTGGGTGCCGCCGGTCATCATCACATATTTGTTGAACATCCGCAGCGCATAGGCTTTATCCGTATCGTAGTGGATGGCTTTCCGGAACTGCTCCTGATAGCCGGGGCCAAACAGCCCGTCCGCCGTGGCGTTCACCACCTCCAGAGAGGGGAGCTCCGTCAATTTACGCTCCATCTCATCCGCTGTGCAGCCGATCATGGTGGGCAGATCCGGGTACCGGCCGCTGGCAAACAGGTCGTTCCAGCTCTCCGGAAACACGTAGCCGTCGGTGATGGGGCAGAACATCATCATGGGATCCACCTCCGGGTGATGCTTTTTGTATTCCTTTACCCCTTCCAGCAGTTCTTCCTGTGTTGCCTGCCGGGCCTCCTCCAGCGAAGCGTACCCCATTGCCTTCAAAATATCCGCCCCGGCTGCCTCCGCCTTGTCCAGGGTGGTGGTCATGCCGCCCCGGGTCCGCTCCAGGCCGCCGCTGGACTGCATAATAGCCCCGTGGATCAGCCCCTTTGCCAGGGGGGAGGCAATCATGGTAGTCACCTTCATGCCGCCGCCGGACTGGCCAAACACCGTCACCCTGCCTGGGTCTCCGCCGAAGGCGGCAATGTTGTCCCGGACCCACCGGAGCGCCGCAATCAGGTCCAGTACCCCATAATTACCGGAAGCACAGTATTCGCTCTCCGCCGTCAGCTCCGGATGGGCCAGATAACCAAATATGCCCAGCCGGTGGTTCAGGGTAACAATCACGCAGCCTCTTTTGGCAAAGCCCTCCCCGTCATAGCAGTTGAGATGGCCGTAGCCCTGGGCATAACCGCCGCCGTGGAGGTACACACCCACCGGCAGCTTTTCCTCCGGGCTCTTGGCCGGAGTCCACACATTCAGGTACAAGCAGTCCTCGCTGCGGGGCCAGTCCACACAGTAGAACTCGTTGCCGATGATGTCCCCTCCGCCCTCGGAGGCCCGGCGTTCCTGATAGCAGATATTGCCGAACTGGAAGCACTGCCGGACGCCCTCCCATGGCTCCACCGGCTGCGGCGCCTTCCAGCGCAGACCTCCCACCGGCGGCGCTGCGTAAGGGATACCCCGGAACACTGTCACCGCCTGATTCCAGGCCGGGAGTCCTTCCACTATGCCAGAATGGGTCTTGACTTGGAGTAATGCCATAATACGCTTTCCCTCCTTTTTCACTCTTAAAATAGCATATACAATATAACCTGATTTTTAAAAAATTGGAAATATATATAAAATATCTCCCATAATTTTATCTTATATCACATCTTTTTCCATTTGAAAGGTAAAGAAAATCAGAGGCAGAATTTTCCCTTCTGCCTCTCCTCAAATTCATCCGGCAATTTTCCGCTTAAAAGCCCTTCATCAAGGCTTCACCAGCTTGCTCTCCTTTTTCCATCCTCCGCTGAAATAGAATGCCATGCCAATAAAGAAGGGTACCCAGCCGGCAAAGGCATTGCCATACCAGAATCCGTAGACTCCCATGTCAAAGGCCAGGCCCAGCAGCAGCGCCAGGCCAATGCGGGCGACAATCCCATCCAGCAGTGCCACCACCAGGTTCAGCCGGGAGTGGCCGGAACCGTTGATGAGGGCAAACATGGCAGGCCGCAGCACGCCGCCGATAAAAGACACCACCGCCACCGGTACATAGGTGGTGGCCATGTCCAGGGCCAGGGTGTCGCTGGTAAAAATGCCAAACACCACCCGGGGCCAGCTGACCGTACAGAAAATGAATACCGCGCCGATGATCCCGTTGATGGCCAAAGCCGTCAGAATCACCTTGGTCACCCTCTCAAACTTTTTGGCTCCGATACACTGGGCTACCATGGAGGCACCGGCGGTGGTAAAGCCGTGGACAATGGTGTTGCTGACCGTCTCCAGCTTATGCCCCATGCCGGATACCGCAGAAGCCACTACTCCGTAGGAGTTGACCCAGGAATTGACATACACCCGGGAGATGCTCACCGCCGCCGACTGGATGGACATGGGGATGCCAAGGAGTACCAGAGGCTTCAGCATGTCCGGAAAAATCCGGAAGCTCCGTGGCTTAAAGTCAAACATAAATTCTTCCCGCTTCCGGTACAGGATCACCAGGGCACAGAGGAAGCTCACTGCCTGGCCAATGACTGTGGCCAAGGCCGCGCCAAAAACCCCCATGTGGAACACCGCAATGAACACCATGTCCAGCACCGCATTGATCACCGAAGCGATGGCAATAAACAGCAGCGGATGCTTGGAATCCCCCATGCCCCGGAGGATGGCGCTGACCAGGTTATAGCCGTAGATGAAAATCAGCCCGACAATGCAGGTGACCACATAGTCCATGGCGTAGTCCCAGGACTCTGCCGGCGTCCGTACCCACTGGAGTATGGAGTTCCTCAGCAGCAGGCAGACAAAGGTCATGACAATAGCGCAGCCCCCCAGGAAGCAGAAGAGGGTGCCGATCATTTTGCTGACCTCCTCCCGGCGCCCCGCCCCCACATACTGGGAAATTATGATCTGCGCCGCATTGGAAAAGCCCATGGCAATGAAGGTCAGCACAATCAGCACATCCCCGCCAATGGAGACGGCGGACAGGCCGGCGCTCTCCAGATAGCGGCCCACCACAATCATATCCACCATGTTATAGGCCGCCTGCAGGATGCCGGAGAGCACCAGCGGCAGGGCAAAAGCCAGCAGCTCCCTGGGGACGCTTCCCACCGTCAGGTCTTTAATCAGGGTTTCCTTTTTAGCCGGCCTATTCCTTTCCCCCATTGCCGTTTAACCCTCTTCCAGCTCTTTTGCCTTGGCCACAATCTCCGTCTGGTCCGCCAGGGAAATCATCCGCCGCTCTTCCCCGGCAATCTCCAGCACATTGTACTGGCCCAGCTGGTATGGCTTCCAGGTATCCTTCCCCGGGCAGTTGGGGTTGCCGGTCTTCATGAAGTTGGCCCAGTAGTCTGCCAGCTCATTGGAAAGCTCCCAGTCCTTCCCGGTGTACGGGCGGTAGGAACGGTTCAGGGTCTGGAACACATAGTGGTGCTCCACCGAGTGATGGGCACAATCCGCCCCCGGCGGCACGTAGGTAAAGTACCCCAGGTAGCAGGGCTTCCTCCCCAGCTTGGCGTTCAGCTCCGCAAAGGCCAGGTTCTGGTAGGTGGTCTCCGTGGGCTCCCCGTTGGTGGAGGTGAGCATATAGTCCAGCTCCGGGTACTTGCCCTGGCGGTACAGGTCCGTCACCGGCTCCGGGAACAGCACCCCGTCATCCACCGGCGAGAAGCGCATGTATCCGCCGCTCCCCCGCATGGGCGTCTCCTGGTCGTTGAGCTTGACCATCTTAAAACGGCTGTAAGCGTCCAGCACCTCCTGAGCCGAGCACTTTCTAGCCTCGGCAATGCTGCCCACCCCCAGCTCCTTCAGGAAAGCAATCCCCGCCTCTTTGGCATGGTCCAGGGATTCGGACCAGTAGGAGTACACCGGGCGGATGCCGCCGCCGGACTGCATAATAGCCCGCTGGACCAGCCCCCGGGAGGCCGGCAGAGCACACATGTTGTCCACGCTGGAGGCACCCCCGGACTGGCCGAATAGGGTGATGTTTTCCGGATCGCCGCCAAAGGCTTCTATATTCTTCTTGATCCATTTGAGGGCAGCCAGCTGATCCTTCACCCCATAGTTGCCCGGGGTGGAGCTGCTCTCCGCCTCCAGGTCCGGGTGCACCAGATAGCCGAACACGTTGAGGCGGTAGGGGATGGAAACCATCACCACGCCACGCTTGCAGAAGCCTTCCCCATCGTAACAGTTCAGGTAGCTGTAGCCGGTCTGGTGGCCGCCGCCGTGGATGTACACCGCCACCGGCAGCTTCTCCCCCGGTTCCTTGGCCGGCGTCCAGATATTCAGATACAGGCAATCCTCACTTTTCTGGTAATTGCCCACATAAAACTCTGTGGCCACTATACCGCCGCCCTCAGAAACAAAGGGCTCCTGCATGGCCATGGGCGGGAACTTGTAGCAGGGCCGCACACCCTCCCAGGGCTCCACCGGCTGCGGATCCCGCCAGCGCAGCTCCCCCACCGGCGGTGCCGCAAAGGGGACTCCCCGGAATACCGAAAACATCTGGTTTGCGGCAGGCAGCCCTTCCACTATACCACTGTCCACTTTTGCCTGTAAAAGTGCCATAATCCATTCTCCTTTCACACACTACAATATCTTGCGTTGTTTTTTATTATAAATTCCCTCTTGGCATCTGTAAAAGACGAATTCCTTTCATGATATATTTTTTTCTTATACAACTGTTTTAAGTTGTATTTGTAGAAATATTTCCATCCAGTTATGATAGAGTGAGAATATAATCAAAAGGGAGGTTCTTTTATGGCTCTGATGAAGGTTAAAATTGATTCTGGCATGGTGGAAGGGCTTACCGGCTGGAACCAGGCAGTGGGACTGTTTCGTGGGATCCCCTACGCAAAGCCTCCGGTGGGGGAGCTGCGGTGGAAAGCGCCGCAGCCGGTAGAACCATGGGAAGATGTATATAAAGCCTACCGCTTTGGAAATATCTGCTACCAGGAGCGCCGGGCCTCCGAGGGCGGCGGAGACCTGATCGGCAATGAGTTCTACTGTGTGGACTGGCCACGCAGCGAGGACTGCCTGTACCTGAACGTGTGGACTCCCGCCAAAAGCCCAGAGGAAAAGCTGCCGGTGGGCGTATACCTCCACGGCGGCGGCTATGCCCAGGGCTATGGCCACCTCAACTGCTATGACGGGGAGGGCTTTGCCAAACGGGGCATTGTCACCGTGACCCTGAACCACCGGCTGGGCATCTTCGGCTATCTGGCCCACCCGGAGCTGACGGCGGAGGATGAGCACCACACCTCCGGCAACTACGGGGTCCTGGACATCATTGAAGCGCTGAAATGGGTGAAGCGGAACATTGCCGCCTTCGGCGGCGACCCGGACAAGATCACGGTGTTTGGCCAGTCCGGCGGCGGGGACAAAACCACCACCATGCTGGTAACCCCGCTGACCGACGGCATTGTCACCGGCGCCATCATGCAGTCCGGAGGCGGACTGAACCTGATCCGGGGCGAGGTGACCCTGGCGGATGCGGAAAAATCCGGCGCGGAGGTGATCCGGGGGATGGGCTATGCTTCCATAGCAGAAGCGCGGAAAGCCAGCCAGGAAGAGCTGCAGGAGCGGGTCCGCCAGTACGCCGGCGACAGCCCCATGGCCTCCATGCGTCTGTTCGGCCCCAACGCAGATGGGTATATCTTTCCCCGCCACTGGGGCAGGATGATCCAGGACGGGGACTTTAAGGATATTCCCACCATGATCGGCTGCACCTCCCAGGAGTTTGTCTCCGACCACTATCTGCGGGGCGAAATGCAGTTGCCCTCCCGGGAGCAGGCCCTGAAGGACGGCCAGGAGCAGGTGGGGGACGGCGAGGCCTTCCTGAAGGCCATCCGCTATGATGACGATCCCGCCTACGCCCTGCAGATGTACGGGACCTGCGTGGGCATGACCGGATCCACCTACGCCGGGGACATTGCCTTCTGTGAGAGCCAGATTGCCAATGGCCACAAGCCTTCCTACCAATATTATCTGACCCTGGTGCCCCCTTCCGCCGATACGGCCCACCACAGCGCCGAGCACCAGTACGTATTCCAGACCCTGACCAAGAGCAAGCGGCCCTACGCCGGCCGGGACTGGGACCTGTCCAACCAGCTGGCGGACTACTGGGCCAACTTCATTAAGACCGGCAATCCCAACGGGGAAGGGCTTCCGGAGTGGACGCCTTACACCGCCGACTGCAAACAGGCCATGGACATTGACTATGACCTGCACATGATTGACCAGCAGACCAACGATCTGATCGACCTGATGGTGGCCAAGGACCTGGAAAAATAAGGAGACGCCACAAGGAGGATTTATGAAGCAGTACTACGAATTTTACTACAACCTTTCCATTGCCTACTTTATCTCCGACTGCCGCTGCATGTTCATGGACAAAAACCGCTATGACCTTCTGTACCCGTCTGTGGCCGAGGGCCGGGATATTCTGGTCAGCCTGCCGGATTTGGAGCGGGTCTATGGCCCGTACCTGGACATTTCCCCCACAGCGGAAGGTGCCCGGGTAGAACTGAAAGGCGAAGCGGTGGAGGTCACCGCCGGCAGCAGCCAGATCCGCAAAGGGGACCAGGTGCTGGAGATGGCTTCCCCCTGCCGCCGGGTGGACGGCGTTTTATACGTGCCGGTGGGAAGCTTTATGGAGAGGGCCTTTGACCAGTACGCCGCCTGCTCCCTGGACGCGCCCCCCATCTCCCCCAAGGATTGGAGCCAGGACAGCTTCCTCATTGCCATCTGCGACCGCTATGAATACAAGGAGGTGCCCGGCGAGTACGTGGTCCGCGCCTTCCCCCGGGAAGGCTTCCGGTTTGACAGCAACACGCTGCTGGGCTTCAACCGGGACTTAAACGGCAAGCAGGACGGGGAGCTGTACCGGACCTACTGGTATCCGGAGGCCCGGAAGCTGATGACCTATAGCCTCTACGTTCCCACCACCTACGACCCGGCCGTGCCCTCCAAGATGGTGGTGGCCCTCCACGGCGGCGGGCTGGGGGAGCAGTCTATCTACTCCCTGTCCCAGAATAAGGTACAGTTCTGGAGCGAGCGCTTCAACTATATCTTTCTGGCGCCCAATGCCTGCGTCAAAGACAGTACCTACGGCAATATCATTGACCCCGGCGGTCCTATGTCCTTCCGCTTGAAGCCGGATCTTTCCCAGCCGGAAAACCCTTACCACCTGAGCCAGGAGGAAATCCAGCGGCGGTACCTGGGGGAACTGGGGGTGCTGCAGGCCATTGACACGGTGTGCGGGGATTACAACATTGACACAGAGCACATTTTCCTCCAGGGCAACTCTATGGGCGGCCTGGGGACCTTCTATCTGGGAGGCAAGTATCCGGAGCGATTCCGGGCCCTGGCCCCCTTCGGCATTGGCATCAATCCAGAGACCATCGGCCAATATCATCTGCCCAAGGATAAGCCCATCCACATGGTAGCCGGCACCGAGGACCACGGCTTTGAAAAGATCAAGGCTACCTTCCGGGCCCTGAAGGAACAGGGCTACACGGTGGAGCTGGATGTGGTAGGCGGCGGCGTCCACTTTGATTCCTGGGCCTACGTGCTGGATAGTACCTACCGGTTTTTCGAGAAGAATTCCTGACATTTCATAACCAATTCCGTTCCACAGGCCTTCTGTGTCCGGCCTGTGGAACGTCTTGTAAGGAGCAAAGCCATGAACAACCATCCACTGCAGGTAACCATAGAATCCGGCACTCTGGCCGGAAAATTTTCCGAGGACGGCCAGGTGCGCATATTCTGGGGCGTGCCCTACGCCAAGCCTCCGGTGGGGCCGCTGCGCTGGCGGGCTCCCCAGCCGGCAGAGCCCTGGGAGGGGATCCGTGACGCCCGGTACCGCGCCAACGCCAACATGCACCGGCGCCCATCCATGAAATCCTTTTACGGAAAAGAATTTGACCAACAGGAGTACCCCCGCAGCGAGGACTGCCTGTATGTAAACATCTGGGCTCCCCGGGATACCGCCGGAGGCCCCTTCCCAGTAGCCTTGTACTTCCACGGAGGAGACTCCCACGCCAATAAGGCCATCTTTGACGGGGAGGGCTTTGCCAAAAACGGCGTAATCATGATGACCGTGGGCTTCCGCTGCGGTGCCTTTGCCGGCCTCTGCCACCCGGAGCTTTCCCGGGAATCCCAGCAGGAAACCGGCCACTACTCTTCCGGCAACTATGGGCTTTTGGACCAGATTGCCGCGGTCCAGTGGGCCCGGCGCAACGCGGAAGCCTTTGGCGGCGATCCGGACCGGGTTTCCATCTTCGGCCAGTCCGCCGGCGGCACAGCGGTACAGCGCCTGCTCTCCACGCCCCTCTTAAAAGGGCAGCTGTTTGGCGCGGTCATGCAGAGTGCCGGCGGCCTGGATCCACGCTATATGCTGTGCGAGTCCACACTGGAGGCCAGCGAGCAGTACGGCATCCGGATGCTGAAAAAACTGGGCGTCTCCACCATAGAGGAGGCCCGGCAGCTTTCTGCGGAGACAATCCTCACCTCCCTGGCCGCCGGCCCGGAGGAAAATATGGCTTACTTCTCACCCAAGCCGGACGGCTGGAGCCTGCTGTACAGCCCGGATGAGACCGGCTACCGCGGGGCCTGGCTGGAGGATGTCCATGTGATGGTCGGCACCACCAAGCATGAAGGCTTTGCCTACAGCTACGGCACCCCCACCGTAGAAAGCCTGCGGGAGTATGTGCAAAAAAGCTATAAGGATACCTGGAATGCCTACTGGCAGGCGGCCCAGGTGCAAGATGACGCCACTGCCGCCATGGTGCGCCGCCAGGACAGCGGGGATTTGAAGCTGGCCACCTGCTATTCCTGGGTACAGCGGCAAAATGAGCTGGGACGGCCGGCCCCCTTTGTCTATCTGTTCACCAAAGAGGCCCCGGGGCCAGAGGGAGCGGGAGCTTTCCACAGCGGTGAGCATGCCTACGTGTTCCAGAGCATGGACAAGGTGGCCTGGCGCCCTTATAATGAAAGCGACCACACTCTCTCCCGGATTATGAGCCAGTACTGGGCCAACTTCTTCAAAACCGGTGATCCCAATGGGGAAGGCCTTCCGGTATGGGAGCCAACGGAAAACATGAAGGCAGATCCCTGGGTCATGGAGCTGGGCCTGCGGGTAGGCATGGTACGCCCGCCGGAAACCCGCACCTCCCAGGTGCTGAAGAATCTAGCCTTAGATTTTTACCAAGACTGAGAGGTGCGCCATGAAACATGAAGGATACTATTTTAACCCGAATTCCGCCGGCTTCCTAGCCGGTTCCGCCTTCGCCTGCCTGGGCCATTATCAGGTGGAGCTGGAACAGCCGGTGTGGGAAGCGGCGGGGGAGCTGTTCCTCTCCGCCCCGGATTTCAAGCGCTTTCTTGCTATGCTTCCTGACGGAAACACACCTCCCGCCCTGCCTCCGGCAGAATCTTATGCCCTCTCGGCCGTCTGGGAGACGCTGGGCTGCCCGGTACGGCGGGACGGGAACCTGCTGCAGGTGCTGCTGACTCCAAAGGGGGAGTTTCCGCCGTCGGAGGCTGCGCTGCCGGCCATCGGCCAGGAAAAAGGACGCCCCGGGGACTACTTCGGCACCTACTGGCATGTACCCATGGGGCGGTTTGCCCCGTACCGGCTTTACCTGCCCCAATCCTACCAGCCCCAGGGAAAGAATCGGCTTCTGCTGTGCCTCCACGGCGGCGGCGGAAGCCCGGACTCGGTATTTGACCGCACCCAGGGGCGGCTGAAGGATTACGCAGAGCGGGACGGCTATATCCTGGCGGCGCCGGATGGCTCCACCTTCAATTCTACCTACGGCTGTGCCATCCCGCCCAACGGCATGAAAGGCGCCCAGACAGAGATCGCCGATCCGGCCAACCCGGAAAACCTGACCCCGGAAGAGCTGCGCTCTGTACAGATGGGAGAGCTAGGGCTGGATCAGATGATGGCCCTGCTGCGCCGAGAGTACGCTCTAGATGAGGAGCACTTATACCTGATGGGCAACTCCATGGGGGGCATGGGAACCCTGTACTACGCCTCCCGGCATCCGGGAGAATTCCGGAAAATTTCCGCCCAGGGGGCCATTCCGGACATGCGCTTTTTTGACTGCTCCGGCCTGGCCGGCCAGCCCACCCTCTTTGTGGCCGGGGAGCTGGATTCCCACGGGGTGGAACACCTGCGGGACGGCTGCCGCGTGCTGGAGCAGAAAGGCGTGCCGGTAACCTACCGGGAGGTTCCCGGCGGCACCCACAGCTCCGCCTGGGTGGATGTCCTGGAAGAAATTTTTGACTTTTTCCTTAGAGACTAGCCGCCCACACGATGAATGAGAAATTTTTATTAAATTATTGTTCCGTTTTTACATTTATTCCAAATATTTCCTGTCAAACTCTTGTCAAAGCATTTTTTTTGGAGTATGATCATATCACCCCTAGAGAAAGATATGAAGAAATTCATTTTTTCTGTGGGGTGATTTTTTCACAGGAATTTTTTTCTGGAAAGGACGGGAAAATATGGACAAACTACTTTACACAGCACCTGTGTTTGGATTGCTGGCCCTTTTGTTTGCCTTGTACAAGGCACGGCTGGTCGCCCGGCAGGACGATGGCACGGACCGGATGCGGGAGATTTCTTCCGCCATCAGTGAGGGGGCTCACGCCTTCCTTTTCTCTGAGTATCGTATCCTAGTGTTCTTTGTGGCCATTCTCTTTGTGGCCATTGGCCTGGGGATCGGCTGGCTTACCGCGGCCTGCTTTCTAGTAGGCGCCGCCTTCTCTGTGGGCGCCGGCTACGCCGGCATGTCCGTGGCCACCAAGGCCAACGTGCGGACCGCCAACGCCGCCCGCACCAACGGCATGAACAAAGCCCTGGGCATTGCCTTCAGCGGCGGCTCCGTCATGGGCATGTGCGTGGTGGGCCTGGGCCTTCTGGGCTGCAGCGTCATCTACGCCGTCACCGGCCAGGTGGAAATCCTCTCCGGCTTCAGCCTGGGGGCCTCCTCCATTGCCCTGTTTGCCCGGGTGGGCGGCGGCATTTACACCAAGGCGGCGGATGTGGGCGCAGACCTGGTGGGCAAGGTGGAGGCGGGCATCCCGGAGGATGACCCCCGGAACCCTGCCGTCATTGCCGACAATGTGGGGGACAATGTGGGGGACGTAGCCGGCATGGGTGCGGACCTGTTTGAGTCCTACGTAGGCGCTTTGGTATCCGCCCTGACCCTGGGCGTCACCGTGGAGGCCGCCTTCACTGGCGCCGGCGCCATCTTTCCCCTGGTACTGGCGGCAGTGGGGATTCTGGCCTCCATCATCGCCACCTTCTTTGTCCGGGGCAACGACAACTCCAACCCCCACAAGGCCTTGAAAATGGGCTCCTACGTTTCCGCCGCCCTGGTGCTGGTAGGTTCGGTCCTGTTGAGCCGGATATTTTTCCATGGCTATCATCAGGCCATTGCCATTATTGCGGGCCTGATTGTGGGACTGCTCATCGGCATTATCACGGAAATCTATACTTCTGGTGATTATGGCTCTGTAAAAAAGATTGCGGAGCAGTCTGAAACCGGCGCTGCCACCACCATCATCTCCGGCCTGGGGGTGGGCATGATGTCCACCTGCATCCCCATCCTGCTGATCTGCCTGGGGATCTTCCTCTCCTATCAGGCAGCCGGCCTGTACGGCATAGCCCTGGCGGCGGTGGGCATGCTCTCCACCACCGGCATCACGGTGGCAGTAGACGCTTACGGCCCCATTGCAGACAACGCCGGCGGCATTGCGGAGATGTCCGGCCTGGACCACTCGGTGCGGGAGATCACAGACAAGCTGGACGCGGTGGGCAACACCACCGCCGCCATGGGAAAGGGCTTTGCCATTGGCTCCGCTGCCCTGACCGCTCTGGCCCTGTTTGTCTCTTATGCCCAAGCAGTCAATCTGTCGGTTATAGATATTCTGGACTCCACCGTCACCATCGGCCTGCTTCTGGGCGGCATGCTGCCCTTCCTGTTCTCCGCCATGACCATGGAGTCGGTTTCCAAGGCTGCTTACAAGATGATCGAGGAGGTGCGCCGGCAGTTTAAGGCCATCCCCGGCATTCTGGAGGGCACCGGAAGGCCCGATTACAAATCCTGTGTGGCCATCTCCACCAACGCGGCGCTGCGGGAGATGCTGATTCCCGGCCTGATGGCTGTGCTGGCGCCTCTGGCGGTGGGCATCCTTCTGGGCACCGCCGCCCTGGGCGGCCTGCTGGCAGGCTCCCTGGTCACCGGCGTGCTGATGGCCATCTTCATGAGCAATGCCGGCGGCGCCTGGGACAACGCCAAGAAGTATATTGAGGAAGGCCACCACGGGGGCAGCGGCAGCGAGGCCCATATCGCCGCCGTGGTAGGCGACACAGTGGGTGACCCCTTCAAGGACACCGCCGGCCCCTCCATCAACATTCTGATCAAGCTGATGACCATTGTATCGCTGGTATTCGCGCCGCTGTTCCTGAACTTTGGAGGACTGCTGCTGTAGCAATTGCCGAAGGGAGGTGCCGCTGTGAAGAGACTGAAGGGCTTGGACCGGTATCAGAAGGTTGTTCTGCTGCTTTTGGCCATCCTGGTGCTGGTGTTTACGGTGCTCTATCCTGTCACCATCTCCCGGGAGGGCTTTCGCTACCAGGATGCCATTCTGGTACCCCAGCCGGAGGCCGGCGGCACCGTCTACGCCGGCAAGCTTCGGGGGGAGCAGGCCCGCTTTACCGTATCCGCGGACAAGACCGTGGTGTTCCAATACGGGGAGCGGGCCTACGGCCCCTACACGGTCAGGGAGGATCCCACTGCCATCCCGGAGGGGCAGGAAGGGGATAAAGGCATGACCGGCATTGAGGTCCGCAAGGGAGAGGACATTTTCTTCCGCGGCAGCGTTCTTCAGGGGTACGGCGATTCGCACCGCACCCTGTTCCGGGAAGACGGTAGTATCTGGATCGGCTTCACCGTAACCATGCCCGACGGAGAGGTTACGGATGCGGAGGGGAATGTGCTGGATCCCATGGAGCCCTCTGTTTCCGATATTCTGAATTTGATTGCCGGCCCGGAGCTGGCCCACAAAGGGGATTGGTTTTTCTGGTTCGGCGGCATGGTCATCTGTATTGTCAACGTGATTCTGGTTTTGTTTGCTGATGAGCTGTTCCGCTGGAACCTGGCCTTTCAAATCCGCAACCCGGAACGGGCGGAGCCCTCAGACTGGGCCATTGCCAGCCGGCAGATTTCCTGGGTGATCCTGCTGGTGGGGGCACTGGTGGTGTTTATTCTGGGGCTGCGGTGAAACGGATTTCCCTTTTTATTGGTACTTTTTTCCCACCACATAAAAAGGGATAAACAGGCCACCCAGAACAAGAGCCAGGCAGACCCACAGCTCCAACCGCCCCCAGAGCGCCTTATTGGCCCAGCACAGGACTCCCTGAAGAGGCGGATACAGAACCATGAGGGCGCAGGACCAGATCCGCCCCACCTGCACCAGATGGGGCCAGTTGGAATTGTTCAGGCGGATTCCCGGAACATTCATACGAAAAATTCCGTCATAATAGAAGCCGAGCCGGTTCTCATCGTAAAACACCGGCAGCCTGGTCTTGACCGCAAAGCAGAAATAGGCGCCAAAAATCATCCCCAAAGCCACAACCGTGAACAGCGTATTGCCGGAAAGCTGGCGGTACCAGCAAAAGGCGGTGCCGGCCATACCCAGGATCAGGGAGCATACATACAGCAGCGGCCATCTGCTCCCGGTCTGGTAGGCCCGCTCCGCCTTTTCATCGGTAAGGTGGATGGCAGTTTTGACAATCCCCTCCACCTGCTCCGTATCCATGGACGCTTCCCCGCACACACGCTGGCACATCAGCAGCTCCGTAACCGTGACTCCCAGCAATTCCGCCAGGGGAATCAGCAGCGCGGTATCCGGAATGCTCACAGCGGTCTCCCACTTGCTGACCGCTTTATCGGACACAAAAAGCTTCTCTGCCAGTTCTCTCTGGGTATAGCCCTTTTCCCTGCGTAGCTCCGCCACAAAAGCGCCAAATTTCTTTTTATCAATTTCAAACATGATTTTACCTCGCTTTCTGTGTCTCCATTCTACGGAACTGCACAGAAAAAGGCAACCGAACGGTGGTAGAGTCGGTTGCCTGTGCGCTTTATTCAATTTGAATCTCTAAATCCCCGCCGTAGATACCAACGGGAATTTCACGGAAATATCCGGTTCCCGGCGGAGCCATCCTATACATCTCACCGTCAATCAGCTCTGCCCGCGTTCCATCTGGTAAGGCGTAAATATCATCAATCGTATAGGATTTTTCCGGTGGTAGTGCCATAGATCATCCCTCCTATTTCGCGCCCGCTCACCGCATTTCCCGCCGGTTCAGCTGCAGGTGCAGGTACATGGCTTCCCAGGCCTTGCGGGGATTTTTTTCTTCTATGGCCCGGCAGATTTCCCGGTGGGTTTCCACTGTCTCCCGGCCCAGGCGCATCTCCGTCACCTCCCCGTCCAGCTCCACCGACTGGGTAATCACCGGCAGCAGACGGCTCACTGCTCCGTTGCCGCTGAGCCGGGCAATCTCTGCGTGGAAGGCCGCGTCCGCCTGCAGATGGTTTTCCCCCCGGCCAATCTGCCCCTCCACCTCCTGCCGCCAGCGGTTCAGCTGCCGGCAGTCCTCCGGCAGGGCCCGTTCTGCGGCCAGGGCTGCGATGGGCGGCTCCAGAATCAGCCGCAGCTCCAGCAGATCCTCCGCCAGCTTTCGCTTGTCCTGCACCAACACAAAGCCCAGGGGATCCTCCGTCACCCCCTGCTTGGGTGAGAGGAAGGTACCGGCGCCCTGGCGCACCTCCAGAATGTTCCGGGAGGCCAGCAGCTTCACCGCCTCCCGCACCGTGCTGCGGCCCACGCCCAGCTGCTCCTCCAGCTCCTCCTCCCGAGGGATCCGATCCCCCGGGGCCAGCCGCTCCGCCACAATCCAAGCCAGCAGGGCCTCCGCCGCCTGCTCCGCCTTGTTTCCGCCTTTTCGCTCCTCCATCGGCTGCACCTCCTGCTGTCTGGTCAATCTTCTTCCCCCTCCCACTGGGTGTGAAAAGTACCGGGCCGGTCCACCCGCTGATACGTGTGGGCGCCAAAGCAGTCCCGCAGGGCCTGGATGAAGGAAACCGGCATCCGCTCCTGGCTCAGGGAATCCAGATAGTGGAGGGAGGCGGCAAAGCCCGGCAGAGAGACGCCGGCCTGCTCCGCCTGGCCCAGGAACGCCGCCAGCTCCTCCCGCTGCCCCCAGACCTCCGCAAACTCCCGGCTGAATAGGATATCCTCCTCCTCCGCAGCCGCCTTCTGAATCCGGTTCAAAAGGGCGCAGCGGATAATGCAGCCATCTCTCCAGACCTGCGCCAGATCTCCCGGGTGGATCTGCCAGCCCATCTCTCCGGCTGTCTGGCGGATCAGGTCAAAGCCCTGGGAAAAACAGGTAATCATGCCCAGATACAGGGCCCGGCGCAGGGCCTTTTCGCCGGCAAGCGCTTCCGCAGCCAAAAACCGCGGCTGGCCAGCGCGCTGCGCCTCCCTCCGCCGCTCCGCTCCCCGGAGACGCCGCTCCCGGTTTCCGGACACATTCCGGGCGGACACCGCCTCATAGATGGTGGGAATATACACGCCCCGCTCGACCCCTTCCAGGGCCGTCCACTTGCCGGTCCCTTTCTGGCCGGCCACATCCAGGATTTTTTCCACCAGCGGAGCGCCGTCCTCCGCCTTCTGCCCCATCACCTTCTCACTGATCTCCACCAGGTAGGAGTCCAGCTCCGTGTCCTTCCAGGCGGCAAAGGTCTTCCGGATCTGCTCCGCGTCCCAACCCAGGCCCTGGCCCATCCACTGGTAAGCCTCCGCCAACAGCTCCAAAATCCCATACTCAATGCCGTTGTGCACCATCTTCACATAGTGGCCGGCCCCGCCGGAGCCGATATAGGCGCAGCAGGGCTTTCCCTCCGCCTGGGCGGCCATGGCTGTGAGTAAGTCCTGGCAGAGGGCATACCCCTCCGGGCTGCCGCCGGCCATCATGCTGGGGCCGTAAAGAGCCCCCCGCTCTCCGCCGGATACCCCTACGCCCAGGTAATGGATCCCCTGGCAGCGGCACAGCTCCTCCCGCCGCTCCGTATCCCGGTAGTAGGAATTGCCCCCGTCCAGCACCACATCCCCGGGGGCCAGCCGGGGCAGCAGCTGCCCCAGCACCGCATCCACCGGCTTGCCGGCGGTGATCATCAAAAAAATGCGCCGGGGGCTCTCCAGAGACGCCAGCAGCGCCTCCTCGGACTCACAGACCACGGCCTGCTCCGCTTCCTCCCACTGGCGGAAATGCGCCCGCTCCGGCTCCGCCACACTGTACACCGCCACCCGGAACCCCTTCCGCAGCAGATTCCGGGCCAGACAGCTTCCCATTACCCCCAGGCCATACACAGCCACTTGACATGCTTCCATCTTCTCCTCCTATCGGACGCCGGTCCGCTGGTATGCGTCCCGGTATCGCTTGTATTTTTCCCGATAATATGCCTCCATGGCCGGATTGGGCGCTGCCGTTCCTCCGGCTGCCGGCCGGTACTCTTCCAGAGAGTGCAGCTTCCCCAGGGCCCACCGGGCCGTCACCGCCGCCCCGGTCATGGATGCCTGGGCCACCGCGTCCAGCTCCAGCTCCCGTCCCAGAATGTCCGCGCACATCTGGGTCCAGCCGGGGGACTGGAGAATCCCGCCGGAGAGGAAAATCCGCCGGGGCTCCCCGGCCTGCTCCTCCATCTGATCCAGGCAGTGCCGGAGACTGAACAGCACCCCCTCCTGCACCGCCCGGTACAGCTGCCGCCGGGTATGATGGCCCTGGAGCCCCCAGAATCCGCCCCGGCGCTCCGCCTGCCAGCCGGGACAGCGCTCTCCCCACAAAAATGGCAGGAACACCGGTGTATCCGCCTGCCAGTCCGCCGGGGCCTCCAGCGCCCCGTATCCCGCTCCGCCTGCCAGCTGTTCCCGGAACCAGTCCAGGCAGTTGCAGGCGCCGGATACCGCCGCCCCACAGAGCCAGGCCTCCGGGATCCGGTAACACCACAGCCCCGGCCACGTCCCCAACCGGGGAGCCGGGACCGTCATACGCAGGGCTCCGGTGGTCCCCACGGACACCGTCAGCTCCCCTTCCCGGCAGGCGCCGGAGCCCACCTGGTTCATGCCGCCGTCCGGCAGAGCCGTGAGCACCGGGGTTCCCGGTTCCAGGCCCAGCATTGCCGCCCCCTCCGGAGAAAGGGGAAAGGTCTGGCGGCAGGATACCAGCGGTGGAAACTGCTCCAGGGACAGGCCGCACAGCGCTCTCAACGGCTGGCTCCACTCCCCCCGCCGCAGGTCCAGCCAGCCGCTGCCGGAGGCCATGCACCGGTTGGACGCCCAATGGCCGGTGAGCCGCTCCAGGTTGTAGCTGCCCTGGTCGGAAATCCGGAAAGAACCCGGTAGCCGGCCCTGCTCCCGCAGCACCTGGTATTTAAAAAAAGGATAGCTGCCGTGGACCCCACAGCCGGTGATCTGATAAAAACGCTCCGAAAACATCTGATCTTTTTGCATGTTGGCCCCATACCCTGCCGCCCCTGGGTAGGACCAGAGATACACCGGGGAAAGGGCCTCTCCTCCGGGACCGCACAGCAGCAGGCTGTGCCAGGTGGTGGTCAGGGCCACCGCGTCTGCCCGGCGCCCTGCCGCCAGCTGCCGGCCCAGCCGAACGGCTGCCTGGAAGGATTGTTCTGCCTGGCAGGTTCCCTCCTGCACGGTACCGGGCGGGTAGGGAGCGGTCCGTACCTCCACCGCACCCGTCTCCCCCGAGACCCACATGGCCTTGGCTGAGGTAGTACTGTTCTCCAAAACAAGGATCTGCATATCTCGCCTTTTCTTTCCTGCGCCAACAGCCGGAGCGGTTCCGGTTGGTTGGCACATATTCATCTGATGTATTTCAGCATACCGCCTCCACTTTCCTTTGTCAAGAGGGGAGCACACAATTTTTCTCCTTATAGAGAAAAATACCACCATGGCCGCTAAAGCCATGATGGTATTCTCCCGCTTGCAGGCTGGAACTGCCCGCTCTTTCTGGCCTGCCAAAGGCGCTTTGTTATGCCTCCGCGGAATCCTTATTCTTTCGCTTGTTGTAAACTAGGATTCCGGTCACGACACATCCGGAAACCGCCAGCAGCAGAATCCAGCGCACCAGGTTGCTGTCATCGCCGGTTTTCGGGCCCTGGCTGTCCGGATCGTTGTCGCCGTTGTTGTTGCTGTTGCCGCTGCCGTTCTGCCCGGTGGAATCCGTAGGGCTGGTAGGGCTCGTAGGGCTGGTGGGATCCGTAGGGTCCGTGGGATCTGTCGGGTTTGTAGGAGCCGTGGGGTCTGTCGGAGCCGTGGGGTCTGTCGGAGCCGTGGGGTCTGTCGGAGCCGTAGGGTTCGTGGGATCCGTGGGGTCTGTCGGGTCTGTGGGATCCGTAGGGTCCGTGGGATCCGTAGGGTCGGTAGGATCCGTCGGGTCGCCGGCTGCGGTAAAATACTGCTTACCATCGATTAACGCCTACGCAATCACCGCCTCCTCCGCAAACGGCGAACCATTGATTTCGGTTGCATCCGCTGCCATCTTGTCCCAGTCCGGCAGCCAGGTGCCATCGCCGGAAATCCATTCATCCAAAACGCTTACCGTTATCTCTCCGCTCGCAGGACGGGCGATGAGCTTTCCCCCATAGTGGATGCTGTCCGTATATCCCGTTGCGGCTAACGTCCCGCCCGAGAGGATGATATTGCCGCCTGTGCCATCTCCGCCTTCCAGCGCACGGAGGCCGTTTCCGAATGAAAGATACTCACTACCTGTAGAGGCACCGTCGGCGCGGACATTGCCGCCGTTGATTACAATATCTCCCGCTTCCGCCATGATAGCGGTTACGCCTTCGTCGGCGCATCCTGCGCTTGCGTTCACAACCGTGTTTCTTCCTGTAATCGTGATGTCGCCGGTTTCGCTGTAAATTCCGTTTGAATACAGCGGGGTAACTCCGTCAACAGCATAAGGATCGTTCGCGGCGGTGACGCTGCCGCCGTTTATATGGATGTCGCTGTAAGCATAGATACCGTTTGCACTTCCATGCTCGGAACGCCCCACTGATGCAGTGACCTCGCCGCCGTTTATGGTAACGCCGTCAGCCTCTATGCCCGCGCTTGCCGCATCCTCAGAGTCGTGATGATTCACCGCTCTTCCACCAAGCGCAACCACGCTGCCGCTTTCAACGGTAAGGAAGCCGTCTATGTGAATGCCGGCGCTGTAATTTGCCTGACCTCCTCTGGCGTACACCGTCGCGTTTTCGACCACGGCGTCGCCGTAGATTCTCATGCCGTAGCTGTCAGAGGCAGAGTTCTCGCCTTCGTCTACGGCAAGGCTACCCACAGCATCGATCTCACCGTCGGTGATTGCAAGGCTGCTGGCAACAATGCCGCAGCTTACCGCATATTCGCCCGTGGCTTCACCGCCGGTGGCGGTTACCGTGCCGCTCTCTATGATGATGTTTCCATCTAAGGGAGCTATACCGTAGCTGTATGCGTTACCCGTGGCTTCCACGTTGCCGCCGGTGGCGTTCAAGACGCCGTAGCCGGAGACGGAGATATCGCCGTAGGCACAAATTCCTAAACTTACGAAGGTTCCGTTTGCGTCGCCGCCATCCGGACCGTTGACAATATTATTTCCGATCAGTTCGATCGCAAGGTCGGTTTCACAGCAAATGGCGGCTGCCGCTTCGTTGTGAAGCGAATATGAGCCCTGTGTGATCGTCGCACCGGCAATCGTCAGGGTTTCGCCGTCCCATTTAATGTTGTAGTCGTCCTCGTCGGCGCCCGTGACCGTCACCGCGCCGGTGGAGTCCGTCAGAGCATACGCGGGGGCTCCCGCGCTGCCTGAAAGGGTTATGTCTCCTACAAAGATTTCGACAGGCTCTGACGATCCGGAATCGGATTCTCCCGTGCCGGATGAGGTGGCGCTGACCTCCAGATCGCAAAGACCTATCTCATCTTCATCGTATCCAAGGAAAGCCAGATAATAGTTCCCGGCTACGGGCGGGTTATAGCTCGCCGATTCACCGTTTCCATTTGAATTGTCGTTATCAAAGCTTTCCATTATGAAAAACCGACCGGGCGACGCTTCACGGTAGATTTCGATCACTGTGTCGACTACCGTGTCGCCGCTGCCGCGGAAGCCCATATTCAGCATCTGGCCGTCCGCCACTTCCACCTTGAGGAGCTTTCCGTATGTGGAATAGTCGTCGCCAAGGTCATAAAGCACCGCGCCCTCGCCGCCAAGGTCCACCTCGGTGCTGTAGGGAAGTGTTGTGATCTCTGTAAGGTCCGCAAAGCCATCCTCCAGCGTAGGCAGGACGATATTAACCGTAATATCAGCCTCCACGGGGGCGTCCGGCAGCGGTTCGCCATTTTCGTCCCACAGCATGACGCTGATCCTCGTTGCCTCCGATGGATCGGATACCGTGAAACTGTTGGATCCTGCGGTGAAGCTGGTTTGGCTATAGCCGCTCCAGTCCGTGGGCGCGCTTTCCCCCTCATTCAGCAGAGCATAGGCGTAACTTCCGGCAAAATTGCTCTCAAAGGAGACCGTCAGCTGGCCGTTTTCGCGTACAGCGGTCAGGTCGGTGACCGTAGGGTTCGACAGACCGGTCAGGACTGTAACGGTGTCTTCTATAGTATATTCCTTCCCGTCCAGTTCATAAGTACCACTGACAAAGAAGCTTTTTGTCTTAGTCTCAACATCGCCCTCCAATATGGTAGAAGAATACATTATTCCGCTATACGATTCTCCAGGCTGCAAATTCGGCTGTGCGCCATATATGATCCAATCGTTCAACCCACATCCATATCGGTAAATAGGTTCTTCGTTATGATTCGTGATAGAAATAACAAAATCGACCTGCTCTCCCTCCGTGTAATATTCGCCGTTTTGGGGAGTGCTTGTCACTTCATAACTCAGGGTAACGCAGTTATCATCGGTTACCTCCTTCTTCTCCGCCAACACATGGACTGGCATCAGTGACAAGATCAGCACCAGGCTCAGCAGGATTGCCGTCCATCGTTTTTTCCTGGCCCTTTTCATGGCTTCTCTTCCTCCTTTCCTGTTATATCCGTTGGCGCCGGTTTTGCGCCGGACCGCATGGCTTCATTCTTGCATACCCCCAGCAGGCTGCCGGGGATTTGACGGTAATAGCGGCAGGCGCCGCAGTCGATACTGGTCGGCTCATGATCCACCGGGGCCGCATGGGGGCATGCATCCTCAATGGTCAACAGAATGGGGCGCCCCTCCCGGGTGTATGCCGGTTTTTCAATCAGGCTGCTGTAATCCTCCAGATATTTTTGAGAGCGTTCATCCCAATACACGGGAATCTCCAGAATGGTTCCCTCCATCTCATACCGTCTGACTTTTTCCATGGTCTCCCCTCCTTCCTCCTGTCTACGGTACGGGCAGAACGCCGCATTCCTGCGCCGCTATTCGATCTCAACTTCATTATACCGAAAGAAAAAGGGGATTCCTATTACCCGTTTTGATCCCCAAAATGGGTGATGCCCGCGGAATTCCGCGGGCATCTTTCACTGCAGCATATATTGTTTCAGTTCTTTTCGGGTTTCCACATTCAATTTTCGCATTGCTTCCGAGATATGGCTTTTGACCGTATTGGCCGAGATATGCAGGTGTTCCGCAATCTCCTGGTTGCTCCAGCTCCTGGCGGCCAGCATGGCCATGGCAAACTCGGTGGTGGTCAGGTCATCGGCCACATCGTGCCCGGTGATCGGGTTGTGAACTCTACGCCATCCGGAAGAGAAACGGTAGGTAATGTCAATGATCCGCTTAAAATCCTTCGGCCATTGGGGTTTGATCACCGCCTCCAGCATGGCCCCCAGCAGGCCGTGATGCTCGCCGAAGCCTTCAATGAGGTCGTCCGGCCGGGCAATCTCCCACGCCGCCAGCAGGTGCTCCTGGGCCCGATCCGGCTGCTTCAGGCTCATATAGTCCATCACCGCTACCAGGTGCAGGTAAATGGCGGGGATGGGATAAGGCGCCGCCCCCATGGCAAGGGTGGCCTCCACCATGCCGGCGCTGTGGGCGTATTCCTCCTTCAGATAGAGGTAGTGGGCCTGCACATACATGGCAAAGGCCCGCAGCCCCGGCGGCAACAGGGGCAGGAAGCTCTGGGCATCCGGCATTTCCTCCGGCAGCGGCAGATGGAGCAGCACCGCCCCGGTGAAGGCAATGAAAGCAGCCGCCGCCCGGAACGGGGGAGCCTGCTCCCCGGCGGCGGCCAGGGAAGCATTCATCTCCCCCAGGGCAAACCGGGACTTGGGGATCTCGCCGATGGCAAGATTGGCGTAAGCGTAGATCAGGCAGGCCGAAAGCCGCGCCCCCATGTCAGGGGTAGTGAGATACGGCTCTGCCTCCTTTGCCGCCTCCTCCGGCCGGCCGCTGAAATAGTAGTATTCCGCCGTGGCAATGTCCCTCCGGGTACCTGCGGGCATCGCCTCCACCGCCTCCCGGCAATGGCCCGGCGCAAAGGCCGTATTCAGCAGGGGCATCAGGTTGGTGTGGTCCAGCAGGTTGGCATGGTCCGGCAGGCTGGCATGGCCCGGCAGACCGACTTGCCCCTGCAGGTTGGTGTGATCCAGCAGGCCGCCGGCTGCCGCCTCCGCCGGGGCGGATTGCGCCTGCCGCCGCGACTGGCGCGGGTCCACCGGCTTCTCCGCGTCCTCGGGGATGGCCCAGGACTTTCCAAACCGCTGGGCGCCGGGGATCCGCCCCTCCGAACAGTATTGATTGATCCGCCGCTGGGATACGCCCCATTTTTCCGCCGCCTCCCGGATGGAAAGATAACTCTTCATGCTGCCACCGCCTTCGTATTTCGATTTCAAAGAGAGGGGGCCTGTGCAAGCACAGCCCCCATGACCTTTTGCCACTGGCATCATTATATGAGTTGGGGGGCAAAAGGTATTTTGCCCCCCCATGATACCAGATTGCTCCGCACTGCGTGCTCCCGCAATCTGCAAAAACATTCATAATCCGCGCATTTTTCTACGAAAAATGGCTCCTTATTCATATTTTTGCGGGTCCCAAGGTCAAAAATCCTCCCGCAAGCGAGCTTGCGTCGGATTTCGACCTTTTGACCCTGGTATCATTATATACGGATGTCCGTAGATTTTCAACCTTTTCCTACTGCGGCTACGCCTTCTCTATATTTTTCTGATCCTTATCCAGCATAAAGACAGAGGCAATAATCAGGATTCCGCCAATCACCTGCTTGCCGGTGGGGATGGTGTGGTAGAGCACCAGCGCCGCCAGAATGGTGACCACCGGCATGAAATTCAGGAACAGGTTGGACAGGGTAACGCCGATCTGCTTGATGGCGTACAGGTTCAGGAAGTAGGCAAAGGTGGAATTGAACACCCCCAGCAGCAGCAGGTTTCCCCAAACCGCCGGCTTCAAGAGCACCTCCCCCGCCACCGGATTCAGCAGGGCAAAGGGCAGTACCGTCACCACGCCCACCAGCGCCTGGTAATTCAGGACCACCGTCTTGTCGTACTCGATGGGGATCTTGTCGCAGAGGAAGGTATAGACCACCCAGGAGGCAATGCTGGCCAGGTTCAGCAGGTAACCCTCAAAGTTGGTGGAGGCCAGATCCTGAAGGTTCATGTCCATCAGGATGTAGACGCCCACCAGGGAGGCCACTATGCTGGCCGCTCCCAGGGCGGTTTTCTTCCGGTGGAACAGAAGGATCTCAATGATCAGGGCAAAGGCGGCGGCAAACCCATAGAGCAGGGAGGACACCGTGGCCCCTATGGAATTGACCCCCAACAGCGTGAAGCCGTGGAACAGGGTGGTCCCGAAAACACCGGAGACCAGAATCCAGATCAGGTCTTTTTTCTTCACTTTGAAGGATTTGCGGGTGATCAGGTTGTACAGGGTAAAGAGCAGGGCCATGATCCCCATCTGCAGTCCCACAATGGCGGTGGTGCCCAGGTAGGCCCCCACGGCCTCCCGGGCAATATAGGATATGCCATAGATGAAGACGACAATGCTCATGGCCACCATGCCGGCGGCTTTGTTGGTCTGTTTCATGGGCACCTCCTTTTCCCGCGTCAGCGTTTGATGTTTTTGGCCTTCTCCCCGGACTGGGCGGCAATGGCGTCAATGGCATCCCGCACATCCTGGGGGAGCAGCTCCACATCCTTCACTTCCTCATAAAGCTTCTGGGCTTCCGCCAGGCAGACCTCCCGGATGTCCTTGGCCCCCTTCTCCTGCCAGTTCTCCCAGTTGCCTCTCTCCATGACCCGGGGCGTCCACAGCTCATCCTGGTAGTGGTCCAGGGTGTGCTCCGACTCCAGGAAGTTGCCTCCGTGGCCCACCTCCACCATATTGTCGTAGGCCAGGGTTTCATCGTCAAAGTTCAGCGGGCGGGCCAGCCGCTGCAGGATGGTCATGCACTCGTCGGAGTAGATCAGGTCGGCAAAATCCACCAGCAGATCCATATCCATCTGCATGCCGATGATAAAGTCGGTGGACAGGGCACCTACCGCGCCGCCCATTCCGGTCTCAAAGCCGTTCTGGGCGTCCAGCAGCTTGCCGTCCCGCAGGTTGGTGGGCATCTGGGTGGGCAGGCCAATGTAGCGGCCCAGCTGGGCCATAGCCCCCCGCATGAGGATGCTCTCCGGAGAGGACATAGTCACACACATGGTCTTCATATCCATGCCCCGGACAAAGCTGGAGTAGATCACCGGCGCCCCGGGGCGCACAATCTGGGCCAGGGCAATGCATGCCAGGATCTCCGCATGGGTATGTACTAGGGCGCTCTCCACAGACATAGGGGAGGTGATGCCCAGAATACCGCCGGAGCTGATCACCGAGGGGACGCCCCACCGGGCCGCCTCCATCAGCACGTTGGAGGTGTTCTCATCCACCCGCATAGGCGGCATGGTGAGGACCCAGAAGGAGATGAAGGGGCGCTTCAAGAATTCTTCCTCGCTGCCCGCCGCCAGGCTGGCCATGCGGATGGCGTCCCGGACGCCTTCCTTGCCCACAGCGCCGCCGGTGATGTGCTTGGTGGTGTTCTTGATGGAGGTGGCCCAGGTGTACCAGTCGGAGGACTGCATGGGAACATCTTGGGGGGTGATCAGGGCGCTGGCTACCGTCACCGTGTCCAGCCGCTCCATCATCCGGGTGAGCATGGCCAGATCCACGTCTGTGGCCTTCCGCCGCTGGCCGGTATAAATATCCAGCACATGGGTGGCCATGGTCATGGCCGCCATGGTGGGAACCTCCCGGCTGATCTTCACGTCCTTGTCCGGCGTTCTGCCGTAAAGCACAAAGTCCTCCCTCTTAGGCATGGCCTTCAGCCCTTCCTCTATGACCGCCCGGGGAATTTTTACAATGCCATTTTCCTCTGTGGCCCCGGCCTTTACAAAGTGTTCCCGGGCCTCTGCCCCCTCAAAGCGCATGCCCAGGTCTTCCAGCATTTCCAGAGCCTTCTCATGAACGCGTTCCACTTCCTGATTACTCAAAAATAATACTTCTGGTTTCAAAAAAATTCCCTCCTATCTTATATTTTTGGCACTTCTTATGCCTTTACCTTACCATAAGATAGGAGGGTTGGATATTGCTCAATTCTACGACTTATTGCTCTTTTTCACTTTTAAAATTTTCTCCAGGTTTTTGTCCAGGAAGTTGCGCAGCTCCAGGGCATCCTGAGAATAATAGTCGGCGCCCGCCTCCCGGGCAAGCTCCGGCGTCACCGGCAGGCCGCCCACAAAAATCACCACGTCCTTCCGCAGGTTCTGCCGCTTCAGCTCCTGGATCACCTCCCGGATTTCATCCACGGTGGTGAGGAGGAGGGCGGAGATCATCACCAGCTGCGGCTTCCATTTGATCACCGCCTGGGCAAATTCCTCCTTGGAGACGTCCACCCCCAGGTCAACGACCTCTATCCCCAAAGTGGAGACGTATGTTTTGACCAGGTTCTTTCCAATATCGTGGAGATCCCCCTCCACCGTGCCAATGATTGCCCGGCAGGAATGGGGCTTCTGGCTGACCTTCAGAAACGGGGTTACCGCCTTTAAGCCCATATTCAGGGCCCTGGTGGCCATCAGCGCCTCCGGCACCGATACACTGCTGGTCCGGAATTTGTAGGAAAGCATTTCCACTCCCAGAATCAGGCCGTCCTGCAGAATGGATTCCGGCGGATACCGCAGGGCCAGGGCTTTCTCCACCAGCGCCTTCACCTCTTTGGCATGTCCCATCAGTAGGTTGGTTCGTATATCCTCATAAATATCCATAGCGCTGCCCTCCTCAGAGCAGCCGGTTCCGATACCGGCCCGGTGTCACTCCAATGAATTTTTTAAAAATCCGGTTATAGTAGCTTTGACTCTCAATCCCGCACTTTACCATAATCTCCTTGATGCTCAGATCCCGGTTGGCCATCAGCTCAATGGACTTTTCAATCCGCACCCGGATCAGGTAATCGTGGATGGAAAGATGCATCTTTTCCTTAAAGAGGGCCGACAGATAGGAAGGGCTCAGGGAAACGCTGGCCGCAATCCGCTGGATGGTCAGCTTTTCCGGATAATGGTCCTCCACATATTTCTGCACCTTTTTGATGACGCTGTTGTGCTCCGGGGATTTTACCCGCAGGTAGGCGGAATCCAGCAGCCTGCCGAACAGCTGGTGGGTATAGCGGAACATTTCCTCGCTGTGCTGGTACTCCCCCAGCCGTTTCCGGTAGTCCTCCACCTGAGAAAGGATGGGCATAATCTCAATGCCCGCCTCCATCAGCGCCCGGGAGGAAAGGGTCACCAGCTCTTCCAGCATCTGCCGGATGGACTCCAGATTGTGGTTGCTGAGCATTTCGATGTCCGTAAAGAGGGAGGGGATCAGCCGGTCGCTCTTCTCCCGGTTGGCCATGCGCAGGGCCTGAAGGAAGCGGCGCTCCCGCTTCAGGTACACCGAATAGTCAAAGGTCTCCCCCGCCAGGGCGGTGGTCTGCTCCTCCAGCCGGCTCTGGATCACATTGCGCCATTCCATCAAATTTTTCTGATCCACCAGATCCGAATCGCCGGCGTTGGCCATATATTTAACGATGACCGAGAGCAGATTGGCGGAGGATTGGCACTGGTTTACGGAGATCACCTTCAGCTTCTGGGCCTCCTGCTCCAGCCGTGCCAGCTCCTCCCGGGGAAGGTCCGTGAGAAACTGCTCCAGCTCATCCGAGAACAGCTCATCCGGCTTCCACAGCAGTACCTGGCCGCAGATCATGGCGCCGATCTGCACCTGGTTCAGCACAATGGGCACCGCCCACATGACCAGCCCGGCATGGCAGGTAAAAAAATAGGGTTCGCTCCAGCGGAAGGCCTCCCGGCAGGCCTTATAATAGGTTTTCCGGCATTTCTCACAGCCATCCGGAATATTCCCCCGGATATACCGGCAGAAGCTCACCTGGGAGTATTCCTCGCTGGAAAAAAACGCGTTCCCGTTCAAATCCACCGCCACCACATTGAGGCCGGTGGCCTTGGAAAAAATATCCATCATTTCCTGCAGCTGCCGCTGGTTTCCCGCATCCGGGGAGGCGGTGTTCTGACGGTTTACAGGCATCTCACTCCACCCCCTTCCGCCAAGCCTCCGCCAGCCGCTCCAGGCTCCAGACGGCGTTGGCCGGGCTGGTGGAGGGCATGGCCAGGGCCGGGCGCCCGGTTTGCTCCTGGCAGTATTTCCGGTACAGCTTTTCCGCCGTGCGGCCATTGACCAAAATCCGCTCAATGGGGGCCGCGTCCAGAATCCGGCGCAGATCGTTGGGCACCACGTTGCGGATACTGCTGTCGCTGGAGCCCTGCATATCACAGGAGGCAATCACGTCCCACACCGCCAGCCGGTTGCGCAGCAAAAACACTCGCTTCTCCTCCACCGTCTCTGGCTTGGGCTCGCCCAGCACCAGGGCCAGCACCGCCCAGAACCGGTTCCGGGGATGGTGGTAGAAAAACTGCCCCTCCCGGGACCGCACAGATGGGAAGCTGCCCAGAATCAGAATCCGGGAATGCCGGTCAAACACCGGCGGTATCCTGTGTATCACATGCTCCACGAATCAGCCCTTCCTTTCACGCGGTCCAATAAGTTTCCTTTTCCGACAAAAGGACCGGGAACGGATCCGCGGATCCCTTTTCCCGGTCCCTTACAGGAACGATTGTATTACATTTTCGCCGTCAAAGCAAGCTTTACAGGCCCTAGGCTTTACAGGCTCTACGTTTTACAGGCTCTCCCGGAAGATCTCCAGAATCTCCGGGCGGTCCAGCACCTTATAGCCGCCCTTCATAATCAGGGTGGAGTCCGCCAGGCCCTCCAGCATCTCCTCCGTGGCACCCAGCTCCGAGAGCTTCATGGCCAGCCCCAGTTCCCGCATCCAGGCTTCCATGGCATCCAGGCCTTCCTGGGCCACCTGCTCATCCGTCTTGCCCACCGGATTCACATCCCACACCGCTTCCGCGAACCGCACAAACTTTTTCAGGCCATAGGGCAGGATATGCCGGTAGTAGGGCAGGGAAACCGCCGCCAGGGTCATGCCGTGGGTAGCATTGGTGTAGGCACCCACCGCCTGGCCCAGCATGTGCACCATCCAGTCGGTGGATTTTCCCTTGGCCACCAGAGTGTTCAGCGCCCAGGTGGCGGTCCACATAATGTTGCTGCGGGCCTCATAGTTCTGGGGATCCTGGTTGGCAATGCGGCTGGCGTGGAGCAGGGAACGCATCAGCCCCTCGCTGATGTAATCGCTGGTGTTGTCATCCTCCCCGGAAAAATACTGCTCACAGATATGGTTGAAAATATCATAGATGCCGGCCACCATCTGGTAGTGGGGCAGGGTCAAGGTGTACCGGGGATTCAGCACCGCAAATTTGGGCATGATCTTCTCATCCGCAAAGACGTGGCCGATCTTCATCTTGGTTTCCGTGTTGGTGATCACCGCACCGGCGTTCATCTCCGACCCGGTTCCCACCATGGTCAGCACGCAGCCCACCGGCAGGGTCTCGCAGCTCGGCTCCTCAAAGCGCAGATAGTATTTCTCCCATGGGTCCTCCTCGCAGTTTACAGAGACGGAAACCGCCTTGGCATAGTCGCAGACGGAGCCGCCGCCCACGGCCAGCAGGAAGTCCGCCTGGTGCTTGCGGGCAATCTCAACCCCTTCGTACAGCTTGTTCAGCGTGGGGTTGGGCATCACGCCGGCAATTTCCGCCACGTTTTTGCCGTTTTCCTGCAGGATCTGCATCACATCCTGGTAAATGCCATTCTTCTTAATAGAGCCGCCGCCGTAGATCAGCACCACGTTTTTCCCGTACTTGGGCAGTTCCGTGTTCAGCGCCTGCAGGGAATCCTCCCCGAAATAGAGCTTTGTAGGGTTGCAGTATGAAAAATTTCCAAGCATCTTGTATTCCTCCTTTTCCGCTGTTTGCCGTGCTTTCCACGGCATAAAGGTATACCCGAAGGGTGTTTCCGCTGTTTGCCGCGCTTTCCACGGCATAAAGGTATATCCGAAGGGTGTTTCCGCTGTTTGCCGTGCTTTCCACGGCATAAAGGTATACCCGAAGGGTGTTCCTGTTTCCGGTTCTTAGTATACGGCACCGCACAAGGAATATCCAATACTTATGTTTTATGGGTTCCCATAGATGAAAGGAATGGAATTTAGGCCCCACTCAACCTTGCCTAACCGCCGCTGCCCTCGCTGACCGCGCTTACCGGCTGCCGACCGGCGCCCCGCCACTTAACCACCGCACCACTACTTAATCAGCGTCCCCCTCCCCTGTTGCTGGGCTGCTTGCTACGGAGAAATAGGACAAAGTGTCAAAAATCTCCGTAGTGAACGGCCACAGACTACGGAGGAATAAAACAAAATGCCAAAAATCTCCGTAGCGGACGGCTCCGAACTACGGAGAAATAAAACAAAATGCCAAAAATCTCCGTAGTGGACGGCTCCGAACTACGGAGAAATAAAACAAAATGCCAAAAATCTCCGTAGTGGACGGCTCCGAACTACGGAGAAATAAAGCAAAATGCCAAAAATCTCCGTAGCGGATGGCTCCGGGCTACGGAGAAATAAAACGAAACATCAAAAATCTCCGTAGCGAATGGCCACGGACTACGGAGATTTATGTCAAAATGCCCAAAACTTCCGTAGTGAACGGCTCCGAACTACGGAGAAGCAAAGTAAACGGCCAAAAGAAAGAAAAACCGCAGCCCGGGGGATCTCTCCTCTGCCGGGCTGCGGCTTTTGTAAACATGCTTTATTCGTCAATACTATAGTTGGGAGCCTCCTTGGTGATGTGCACATCATGGGGATGGCTCTCCTTCAGGGAGGCGGCGGAAATCTTCACAAACCGGCCGTTCTCCTTTAGGTACGGAATGTTGGGCGCTCCGCAGTAGCCCATGCCAGACCGCAGGCCGCCGATCAGCTGGAACACCGTGTCCTCCACGGTTCCCTTGTAGGCCACACGGCCTTCCACGCCCTCGGGCACCAGCTTCTTGGCATCCGTCTGGAAATACCGGTCCTTGCTGCCGTTCTCCATGGCCGCAATGGAACCCATGCCGCGGTATACCTTGTACTTTCTTCCCTGGTACAGCTCAAAGGTTCCCGGGCTCTCATCGCACCCGGCGAACATGGAACCCATCATGCAGACATCCGCGCCGGCGGCAATGGCCTTGGTGATGTCCCCAGAATATTTAATGCCGCCGTCGGCAATGATCGGAATCCCATACTCCTTGGCCGCCGCATAGCTTTCCATTACCGCGGTAATCTGCGGAATGCCGATGCCGGCCACCACACGGGTGGTGCAGATGGAACCGGGGCCAATGCCCACCTTCACCGCGTCCACACCCGCTTCAATCAATGCCCGGGTGCCTTCTCCGGTGGCCACGTTGCCGGCAATCACCTGCAGATCCGGATATTTTTCCTTGATCCGCCGGACCGCGTTCAAAATATTCTTGGAATGGCCGTGGGCGGAATCAATGACAATGGCGTCCACCTTCACCGCCACCAGGGCTGCCACCCGCTCCATCATATTGGCGGTAATGCCCACTGCCGCGCCACAGAGCAGCCGTCCCTGGGCGTCCTTGGCAGACAGCGGATACTTGATCTGCTTCTCAATGTCCTTGATGGTGATCAGGCCCTTCAGATTGAAGTCCTTGTCCACAATGGGCAGTTTCTCTTTTCTGGCCTTGGCCAGGATCTTTTTGGCCTCCTCCAGGGTAATGCCTTCCTGGGCCGTCACCAGGCCCTCGGAGGTCATGCACTCGGAAATCTTGCGGGTGAAATCCTCCTCAAACTTCAGGTCACGGTTGGTGATAATGCCCACCAGCTTCCGGCCCTTGGTGATGGGAACGCCGGAGATCCGAAACTTGGACATCAGCTCGTTGGCATCTGCCAGCGTGTGATCCGGCGTCAGATAAAACGGATCCGTAATGACACCGTTCTCGGAGCGCTTGACCTTGTCCACTTCCTCCGCCTGCTGCTCCACCGACATGTTCTTGTGGATGATGCCGATTCCTCCCTGCCGCGCCATGGCGATGGCCATCCGGTGCTCGGTCACCGTGTCCATGCCGGCGCTCATCATGGGGATATTCAGCTTGATCGTCTTGGTCAGATGCGTGGAGACGTCCACCATGTTGGGGGTCACTTCTGAGTAAGACGGTACCAGCAGTACATCGTCAAACGTGATTCCCTCGCCGATAATTTTACCCATTGCTGCGCACTCCTTCTGTAAAATTGCCGCTTCTTCGCGGAACTGTGAATGATGTTCTGTGTTGGTACGAGTGTAACAAAACTCGCTGACATTGTCAAGAAAGGCAGCAAAAAAAGGGAGGCAGTTTTTCCGCCTCCCCGTACCGTGCCTTAACCTTGCTTTGCCGGAATCACCGGCAGCAGTACATGGGACGGATGCTCCGCATCATGATATACCTTCTGCAGTGCTGTCCGCATCTCTGCATCCTGCCCCATAGGATGGCCGGTGTTCAGGTTCCGGTCCCACTTGGGGAAGTTGCTGCTGGCAATCTCCAGACGGATCCGGTGGCCTTTTCCAAA
>CAJFTW010000046.1 GCA_904420025.1 Candidatus Pseudolachnospira avium
AATTTCATCCACGGCAGCGGCCTGATGATCGGCATGGGAGGCGGCACCCGGTACTCCATCCTCCGGAGCCAGCAGAATCCGGAGGCTGCCAACCGTGCCTTCACCCACGCCCTGTACCTGGCGGCGGTGCTGGCCCTGTTCTTTGTGCTGGTGGGCCTGTTTCTCCCGGGGCCTATCCTGCGGCTGTTCGGAGCGGAGGGGAACGTGTTCTCCCTGTCCCACACCTACCTGCAGGTGATTCTGCTGTTCTCCCCGGCCTTCCTGCTGAACAACGTGCTGCTGTGCTTTGTCCGGAACGACGGGGCGCCCCAGCGCTCCATGGCCGCCATGATCGGCGGCAGCCTGTCCAACGTGGTGCTGGACTGGGTGTTCATCTTCCCCTGCGGCATGGGCATCTTTGGCGCGGTTTTTGCCACCGGCCTGGCGCCTATCATCAGCATGGGGATCCTGTCCCCCCATTTTTTCCAGAAGAAAAACCGGTTCCGGCCGGTAAAGTGCCGGCCGGACCGGCGGATGTTCGCCAGCATCCTCACCAGCGGCGCCCCCTCCCTGGTGACGGAGGTCTCCTCCGGGGTGGTGATCATTGTGTTCAACGCCCTGATCCTGGGGCTGGCGGGAAATGTGGGGGTGGCCGCCTACGGCGTCATTGCCAACCTGTCCCTGGTGGTCATTTCCATCTTCAACGGCATTGCCCAGGGCATCCAGCCCATTATCAGCCGCAGCTGCGGCCGGAAGGACTTCCGGAGCATCCACGCCATTCTGCGGTATGCCCTTCTGACCATGCTGGTCCTGGCCCTGGGGATTTACGGGGCAGTGCTCCTGGGGGCGGAGCCCATTGCCGCCATCTTCAACAGCGAGGGGAATGCCCAGCTCCAGGCCATTGCCGCGGAGGGGCTCCGGCTGTACTTTGTGGCCTGCCCCTTTGCCGGCTTTAACATTATCCTCTCCATATACTTTACCTCCTCGGAGAGGCCCCGGCCGGCCCACATCATCTCCCTGCTCCGGGGCTTTCTGGTGATCCTGCCCATGGCCCTGGTCCTGGCCCGGCTGGTAGGCATCCACGGCGTGTGGTGCTCCTTCCCGGCCACGGAGCTGGCGGTGGCAGCTCTGGGGCTACTGCTCTTCCTCCGGAGCCGGCGGCAGGAGCCTTAGTACGTGTACAGCGTCTCCACCTGGCCGGTGGCCAGATCCTTGCGGAACAGGGCGCTGCTGGTCCGGGTGTAGGCGGTGCGCCAGCCCACAGAGCCGGTGGGTGCCGCCACCCCATAGTCCAGCAGGAAGTAGACCGAATCCCCCACCCGCTCCGCGTACCCAATGCCAAGGCCCGCGTCCAGGCTCCAGACGCCGCAGGGGATCGGGGCCAGGGAGGCGTAATCCGCCTGGGCCACCAGCTCCTCCGCCGTGCCGTCCTCCCCAAACACATAGATGCTCCCGTTATACGCATAGTACGGATCCATGGGGAAGACGCTGACGGTGGCATCCAGGTTGCTGTGACTTTCCACGGTACCGTCCTCCCGGACGGTGAAGATTGCGTCCTGCAGCTCCCCGGCTCCGGCCGCCACCTCCGCCTGGGAGCCATCCTTCTTCACCCGCATGATCCGGCCTCCCTGGAAAAACATGCCGGTGCCGGCGTAGCTTCCGTAGGAAAAATAAATATCCTCTCCCTGAAAGACCATCCGCACAATACAGGCGGATCCCATGAAAGCCCCATCGGAAATATCCGGCGCTGTAGTGCAGAGGATCCGGGGATCGCTGCCGTCCGACCCTACCACCGCCAGGGTCACCTGTCCCCGGGAGGCCGCTGTGGCATCGCTCTCCGGCGGCTGGTAGTACACCAGATCCTCCGAAACTGCCAGGAAAGCCCCCTCCCCAATCCGGGTGCGGGTTCCGTCCTCCGGTTCAATACTGTCAATCTGGGTTTCATAGGTGTCTGTACAGATGACCCGGCCGCCGGCCACCGCCTGCAGCTTTCCGGCCCCCAGGTTCCGGATGCTCATATCCTCCAGGCTCAGCCGGCAGATCTCCGTGTTCCCTATATTGTCCACGGGCTTTTCAAAGAACAGCAGATCGCCCACCAGGGCCAGGGTGCCGCTGCCCTCCGCCTCCGTAACCACCGAGGCCTCCCCGGAGGGGGTGCGGGCCATCAGGCGGTTCACCGCCCCCGGCACCGGCTGGTAGTTGCCCAGCACCGCCTGGGCTTCAAAGCTTCCGGCCTGGTATTCCCAGTAGTAAAGGGTGCCGTCCCCGGCCTCCACCACATTTCCGGCCATACCGGCGGAAAGCTCATGGATCAGGGAAAGGGGGATCTGCTCCCGGAGCCCGCCGGACTCTATGTCGCTGTTGTACAGGTTCCCGTAATCCTCCTCCAGCAGCAGGGTATTGTCATACCGGGCCGACTCGTTGATCCGGATACTCAGGGCATAGCCCTGCAGCCGCCTAGCCTCCAGTTCCTCCTTCTCCCCCTCGTAGCGGTAGCCGTCCTGCTCCTTTACCCGGAGGATTTTGTCCCAGGCCCGGGTGTAGGCCCGGACCATCAGCAGATAGGTATCCCGGGACACCTCCAGGTCCTCCGCCGTCATACCGTCCAGGGAGGTGAGGGCGTTCAGCTGGTCCGAGCACTGGTAGGTGGCCACGGTGCCGATGTTGATCAGCATCCGCCCCTCATAGGCGTCATCCCCCATCTCCAGGCCGTCCTGCAACGCCGGAAAGCTGGCGCTTGCCGCCGCCACCGCCAGGTTGTAGATATTGACCACCTTCCCCACCGGCGTCAGCTCAAAAATCTTGGTGCCCAGCAGGTCCCGGACTTCTGTGGCCACCTCCTCCATGACCTGCTCGCCCCTATTCTGGCTATCCTCATAGGCATCCTGGGCCACCCGGACAATCCGCCGCACCTGATCCTTCCCTTCGGTAAACCGTTCGATCCGCGCCTGCCCCAGAACCCGCAGCTGTCCCAGGTAGCTGTCGCTCCACTGGCGGACCCGGCTCACCGCGTCCGCCACGTTCAGCGCGGCAGAGGCCAGGGCAAAACCGTCCGCCGCCGCGGTAAACTCCTTGTTTTTAGCCATCAGCTTGGCCACATCCGGGTTCTGCAGGCTCTCCCAGGGGGTGAAGGGCTTGCCCATGTTCTCCGCCAGGAAACCACTGAGGTCCGAAAAATTTTTGGGAATGTCTGTGGCAGTGGCCATGTTCTCGTTGAAGACGCGCAGATCCCCCGCCAGGCCGGCCAGCTGGCTTTCCAGGGTCTCCGTATCCGTTCCCTCCATGGCCTCCGCGTCGTTTACGCCCAGGGAATACAGGGCGTCCCGGCAGCGCTCGTCCTCAATCCAGCCCTCCCCGAAAAAGGGCACAAACAGCCGGTAGTCCAGATCATCCGCCAGGGCCCACAGCGTGTACTTGGCAGAATTCCCCAGCTGCTCCAGGTAGCCCTCCCCCAACAGGTCGCATAGCATGGGCCGCTCCCAGACCAGCGCTTCAAACTCATTGAGGGTATTCCAGAAAGTCTCCGAAGGCGCCTCCGCCAACACCTTCTGCCCCAGGATCTGCCATCCCACATTCAGCAGGTACAGGCTCTTTTCCAGGGGCAGGTAGGTCACCCCGTCCTCTCCGGTGTAGCTGGGCAGGTCAAATACCTGACGGGAAACCGCCCCCGCCTGGTTGTACAGCATGGCCGTCTGGCCCTCCAGATCCACCCGCGCCTGGTAACCGCCCCGGTCAAAGATCAGCTGATCCCCTTCCTGGTTCACCGAGGCGCCGCTGATGGCCCCAATGGAGTCCGCCCCGGCAAAAATCTCACCGCTGTGGGGGTCCACCTCCACATACACCTCCCGGCTGCCGCCGGTGTAGGCGTCGGAAAAGGTCAGATACCCCCGGTCCAGGGTGGTGGCCCCAGCCTGGCCACTGTCCGTTGCGCCGGTCTGTCCACCGGCCCCTATCCCGGCGCCGCTCTCCGCCAGCTCTGCACCGGCGGCGTTCACTGGCGCCAGGGCCAGCACCAGCGCCAGCAGCAGGCTGACACCCATTTTTCCTCTCCCTCTCATTTCTGCTCACCTGCCATTTCTTCTGCCATCTGAATATAAAAGGTACCGTAGCCGCCCAGCAGGGCGTTGGAGAGTGTGTTGTCCATCAGCACCTTCCATTCCCCGTTTTCCTGTATCATCTGGACGGAGACCTCATAGACGGTCTCCGGCGCTTTGCCCTCCTCCAGGTACTCATCCAGCACCTCCAGCAAATTTCCCTCTGTGGCGCGGCGCTGGAACTCTGCTTCCTCCGCCAGCGCCGGCAGGTCCAGGGCAGTGATCTCCACCGGGATCACCAGGCTTCCGTCCTCCTGCCGCCTGGCGGCCTCCGCCGTGCAGCGGATCCGGCTGCCCACCAGGGCCGGGTAGCCCTCCAGGTTCACCGGCGCGCTGCCGTAGCCCGCTCCGGCCAGGAGCTCTGTTACCTCCTCCCCATTGCCTTCCTGATAGGCGGTGAGAAACCGTTCGCAAATAGCCCGGGCCTCCTCCCCCTCCTCTCCGGCGCCGGATCCCCGGCCCTTTACCAGCCAGATCACCGCTCCCACCGCTGCCAGCAGCAGGAGCAGCAGCACCAGCCACAGCCAACCATTTTTCTTTTTCCTCTTCATACTCGTTTCCTTCTTTCTATGACGGCAGACTTTCTACGCCGGCAAATGGCCCGCTGCCGCAGCCTGCCTTATTCCGCGGCTTGCCTTATTCCGCGTTCCGCCAAACCCGGGACGCGCTCTCCTCAGCAAACTGCTTGCTGTACAGATCGTGATAATAGCCGCCCTTTTTCAGCAGCTCCAGGTGCTTCCCCTGCTCCACAATCTTCCCGTCCTTTACCACCAGAATCAGATCCGCCTTGCGGATGGTGGACAGCCGGTGGGCAATGAGGAAGGAGGTGCGATCCTGCAGCAGATGGTCAATGGCCGCCTGGATCAGCTGCTCCGTCTGGGTGTCAATGGAGGAGGTGGCCTCGTCCAGGACAAAGATCCGGGGATCGGCCAGCACCGCCCGGGCAAAGGAGATCAGCTGCTTTTCCCCGGTGGACAGGCGGTCGCCGCCCTCCCCCACATCGCTGTCCCACCCCTTGTCCAGCTTGGCCACCACCGTGTCCGCGGAAACCGCCCGGGCCGCCGCCGCAATCTCCCCATCCGTGGCGTCCAGCCGGCCGTAGCGGATGTTCTCCCGGACGGTGCCGGAGAACAGGTGGGGATTCTGCAGCACATAGCCGATGTTGGAGTGGAGCCACAGCTGGCTCCGCTCCCGGTAATCCCGGCCGTCAATGAGGATCTGCCCCTCCGTGGGCTCAAAGAACCGGCAGGCCAGGTTGACCAGGGTACTCTTGCCGGCGCCGGTCTCCCCCACAATGGCCACAGTGGTGCCGGCGGGAATGTGCAGGGAAAAATGCTCCAGCACGTTCTCCCCGCCGTCCGGGTAGCGGAACGTCACGTCCCGGAACTCAATCTCTCCGATCAGCGGCTCCCAGTTTTCCTTTTTCGGATGGAACACATCCCCGTACTTAGCCTCCACCTCCGGTGCGTCCTTCACATGGGGCACCTGGTCCATCAGACCGGTGACCCGCTCAATGGACGCCTGCAGGGAGATGAACTCCGCAATGTTGGCCGCCGTCATCTGGATGGGCTCAAAAATGCCCACGGCATAGGTAGTGAAGGCGGACAGGGTGGCAATCTCCAGGGCATGCTGGGTCACCATGTAGCCGCCCCGCAGCAGCACAATGGCCACCGCCACGGTGGAGAGGAACAGCACCAGAGGAATGTACACCGCATTCAGCCGGGCCGCCCGGATCCCCGAGTCGTGCATGGATTTGGTCAGCTGCCGGAAGGCCGCGGCATTCTGCTCCTCAATGACCAGGGTCTTGGAGGTCTTGGCGCCGGTGATCCCCTCGTTGAAGGAGCCGGTGATCTTGGAGTTCAGCTTGCGGATCTTCCGGTTCCAATGGAGGATCCGGTTCTGGAAGTAGGCGGTGAGCACGGCAATGGCCGGCACAATCAGGATCACCACCAGCGCCAGCCGCCAGTTGAGCAGCAGCATGGCCACAAAGGTCCCCAGCACATAGAACAGCGCCCACAGAATGTCCGTCAGGTTCCAGGCGATCATGGAAGCGATCCGGTTGGTGTCGCTCATGACCCGGGACAGCAGGTAGCCCACCGGGGTCACATTGTAAAAGGAAAAGGACAGGGTCTGCAGGTGCACAAACAGCCGCTCCCGCATGTCGTGGCCCACGTTCATCTCAATGTGCATGGAGTTCCGGGCAAACAACGTCACGGAGGCAGCGGACAGCAAAATGGCAGCCAGATAAACCAGGCCAAAGGGCAGAAGGCCCTCCACCGTCCCCGCCTCAATAAAGTGGCCAATGGCATAGCGCTGGAACAATGGCAGAATGATGTCGATCAGCGCGCACAGCCCGTTAAAGACAAGCATGCCGGCAAAGGCCCGTTTATAATGCCGCAGAATGGGGAACAGGCGCTTCCAGATCTTCAGGTCAAAGGATTTTGTGTACTCCTGCTCGTCAAAGGCAGCCACTACGCTTCCCCTCCTTCCGCAACCAGGCGGCGGTCATCGCTGCTCATCTGAATGTTGTAAATATCCTGGTAAATGCCCGGGCGCTGAATCAGCTGGTCATGAGTCCCCAGCTCTGCCACCTGGCCGTGGTCCAGCACCAGGATCTGGTCCGCCTGCATCAGCGTGGTGATCCGGTGGGAGATCAAAATCACCGTTGCGCTGCCCAGGTTCTCCCGCAGCGCCCTGCGGATTTTGGTGTCCGTCTCCGCGTCCACCGCCGACAGGGAATCGTCAAAAATCATAATGGGCGCGTTCTGCAGCAGCATACGGGCAATGGCAACCCGCTGCTTTTGCCCGCCGGAAAGGGTGACGCCCCGCTCGCCCACCACCGTGTCATAGCCGGCGGCAAACTCCGAGATGGCGTCATCCACACAGGCGATGGCAGCGGCCCGACGGACATCCGCCTCGGGAGCCTGGGGGCGGGTTGCCGCAATATTCTCCCCGATGGTCTGGGAAAACAGGAAGGGCTCCTGCAGCACCAGGCCGATGTTCCGCCGGAGGTGGTCCCGCTGAAACCGGCGCAGATCCACCCCGCCGATGGTGATGCGCCCTTCCTCCAGGTCATACAGCCGGTCCAGCAGGTGCACCAGGGTGCTTTTGCCGGAGCCGGTCCCGCCCAGGATGGCAAAGGTGCTTCCCTGGGGGATGGTGAAGGACACGTCCCGGAGCACCGGCTGCCCGCCGTAGCCGAAGGTTACATGGTCAAACACAATATCCCCCTGGACCGGATCCACACCGGCCTCCGGGCTGTCCTGCTCCTCCGGGGCCTTCAAAATGTAGCCCACCCGGTCCATGGACACGCCAGCCTTGCTCATATCGGACAGCACCCGTCCCAGGGACCGCACCGGCCAGGCCAGGGAGCTGTTGTAGGTCACAAAGGCCAAAAACTCCCCCAGCGTCATGTCTCCGCCCACCGCCTCGCCGACACCTGCCAGAATGATCACCATCACCTGCAGGCTGGTCAGGAAGGTGCCGGAGGCCCAGTATACGGACAGAAGCTTTCCCAGTTGGATCCACAGCTGGGAAAAGCGCCGGTTTTTTTTCTCAAACCGCTCCACCTCGTACCGCTCCCGGCCAAAGGCCCGCACCACCCGGACCCCGGTAAGGTTTTCCTGGGCACAGGTGGTCAGCTCTCCCTCCGCCTCATCCGCCACCTGGAAGCGGGAGGAAATCTTCCGGTAAAACACGCCGGAGGACAGGCCCACAATGGGGATGAACACCAACGCGATCAGCGACAGCCGGACGTTCATGGAGAACATGATGGACAGATACAGCACAATCAGGAAGATGGTGCGGACCACCTCCACCAGCTGGTTGCAGACAAAATTCCGGATCACATCCACATCCGAGGTGCAGCGCTGAATCATATCCCCGGTGGAGTGGGCCGTGTGCCAGGCATAGCTGAGATGCTGGATGTGGGAGAAAAGCCCATCGCGGATGCTTTTGACAAAGCCCTCCGAGCCCTTGGCCAGGTTCAGCCGCTGGCCATAGCTGCACACCCCCCGCAGGACAGCGCATAGCAGGACAGCGCCGGCAGCAAGCCACAGGGCAGTCAAAGGCTTTGCCCGCAGGGCTTCCAGGGGAATGAGATTTTCTATGACCCCCGGAAGGTTGGCCGGCTCTGCGTCCAGGATGGAATCCACGGTAATCCGGATCACCTGGGGAGTGAGTGCGTTGAACACCATGCTCAGGCAGGCGCAGAGCAGCGCAAGAACAAAGTATCCCCGGCTGCCGCGGAGATAGGTGAGAACCATGTCCGTTTTTTCCCGCCTGGACAGGTGAGCGTGCGGTTCCATAGTGAAATACCCCCTTCCTTTTTCAAGATGTGTAAAAAAGAGCGTGCCTAACCAGAAGACACGCTCAAACATCCAAAGAAAGATAGAAGGAACACAATCTTATCCCGACATCATAACGCACAGCGAATCCTCAGGTATCCGATGAAAAAATGCAAAAAAGATTCCTTCTCGGAATCATCCTGTGCGCCCCCTCCCGTCGATTGTGGTTCCGTAAGTAGTATATCCATATTCTCTGCCCTTGTCAATATCTAGCCTTTATTTTGAAATATGGCTGCAAAATAAGATTGCGATTTTTATATTTTCTGCGGACGGGAAGCCCTGCTGTCAAGTAAGCCTATACCCAAAACAGGCTGCAGTATCTGGATCCCGTATACCTGGCGGAAGAACCCATTACCATGACTTATGCCGGCCTTTTCTACCGGAATTCAATCACCGATGCCTCCACCGTCTCCGAGGTGTTTTCCCGGGACCATGTCATGTAGAAATCCAGCCACTCGTCCATCTCCCAGGTGCATGTGGTGTGGGAACTGCTGAATACCACAGGAGATGGCAGGTAGGCGAAAATGGATCTTCCCCCAAACACCTCGCTGAAATCCACTGGGATCCCCAGGGCGGCCATCTCCTCCGTAAACCCATAGTCCATGCCATCAGACCCCATGTACTCCGGGCTGCCCAGGACGGTCAGGCTGGCTCCATCGTAGGCAACTGCGGTAAACCGGATCAGCACGCCGTCCGCAATATGCCGGTGCACCGAGCGCTCCTCAAAGCCGATCACCGTCCGCCCATTCTGCTCGTAATAGACACAGTCCAGATAGCCGCTTTCCGACTGTCCCACCACCGTGGCAGCCAGATTGCACTGGGAGACGCACTGGGCTGTGCCTTCCACCGCCTCGTACATTTTCAGGCACAGGGTATAGTCCGGGTTCACATCCACCACCAGCAGCTCCTGAGTGCCGTCCCGGTCAAAGTCCAACAGAAGCGTTCCCAGCGGCTCCAGGGGGAAGCTGCCCGCAAAGGAGTACCGGATGGTGGGATAGCCGGATTCCCCGGCCTCCTTGACAAAATAGGAGGTATAAATGGCGCCGTCCCCGTACAGGCAGGTCAGGCTGTCCGCGTATTCCTGCAGGACCGTCTCCGCGTCGGCCGCCGGCCGGGTCTCCGGAGCCGTTGTTTCCGGGGCAGCCGTCTCCGGAGTGTCTGTCTCCGGCTGGGCCTCTGCACCCTCCAGGCAGAAAGCCCTGGCGTGGTTTCCGCCGAAAATCTCCGGCCTGGCGCCCATTCCGCCAAACTGCTCCGCATCGCTTGCCCCCCATACGGAGGCCGCCCGGTCCAGGGCTTCCTCCAGGCTGTAATACAGGCCGGTGTCCGGTTCCCGCTGGCACAGGCCGTTTACCGTCTCATACAGCATCCGGGTATTGTAGACCGTCAGAATGGTGTCCGAGTTGGCCACCACAGCCTCCGCCCCCTTGTCCAGGAAGGCCTCCGCCAGCGTGTCATCCTTCCCGCTCTCGCAGGCTGCCAGGTAGACAAAGGAGCCGTCCAGGGAACCCAGATACTCCTCAAAATAATCGGCGCCCACCGCCACACGGCCATCGGTACATTTAAACAGGCGGCCCTCCTGGAAGTCCTCATAATAGCTGCCGCCTTCCCGGTATTCGTCCTCGTCAAACTCCTCTCCGGTGGCCAGGAAGGAGTGGGTCTCCTCCGTCCAGCCGCCGTGGCCGTGCCACAGAATGAACTGGTTTTCCCCCAAGTCTTCCAGGTGGTTCAGGGACACCCGCTCCATATCCCAGTTGTCACGGAACTCCCATTCCTCTGACTGCTGCTCCAGCAGCTCCGCCGCCGCGTCCGGAAGCTCCATCTCCTCCGCCAGTTCCGCCGGGTAATCGTCCCTATATGGCTGGCAGGTGACGATCTCATAGGAAGCCTCCAGGCTGGCCGAATCGGTTCCCGCTGTCCGGGGCACATAGACCAGCTGCAGGCCGCTTTCGTACTGCAGCCAGACATTGGCGCCGGACACTGCATAATCCGAGAGAATCCCGTCGTCCATCAGCTCCTCCGCCAGCTCGCCCACTGCCTCAGCGGCGTCCTCCCGCCGGTCTGCCGGTACATAGCCGTCCTCCAGGAATTCCTCCTCGCACGCTTGAATCTGTTCCTCCGCCTGCTCCATGGCTTCCATGTCGTCATCCGACGGGCCGTCCCCTCCCAGGAGGCTGCAGCCGGAAGCACACAGGGCCAGTGCCAGCAAAGCGGCCGCTGAAAGCCTGCGGAGCCTGCCTTCGACTTTCGTTTCCTTGTTCATATTTCCCCTTCCTTTCCGATGGTTGCTTTTGGGATGCTTTCCCCAAACAGTCCGCTTCTATCCTAGCACTGCCGTGTATGTCTTACAATATGTTTCAGAAATTTTCCGTAACCGGACGCCCGACTGGCTCAAAAGGCTGGCATGATCAGGCTTACAAACCCCACATAACCAACGCAGAGGATGATGCACAGCAGCCACCCCATTTTGATCAGGGATTTTACGTCGTATCCGCCTGCTCCCATGCACAGGGGGATGGCCGCTGTGGCGGAGAAGGCGTCATAAAAGCCAGCCGGGAACCGGCGGTGACCAGCACCAGGCAGCCCCGGGGATCCGCGCCCAATGCGGAGCAGGTAATCAGCGCAATGGGGGCAAACACATTCATGACGCTTTGATTCTGCATAAACTGGGTGATGATGAAGGGGACCAGAAAGAACACCGTGTGCAGCGCCACGGTGTTGGTGGCGCCTCCCGCCAGCCGGGAAATCACCGCGCCGATACAGTCGGCGGTTCCCGTCTCCACCAGGGCTGCCGCTACGGTATTGGCCCCCACATACAGCAGGCATATTTCCACCGGAATGGACTGAATGGCCTCCTTTTTGGACAGGGTTCCACAGAGGACCATGGCCATCACCCCGGCAAAGGACAGAAACCAGACCGGAATTCCCAGCTGCTCATTCAACAGGAAACCCAGGATCACCAGCACAAAGAGCACCACGCCGGCCACATCGGAAAAGCGGCTCAGTGTCCGGAGAGCCGCTTTCTCCGCCGCCAGGGAGGCAATGGGAACCACCGGCTTTTCCGGCGTAAATTTGGGGGCAAGGAAAAGAGCCCATGCCAGCGTAACCAAAAGAAAAGGCCAGCGGCCCCGGAAGAAATCCATGGCGGTAAATTCCTGGGAAAATCCATACGTCTGCAGATAGCCGTTGTACACCGCCGCCTGGCTGATACTGCTGCCCAAAGGCAGAATGGAAGAAGATCCAGGCCAACATGAACAAGGCCCACCGGGACGGCTGATACTGCTGCCCAAAGGCAGAATGGAAGCGCACCCCAGACAGACGATCACCAAGGGGAACTGGGCTTTGGACCGCCCTACCCCAAACTCATCGCAGACCGAATCCATAAGGGGAAACACAATGGCATAGACCGCCATAGGGCTGGTAAGCATGCTGGTCAGCGCCATGGCAATCAGCAGAATTCCCAGATAGGCAAGCCGGTAGCTGCCGCCGGTGATTTTGCGGATGACGGCGGTAAGCCTGGCCGGGAAGGTCGTTTGCCCCAGGCCGACAGCCAGGATAATCATGCAGCAGATCGTAACCGCATTGGCGCTTCCGATCCCATTCAAAATGGTGGCAGGCGCAGTACAGCCAGTCAACACCAGCAGCGCCGCAACGGTGCCCGCCGTGACGCCCAGCGGCAGCTTCCCGATCAGAAAGCTGACCAGCATGGCCGCAAATAAGAGAATACAGATCAGCATTTGTATGTTCATGAAAAAGCTCTCCCTCTCACCGATCCGTCGGCTTACCCGTTCATGGCCTCGTGCTCCGCCTGGATTTCCCGGTGCAGCTGCCGGACCGTCCACCCTTGGTTGGCCGCCGTCAGCACAGCCTTATAGGGGATCCGCAGCTGTTTTTTCCGCAGGGCAGCCAGCACCGCGTCCAGCGTCCCTCCGGAAAAGCCGGCAAACACCAGCAGTTCTCCGGACAGGGGTTCTGGCTCCCCAGCGAAGGATTCTGGCTCCCTGGATAAGGGTTCCGGCTCCCCGAAATTGTTTTCCCCGGTCTCCGGCGTTCCCGCGGCGACCGCCTGGCGCTCCGCCTTTCCGTTTTCCCCCTTGCCCTCTGCCAGCCACCCCACGGGGCTGTCAAAGTCCTGCGGCTCCACCAGCCGCAGACGCAGGCGCAGGGGGAGCAGCGCCTGTTTGACCTGCCGCAGCCGCTTGGGATCCTGGAAATTAACCAACAATACCGTCTCTTTCATATTCTGTTTCCATCCTTTCACCGGATCCGCCCACCGGCGGAGCCGCTCTTTCTCTATCCTAGCATTCCGCCACGGCTCTGGCAACCCTGTCCGCCCGGGATTTTGGAAGCAGGTGTCCATAAATCAAGCCCCCATGCCCGCTAAACGCAGGCGCCACTATACAGGAAATTCTCGGATTGCTCCGTGCTATGCTTTGCGACCGGGCTTTCAGGGTAAAAAAGGGCTGCCGCGCGGAAATTGCTTCCGCTGGGCAGCCCATACACCCGGCGTCT
>CAJFTW010000047.1 GCA_904420025.1 Candidatus Pseudolachnospira avium
TAGAAACATCCAATGCAGAAACCGGTTCATCACAGACAATAAACTCTGGATTCAAGGCTAAAGCACGGGCAATCCCAATTCGTTGACGTCGTCCACCATCCAACTCATGGGGGTAACTATTGGCGAAACGCTCTGCTAATCCAACTGTCTGCATAATTTCGGATACCTTTTGATTGATTTCCTTGTCGCTTTTGTATAGCTTTAAAACGTGCATTGGTTCCGCTATAATACCTGCCACCGTCATCCGAGGATCAATGGAGGAATATGGATCCTGAAAAATCATTTGAAGCTTCTGACGGATGTTTTTCATCCGCTTTTTGTCAAAGCCTGTAATATCCGTTCCCCGATACAGGATTTCACCCTCCGTCGGTTCCAACAAGCGCAAAATCGTTCTTCCCAATGTGGATTTCCCACATCCGGACTCTCCCACCACTCCCAAAGTGGTTCCTTCTTGAATCTGGAAACTCACATCATCTACCGCATGTAATTTTCCTTTAGCTGTATTGAAATATTTTTTCAGGTGTTTTACCTCGATTATGGGAATATTCTGATTGTTCTTCATGAATTCATTCCTCCCAATTACTCCGCATATTTCCAACAAAATACCTGATGTCCATTTTGTTCCATACAGGGCGGAATATCTGTTTTGCATTTTTCCAAAGAGCAAGAACATCTTGTGTGGAATTTGCAACCTTCTGGAAGCGCAGCCGGATCCGGCATCATCCCTTCAATGGAGTGCAATCTTTTATCCTTGCGTCTCAAATTCGGTATAGCTCCAAAAAGCCCTTGGGTGTAAGGATGATGCCACTCTCCTCCAAATATCTGTTCAATACTTCCAAACTCAATGATTTCTCCAGCATACATAATCCCCACTTTGTCACAAATTTTTGCCACAATTCCCAGGTCATGTGTAATCAAAAGCATGGCAGTATTCATTTTCTGCTTCAATTCAATCATCAACTTTAATACTTGGGCCTGAATCGTCACGTCCAAAGCCGTCGTTGGCTCATCTGCCAAAAGCAAATTGGGTTCACAAGCCAAGGCCATTGCTATAACGACACGCTGTTTCATCCCTCCAGAAAACTGATGGGGATATTCATTGCGGCGTCCAGCTGGAATACCTACCACTTCCAGCATTTCACATACCCGGGAGTCTACCTGGGCTTTGGAAAAGTCCGTATTGTGCAACTTGACAACCTCTCCAATCTGATTTCCTACTGGCTGTGTCGGATTCAAAGATGTCATGGGATCCTGAAAAATCATTGCGACCTTACTTCCCCGAAGCATTCTCATCTTTTTCTCTGGAATCTCCATAACATTTTCTCCGTCCAAAAAAATACTGCCCTGATCAACTGAACCGATCTTTTCTGGAAGAAGTTTCATCACAGAAAGTGCGGTAGTCGTTTTTCCCGCCCCAGTTTCACCAACTAAACCAACCGTTTCCCCTGCTTCAATAGTCAAGTTCAAGCCATTTACTGCTCTGACAACCGCATCATCGGTGCGATAAGATATATATAAATTTTTAATATCCAGAATAATATCCGCCATCTTTATCCCTCTTTTCGGTGTATTTCTCAGCTGCCCTCTATTTCTTCATTTTCGGATCCAAGGCATCACGAAGGCCATCTCCAAACAGGTTCAAACTCAATACGGTGATTGCAATGGCAATTCCTGGAAACAATACCAAATGAGGATAGTACCGCATAACACTGCGCCCAGCAGACAACATAGATCCCCATTCGGGTGTGGGCGGAGAAATGCCCAAACCGACAAAGGATAGACCAGAAATCGTCAAAATCATTCGAGCCACATTGAGAGTAGACTGTACAATAATCGGGCCAATTGCATTGGGTATAATATGTCTCAGGATAATCCAACCATCACTGGATCCATAACATTTCGCCGCCTCTATGAACTCCTGGCCTTTCACCGACAAAATAGAGGACCTAACAATCCTAGCCGATCTTGGTACTTGAGAAATGCACATAGCAATCATCAAATTTGCCATACCTTGCCCCAGGGCCGCCACAATAGAAATCGCTAACAGAGTAGAGGGAATTGCTAGAAAGACATCCATAATTCGCATAAGAATGTTATCTACTTTACCTCCATAATATCCTGCAACAGCCCCGATCAAGGCTCCGAACGCCAGTGAAATAAGGACAGATACCACGCCTACAAATAACGAAATTCGTGTCCCATGTACAATTCTCGCAAAAATGTCCCGACCATATTCATCGCAGCCAAATATGTGTTCTGCACAAGGCGTCAGATACCTTAGTTCGGCATTTTGGCGTACACACAGACTGTCATAGTCCGCAATAAAATCTGCAAATATTGCGACCAGGACTAAAAAAAGGAAAACGACCAACCCAAACATTGCCAGCTTATTTTTCTTTAATCGATGAAGGATCATCGAAATTTGGCTTCTCTGTTTTCTCTCTTTTGTTTTTTCCATACTACTGTTTCCTCCTTTCCTCTAATTTTTAACGAACGTAGATTTTGTTCTTGGATCAATCAAAGTATATAGCAGATCTACAACAAGGTTTACCAATCCCGCTGCAATGGCAACAAAGGTAATAGACATCATAACCATTGGCGTATCCTTTAAGCGAACTGAATTAATCATCAATGTTCCCAATCCTGGGATGGCAAAAACCTGCTCGATGATAATGGCTCCTCCCAACTGTATACCAAAATTGATGCCTATCTGCGTAATAACCGGAAGTAGCGCATTTCGCAACGCATGTTTGAAAATGACTTGTTTTTGTGTGGCGCCTTTCGCCTTAGCTGTCCGAATGTAATCTGCCCGGATAACTTCCAACATACTGGACCTGGTCAAGCGAATCAGGGAGGCCATTGTGTTGATTGCAACAGCAATCATGGGGAGAATATAGCTTTTCCAATTATCAATTCCAGTAGCAGGCAGCCAATTCAGCTTCAGGCTGAATAATAAGATCAACATCAGCCCCATCCAGAATGCCGGAATGGAGGTAAGCAGCATAGCCGTTATCATGCTGACTGAGTCAATAATGGAATATTGCTTTACCGCTGATATAATTCCAACAGAAACGCCTACTACGACACTCAAAGCAGTTCCCAATAGAGCCAATTTAAGTGTAGTTGGAAAACGATATAATACTTCCTCATTCACAGGCTCATTGGTCGAATAGGAATCTGGGAATTCGCCTCGAAGAGCGTCAAGAATAAAGCGACCGTATCGAACAAAGAATGGATCATTTAGTCCTCTTTCCTCTCTCCAGCGTTCTCGCGCTTCCACAGAGGACCCTTCTCCCAACGCCGAGGCAGCCGGATCCCCGGGAGTCAGATCCATGATGGCAAAGATAATAAAAGAAATGCCCAATATAACAGGTATCATCATTAACAATCGTTTGAGGATATACTTAATCATACGATTCCTCCTCTCGTTTTAAGAATCGCCCGGGTAAAAGAATCCCCGGGCGCATACTATAAGTCCTGTCCTATCTGCAATACACCTTACTTCCAGGAATACTCCGATACATAATGTCTTTCTGATCCGGAGCAATAGACGCCGTCCAAAGAAGAATTATAAGCAATTGATGTCATACCTGTATACAAAGGATCAATCACTGCATGCTCATAAATCAGCTCATTAATCTGATCATACAATTCCTGACGTTTAGCCGTATCTTGTTCACCACGCGCTGCATCGATCAGCTCATCCAAGCCTTCAATCCTCGCCAATGTAAAATTATTGCCACCACCCTCCATCTTGGTATGGAAACGCCTGGTCATAATATAATCCGGATCTGTTATATTGTTGGTAATCACATAGAAAGTGCATTCATAATCGCATGCTGTCTGAGTTTCCTCCAAATAGGCTGCTCTCTCCATCAATTCAATATTTACTGTAATTCCCACTTCTGCCAGCTGGGATTGAATCACTTCCGTAGGTTTTGAATACTGTGAAGACTGATTCGTTTTCATCGTAATGGAAAGACCATCTGGATACCCGGCCTCGGCTAGCAACGCTTTTGCTTTTTCCAAATCTTGATCATAGCCGTCAAAATCCTTATAAAATTCTGTACAGGCTGGAATCGCGCTTTCTGTTGGAATACCCAGTCCATCTACACCCAAAGCTACAATGTCCTCACGATTCAATGCATAACAGACCGCTTGACGTAACTTTTCATTTGCAAATACACCATCCCGACAATTAAATGCAAGATAAAACAGCGTAGTAGCCGGGCCTTCTTCCCACGTAATATTTTCCTGATTCATAAGATTTGTCCGGTCAGAAGTATTCGGATAATACAGAATATCCACTTCACCCTTTTCAAGCGCAATCGCAGCGGTTGATTTATCCGTATGAATCTTAAACGTCAACTTTTTAATACTAGGTGCTCCTCTCCAGTAGTCCTCGTTTGCTTCCATTTCGATTCTTTCTCCACGGGCCCACTCTACATATTTATAGGCTCCGGTTCCCACCGGATTTTCTTCAAAATTTCCTCCAGCCTCCTCAGCAGCAGATTTGCTGACAATGCCAAGATTCGCATTGCACAAACAATTCAAAGCAGCCACATACGGTTCCACCAATATCAATTTCACATGTGTATCATCCACAACTTCCATACGATCAAACTCGCTGGTTACCGCCGATGTATACTCCGATGCGATTGCCCGATTCATAGAGTAAGCAACATCTTCCGTTGTCATCTCATCGCCGTTATGAAATTTTACCCCTTGGCGGATAGCAAGCGTTAGTTCTGTATTGTCATCATTCCATTCCCAGCTTTCCGCTAAAGCAGGAGCAATGGTGCCATCCGGCTCTTCCCGAACCAATGTATCAAACATTTGAAAAATCACCAGATAACTGACCGTATCTTTTGTTTCTGCCGGATCCAAAGAAGTTGTGTCCGAAGAAATAGAGAAAATCACATCGTCTCTGGAAGCTGACTCTCCCGCATTCTCTTCTTTTCCTGTCGTACCACTGCCGCAGGCGCTTATTCCCACCGCCAAAGTCAGAACCAATAGTAGTGAAAAAATCTTTTCCATCTTTTTGCCTTTTTTCATTTCTTTTCCTCCTCGCTTTGTAATAATGTAGTCTTGGTACAATCGCATTTCTTTCCTGCTTCTGTATTTAGAATCTCCTGAAAGAAATCTATAACAAAAAGTGCTTTAATCGCATCATTCCCTTTGTGGCCTATTCCTGGAATAATTTCCATGGATACCGAAATACCGTGCTTCTCCCAGTTTTCTTTCAAATTCAGCAGACGCTCCATCCGGGTATTTCCCCAAGCAGACCTTCCTACAGGCAAAGTATCCATTTTACCGATCAACAGACGGACTGGTACATTCCGAATCGCATCCAAATCAATCTCTTGACCAAATATTTCAGCAAAATCTTTGGTCCCCCAATAAAAAGGTGTAGTTGAATCCAGATAAGTAATCCGCCCAGGCGCACCAACTACCAATGCAGCAATTCGATCCGGGTGCAGATAAAGGAAACGATGTACAAATTGACCACCTCCACTCCATCCATATAAAAAAATTTTATCCTTTTCTATTTGTGGATATCGTTCTGCGAATTCATCAATCATAGAAAGAAAAATGTCATCATATCGAATCCCGTTATATGCAAGTAATTTGTAACTATTAAAATCATTTTTATCCAGTAATCCGCCGGGAAACATTGGAAAAATCAATGCAAAATTGTTATCATCTGCAAATTGTTGAAATCGATCTCGGTACTCTTCTATTGTTCTTCCGGTTCCATGAACAAAGCTCATAATTCGAAATTTCTGTGTAGGATTACGTCTTATCTTTTCTGGAACGTATGTATAATAGGAAAAGCGCGAGTCAGTTTGGCAATGCCACATCATAACCAAATCACTACCCATATATAAATTTTCCTGATCTTGCTCAGATAATCCTTGATTCAATAAATCCAATTCATTCACCTCGTCTCTTTCTATTACATTCTGTCATGGCTGAAATTTTCATATAAAGAACACAATACAAATCAATTTTTCCATTTATTATTTTTAAAACTCTGAATCTATTTATGCTATTATTATATTATCAATTATATTGACTTTCAAATGCTAATAAGATATGATAATTATGCCATATTTGACATATCTACAAAAAAGCAAGATAAACCAGATATTTTGCGAAATATCAAAACATTTTGTGTGTTTTCAACCAACACTTATTTTCTAAATGTTATTATGTTATACAGCGGACAGCGGGAGGAAATAGTTAAAATGACGTTAATTGAAGCGCAATATTTATTATCTATAGCAGAACATAAGAGTATTAGCAAAGCAGCCGATGCCCTATATATCTCTCAGCCTTATTTGTCGAGAATTCTTCAGCGGATAGAATCCGAAATCGGAGCCACCATTTTTGATCGCTCCAAGCTACCAATTAAACTAACGTATGTTGGTGAACGCTGCATTTCATACTGTCAAAAGCTAGTTGCTTTGGATAAGGCTTTTCAGGCAGAAATGTCTCACATTCTTCTTTCTGGCAACAAACGAATTACAATTGGAGTACCTCCCCAAAGAGGCGGATATTTGTTGCCTTTGGTACTTCCCGTTTTTTCCAAATCTCACCCGGAAATTGAAGTGATTATAAGAGAGGCCAAATCGGATGTTCTTCCTAAATTAACTGCAGATGGAGATGTCGATCTTTCTGTTTTTTCCCTTCCAGAAGCACCAGAAGGGATTCACTGTGACATTTTGCGCCAAGATCTTTTATTGCTGATGGTACCACCAAATCATCCTCTTTTTTTTACAGTTTCCGGTACTGATAACTCCATCCCTCTATTGGAGCCTAATTTATATAAGTTATTAGAGGGTGCACAGTTTATCTCCATTGACACACCGAATAGTATTACCGCTCGACTAATTTCCTATTTAGGACAGCAAGGGGTATCTTGTTCCATTGCTATCAAAACGCAAAATAATACTATGACATACCGGCTTTGCGAAGAAGGTATGGGACCTGCAGCAATTATGGAAGTCGCCGCCCATAATACCTTCTTTCAACAAAAGCCCTGCCTTTTTAAAATTGGGACACCGCCATTGGATGAGACTTGGTTTATTGGAACCCAACTTGGGAAACCGCTCCGTCCTATTGAACAACTATTTATTCAAGCGATTCATAACATAGGCCCAGATTTAACCGCCCGCCCATTTCACTGTACCGAATCTTAATATAAAATAGAAGTTTCTGCGTAGGGGGAATGGGTTCTATCTCATACAATGTAGCAGTCACATGCCTACCGCACCGGGTGCCGGACCACCGTCTTCCAGTTCTCCGGCTTGCAGCGGCGCACGTCGCTGAGGTAGATTTCGTGGTGATACCGCCCGTTGGAAAAATCCGGCTCAAAGCCCTGTTCCCTGGCATATACGTCCATCTTCCGGATGGTCTCCGGTTCGCTGTCATAGGGGCCGATGTGCATACACTGGACGCACAGCCCCTCCCGGTACGTAAAAAACTCCACGGTTGAGAAGTCCCCCTGCTTTTTGGCCGCAGCTTCCTCCCGGGCCCAGGCGAACTCCGCCTCCGTCACAAACTCCGGCAGCCGGATCAGGGAAATCCACTGAAAATCCTGTTTCCGGCTGTAGTCCAGCTCCGGACCTTCCTCCTGCCACCAAAAGCCCTCCAGGGGCGGCACCACATAGTCAAAGTATCCCTCCATCTTGTGCTTCCCCAGCTTGCTCATCTTGATGGTATAGGCCACCCCGTACAGCAGGCCAATGGAGGCCTTGTAGGCGCCGCCCTCCTGGTTGGGATCGCCCTGGCCCCGGACTGCCAGAAAATTCATGGCCGGGATTTCCACAATCTGTGGCTGCCGGGGCGGCAGGTAAAATTCCTTGTATTCCTTCTTATAGTCAAATGCCATCTTTCTTCCTCCTCTTTTTCCGGGGGAGTGGCTCCGGAAGCGCTTCCCAGGTGGCCCGCACCAGCCGGGTGAGGAGTTCCCGCTCCTCCAGGTCCTCCACCAAAAAATATTCATTTGCCCCCTCATAAGGCGGCACCAGGGGAACCTGGGGAAAAGCTTCCCGGGTTTCCGGGGTGGTTTTTACAAAAAGCTGGTTGTCGCAGATGACACCTAAAAATTTGCCGTCGCAATACCAGCCGTACTCCCCAAACATTCTGCGCCAGGTAATGATTCCCGCCTCCCGGAGCTGATCGGCTGCAAACTCCACAAACTCTCTGCTGGATGCCATTTCACACCTCCCGTTCCGCCGCACCGGCAATATCCGCCACTGCCCTATTTTCCATACTGCTGCTGCAGGTGCCGCCCCAATGCCGCCAGCTTTTCCCGGCAGGCTGCCGGTTCCAACAGCTCTGCACCTCCGCAGAAGGACAAGATCCAGCGGAGGGCATTTTCCTCGTCCGCAAAGGAAAAGGAAAACAGAAGCCAGCCATCCTCCTGCTCGGTAAAGCTGTCCGGCCCAAATTCCTCCAGCAGCCGCCAGCGGAAGGCCGGGGCCACCCGGGCCCGCACCGGAAACAACCGGGGGAACACTCGCTCTGCGGACAAGTCCGGCAGGGGCACCGACCGTTTCTCATGGTTCTCCCCCAGCTGCAGCTCTGCCATACGGTTCAGCTTAAACAGCCGGTAGTCCTCCCGCTGGCGGCAGAATCCCCAGACATACCAGTTGGCCCAGTGAAAGATCAGATAGCCGGGCATAGCGGTTGGTGCCGCTGACGCTGTCCAGGCTCCGGAGCCCTTCCAGAATGGCCTGCCGGTCTCGAGAGGTGAGCAGGGTCCGGTCCACCCGATAGCCTTCCACCAGGGAGATACCGCCGCCGGCACCCTGGGCGGTAGCCAGGGGAATCCCCGCCTGGCACAGGCTCTCTATATCCCGCTGAATGGTGCGCCGGGAGACCTCAAATTTTTCTGCCAGGTACGGGGCTGTCACCCGCTCCTGCTGCAGCAGAATCGGCAGGATGCCAATGAGCCGGTCAATCTTCATGGGGACCTCCTTTGCTGTGCCATTTTTACTATAACACAGGTAACCTGACAACAGTATGTCATGTTCCAGGGGAAAAGGCAAGCTGGTTTATCACGCTGTACCGCTCAGCTGCCTCACGCTGCTGCACGGACAGAAACTGCGTTGGGCTGGCTGTTGAACAAAAAAAGGAAATTTTAAATGTGCTTTCCAATTTTTACGTATCGAAGCGGATCATTTCCGCCAGCGTTTTGTTTCGGTAGACCAGATCCTCCCGGACGGTAAAACCCTGCTTTTCCCAAAACCCGTTGCCATCGGTATTCCGCGCAAACACCACCAGCGCTGCCTTGTGAATGCCCATCCGCTTCAAGCCTTCCAAGGCCTGCTCCACCAGCGCCGTGGCAATCCCCTGCCGCCGGCAGTCCGGATGGACCGCCGTGTGGTAGATGTAGCCCCTCCGTCCATCGGAGCCCACCAGAATCACACCCACCAGCCTCCCATCCTCCATGGCCGCCAGGCAGGTTTCCGGGTTCCGTCTCAAAAAGCGGGCAATACCCTCCGGGGAATCATCCAGATTGTTCAGCCCCACGCCGGGGCAAGCCCTCCACAGGGCATACGCCTGCGGATAGTCCTCCGCCTGCATCTTGCGAATTTCCATACTTCTCTCCTCTCCCGGCGCAGCTATTTTTTGCTGCTCTATTTTTCATTGATTTTATAAGATGATGCAGATTGCGGCAGCACGCAGTGCGGAGCAATCTGGTATCATAGGGGTCAAAATACCTTTTGACCCCAACATCTATTATAAAAAGCAAAAGAAAAAATTCAAGGCAGGGGTACCCGGGCCGGCCAAAAATGCTTGTATATTTTTTCCGCCGGACGTATAATAGATAAGCAACACTTTAAAGTGCAAAACTGATCGAGAGAGGAGAACCAATTCATGTCTACGGACACTTACCAATGGCCTTATCCCAATGAATTTGGCCAGACGGAGACGGTGGAATCGGATGTGCTGGTGCTGGGCGGCGGCCTGGCCGGCTGCTTTGCCGCCATTGCTGCAGCCCAGAGAGGCCAACGGGTGGTACTGGTGGAAAAAGGCGCCACCCAACGCAGCGGCGCTGCCGGCACCGGCTTCGACCACTGGGAGTCCGCCTGCACCAACCCCTGTTCCCAGGTGACGCCAGAGGAAATTGCCTACGCTTATGTCGATGAGCAGGATCACTATTCCAACGGGATCTCCCACTATATTGAATGCCGGGAGGGGTATGACCGGCTGCTGGATCTGGAACGGTTCGGCGGCAAAATCCGAGACACCGAGGACGAATTTCTGGGCGCCGAGTTCCGGGACAATGAGACTAAGCTAATGTTTGCCTACGATTATAAAAACCGTTTCACGCTCCGGGTCTGGGGCTCCACCTTCAAGCCGGCCCTCCTGCGGGAAATGAACCGCCTGGGCGTCCGGGTCTATGACCGCACGGAGGCCACCAGCCTGCTTATCGCGGCGGCAGGCGGCAAGAAGCGCTGTGCCGGCGCCACCGGCATGAACGTCCGCACCGGCCGCTTCCTGGTATTCCGTGCCAAGTCCACGGTGCTGGCCATGTCCCGGCCGGCCCGGGTCTGGCTGTTCAACCCGGATTTGGCCGGCCTGTGTGAGTTCCGCCCCTTCCAGAGCATCGGCAGCGGCCACGCCATGGGCTGGCGGGCCGGGGTGGAGTTTACCATGATGGAAAAATCCGTCAAAGCGGAATTTTCTGCTGCCGGCCGCAGCTTTCCGCCCTACGGCACCGGCAACAACCACAATACCTGGTATGCCGCCACCATGGTGGACGCCCGGGGCGTGGAAATTCCCTACCTGGACCGGGATGGCAATGTGCTGAAAACCGTTTCGGAGCGGTATTACCCGGCCAAAGGGCAGAAGTTCTTCCTCAAGGGCGGCGTCATTGACGATCCCAAGTACGAGTACCGGGGGCCGGAGACTATGCCCTTCGAGGAACTGATGAAACGGGGGTATCAGCTGCCCTTCTACGCAGACCTGAGCCGGATGCCGGAGTTGGAACGTAAGGTGATCTGGGGCATGATGATCGGCGAGGAAGCCAAAACCAAGATCCCCATTCTGGAGTACTACTCGGAGCGGGGCTTTGATCCATCCCGGCACGCCCTACAAAGTTACGGCAACGGCTGGCAGAGCGCGTCCTTCCTGCCCCAAGAACGGCAGTTCTTCGGCGCTCCCGGCGGGATCCTCCATGACTGGGATCTGAAAACCAACATAGACGGCCTCTACGCCGCCGGAGATCAGCTGTTTGCCAGCGACTGCGCAGGCCACGCCTGCGCCACCGGCCACTATGCCGGACGCAAGGCGGCCGCCTACGCCGTCACGGTCCCGCTTGCGGAGGTATGCGCGGACGACCTGGAAAAGGAACAGATGCGGCTCTACGCTCCTATGTACCGCCGGGAGGGCATGGGCTGGAAGGAGCTGAACATGGCCATCTCCAAGGCCATGCAGAACTACTGCGGCGGCGTGAAATGTAAGGATTTGCTGCTGGAAGGGCTGGACCTGCTGAGAAGCTACCGGGAGGAGATTGTCCCCCAGCTTAGCTGCCACAATCCTCACGACCTGATGCGCACCCACGAGGTGCTGGATATTCTGGATGTCTCCGAACTGGTGCTTCACGCCTGCCTAATGCGGGAATCCAGCTCTAAGCCCTTGTGCTTTGAGCGCAGCGACTTCCCGGAGATGGATCCGCCTCAGGACCGGCACTTTATCACCATCCGCCAGGAAAACGGCCAGCCGGTCCGGGGTGTGGTGGAACACGACTATTTCGGTGACCTGAAACAGGAATATGAAAAGCGGAATCCGGATTATGTGGGAGGTGAACTGTGATGGAAATGAATCCCCTTACTGCCAAGTTTGTCCCCTGCAGCGCGGAGCCCCTGGTTTTTGACGACTCCCAGTGTGTGGGCTGCAACCGCTGTGCCAATGTATGCCAATGTGACATTTTCATTCCCAGCCCGGAAAAGGGCCGGCACCCGGTGGTCCTCTACCCGGGCGAATGCTATTACTGCGGCGCCTGTGTCATGGCCTGCCCCCGCCCCGGCGCCATCCGCCTGCAGCACCCGCTGATGAACCGGGCCAAGTTTGTCCCGGTGAAGCCAGCACCAACGGCATCCGATATCAAAAAAGGAGAAGCTATCCATGAGTAATAGACAGAAAGCGGCGAAAAAGATAGGGCTTTTTGGCTGCATTGCCAACGGCATCGGCGCCATCATCGGCTCTGGCATCTTTGGGGCCCTGCCCCAGGGAATCAACTCGGTGGGGGCGCTGGTACTGCCGGCACTGATTGTGGCAGCCATCTACACCGTTGCCAATATGTTTCCCAACGTATACGCATCCTCGGTGATCCCCACTTCAGGCAGCTTTTTCCTCTACTCCACGAAGCTGATGCATCCGTTTTTCGGCCTGTGGATGACGCTTCAGGGAATTCTGCAGCCGGCACTGATTGCCACCTTTGCTGTTATGTTCGCCGAATATTTTGTGGTGCTCTTTCCGTCCCTGGCTGGATATGAGATTCCCCTCGGCATTTTGATGCTGGTGGTCTTTGGGGTGCTGGCCTGGCTGGGCAACCACACCTTTGCTTCGGTAAACAACCTGATGGTAGTGGTCATGCTCTGCGCCATCGCCGTCTATGTGCTGGTGGGAATCCCCCACATTGATATGAGCCGCCTCTCTCTGCGTGAATCGCTGGGCGGCGGCCTGACCCTCACCAGCTTTTCCGCCACCGTAGGGCTTTTCACCTCCACCCTCTCCGGAGCCGGCAGCGTCTCTCAGATTGCGGATGACACCAGGAACCCCCGGCGGGACATCCCTCTGACCCTGATCCTGGCGCCCACCATCGTCTGTGTCATCTATATGCTGATGGCCCTGGTTACCCTGGGCTGTATGCCCGGTGCAGAGATCGCCAACCTGGCGGATGTGGGAGGCCAGTTTTTGGGCTCCCGGCTGCTGACCTTCTTCATTGTGGGCGGACCAATCTGCGGCATTCTTACCAGCATTGTGCCGGTGATTATGCTCTCTTGTGCCCTGATCCAGGTCTCCGCGGACCACCGGGTGTTCCCAGCGTTTGTGGCCAAGCGCAACCGGTACGGTGTTTCCACAGTCATCCTGATTTTCGTCATAGGCTTTTCCATCTTCCTTGTGGGCACTGGAAGCGGCTTTGGTGAGCTAATGACCATCTTCAGCTTTGTGAATACGGCCTGCGCCGTCCCCACCTGCCTGGTGCCCTTTTTTCTGCGGAAGCGTTACCCCAATGCCTGCCGCCATACAGGCCTAAAGCTGAACGTGCCGCTGGTCTATGTTCTCAGCGTGTTTGCCCTGGTGGTGTCCATTTACCTGGCTATTACCATGTTTCTGGAGCTGCAGCTGCTCAGCTGGGCGATTGTAATCCTGACGGTGGTGATTACCGCTATCTACTTTTTCATCCGGGTTGCCTACGTGAAATCCAAGGGCGATGACCTGCTGGAGGAGCTCCGAGCCCCCTATGCGCCCTGGGAGGAACGGGAGGCCCAGTGTGCCGGAAAGAAATAACCCGATCCTTCTCAGAAGAAGCCGCTGCCCTGCTGTTTAGCAGGGCAGCGGTTTTTAAATTTACGGCATCACTGTGCCGTTCCCCTCTTGGGACGGAAGAAGGCGCTCATATCCACCTTTTCCAGGCGCAGCAGCGCCTCTTTTTTGTCCAATCCCCCGGCATATCCGGTCAGACTCCCGTTTTTCCCCACCACCCGGTGGCAGGGGACAATAATAGAAACCGCATTGTGGCCCACCGCTCCGCCAACGGCCTGGGCAGACAGGTGCCGCAATCCCCTTCGGGAGGCCAGCTTGCCGGCAATCTCCCCGTAGGTACAGGTTTGCCCGTACGGGATCTCGCAGAGAAGCTCCCACACCTCTTTCTGGAAGGCTGTTCCAATAAAGTGCAGCGGCACGGAAAAATCCGGCTCCCTTCCGGAAAAGTACACGTCCAGCCACCGCCTGGCCTGCTCCAGGACCGGTGTCTCCTGTCCGGTATGCTCCGGATCCAGGCGTAGGGCAAAATATTTCTGGCCCTCGAACCATAGGCCGGTAAGGCCCACGTCATCTGCCGCCAGCAAAATGTCCCCCAGGGGCGAATGATAAGGCTCTATATACTGCATTGAATACCTCCGTGAAACGCTCTTGTCCGCAGTCAAGGTGCTGCCCGCATCCGGACGTGCCGACACACCTTAAATCTCAATCAGTTCGTACGCGTCGCTCCCCAAGCCGATTTTCACTGCGTGACGGATACAGGATCTCCAGTTAGTCTGCGGCGCTGAGTCTGTAAAATGGTCCCGATGCACATGGGGCATCTGATCCAGCTGGGAACCGGCAATGACTGGCTGACGGTTCACCGCATCCACACAGGCCAAATCCAACGCAACCGGATCAAAGGAGGCAAACATTCCCACATCCGGAACAATGGGAATATCATTCTCCGCATGGCAGTCACAGTTAGGGGAAACATCCACTACCAAGCTGATGTGGAAATGAGGCCGGCCCGACACAACAGCCTTGCTGTATTCCGCGATCTTACAGTTCAGAATATCATTGCTCTCATCGCTGGCCGCGCAGACCGCATCCATGGGACAGATGCCAATGCAGCGGCCGCATCCCACGCACTTATCGTGGTTGATGGAAGCCTTTCCGTTTTGGATAGACGGTGCGTCATGTGCGCAGATTTTAATGCAGCGGCCGCACCCTATGCATCGCTCTGGCTTCACAAAGGGCTTGCCTGCGCTGTGCATCTCCATTTTTCCGGCTCTGGAGCCGCAGCCCATACCAATATTTTTCAAAGCGCCGCCAAAACCCGTGGCCTCATGCCCCTTGAAATGGCTCAAAGAAATAAACACGTCTGCATCCATAATCGCGCGGCCGATTTTGGCCTCCTTCACATACTCGCCGCCCTCCACCGGTACCAGTTCCTCATCCGTCCCTTTCAGGCCGTCCGCAATGATCACATGGCACCCGGTGGAGAAGGGTGAGAAGCCATTGGTATAGGCTGCGTCTAAATGATCCAGAGCATTTTTGCGGCCGCCTACATATAGGGTATTGCAGTCTGTCAGGAAAGCCTTCCCGCCCAGCTCTTTTACCACTTTTACCACTACCGCCGCATAATTGGGGCGCAAATAGGCCAGATTCCCCGGCTCGCCAAAGTGGATCTTGATGGCAGCATACTTATTTTTGAAGTCAATCTCGCCAATGCCTGCCGTTTTGATCAGGCGCTCCAGTTTCTGCGGCAGCGTCTCACTAAAGGTTGTGTGCAGGTTTGAAAAAAAGACCTTTGATTTTTCCATCCTTGCCTCCTCGCATCCATTTTTTTCAGTATAATACCGTAACCGGACGACTGCAAGCAAAAGATTTTCCTGATAGCCGTCGCCGTTTTAAGAAAGCATCCAGCACACTGCCGGCAGCGTAATCAACGAACAGACAGTGGTGATAAAGATTCCTCCCATGGCATAGTCCCCTTCCGAACCGGAGGATTTGGCCATCATGACAATGGTGGACATGGACGGCATGGCCGTCAGCAGCGTCATGGTCAGGCGGATTTCCGCTGTCATAGGAAAGAGCCCCAGGATCCGATAGAATACCAGCGGAAACAGCAGCATCTTCAGCACCGCGATTCCATAAAACTCCTTGAAACGGATATAGCGGCGAATATCCATGCAAGCAAATACGCCGCCCAGATAGATCATGGCCAGAGGCGTTGCCGTGGCACCGATTTTCTGCAAGGCCGTCTCTGGCAGCGCTGGCATCCGGGCCCCCGTCATCACAAAAAGCACCGCCAGCACAATGGCCACGGTGGAGGGGTTGACCAGCTTGCGGGGATTGAATTTCCCCTGACCGGAGGGAGTGGTCAGCTTTACCCCCACCGTCCAAAGCGTCAGCTGGTCGATGATGGTAAACACGGAAATGTACAGCATGCCGTTTTCCGGATAAATACTGGTGATAATGGGAATTCCCATGAAACCGATGTTTCCGAACATGGCCAGCGCGTTGTAGACGTTGGCCCGGTCCCCTTTCAACCGGAATAGAACCGCCAGCCCTCTTCCAACGCTGAAGGTCAGAATATACATCAGAACCGTGTACGCCAGGATAGCGGCAGACTGGAACAGGGTATCCCGGTCCACCCCGCCGATGGTATTGGCAAAAATCATCACCGGCAGCGCCAGCTTAATCACAAACCGGGAGATGGTTTCCAGCGTATCCTGGCTCAGCACCCGGGTCTTGACCAGGATGATCCCCACCAGAATGTAAATAACGAACAGGCCAATCTGTTCCAGCAGAATCCAAAATGTTTCCATATTCCTTTCTCGCATTCCTCTCTTTTCTCTTTTGCCCTATACTATGATGAAGGCGTCAAAAGGTATTTTGACGCCTACGATACACGTCCCAAAGTCATGCTTGCTTGCGCAAGCGCAACACGCATGACCTTTTGACGCTTGTACCATACTATTTTATAAAAAAACGGACGCTTGTCAATACGCCCGTTTACAGCACCTTATATTTCTGCAAATTAAAGGCGGCGGCATCTGTTTTCTTCCTTTCGGACAAAGAACAGATGCCGCCGCTATACGGCTCACAAGACTTCTCACAAAGAATGATTAGAAAATGCCATAAAGGCCGATCAGTGCAAACACCACACTCAACAGCACACACACCACAGAGGTGAGAAACAGCCGGATGAACAATTTGTTGGTATCCGTCTCCCCTCTGCCCTGGCTAAACACCGCATACTGGGCCATAATTCCCGCGCCGCCGGTGGAGGCAGGGCTGAACGCTGCCAGGAAGGAAGAAATCGTGATGCTGGAAACCAGCGCACTGTAGCTGGCATTAGGGAACTGCTCCAAAATACCGGGGATGGTGGGGATCAGAGTCGGCATAACCACACCGGTGGTGGAACTGAACCAGGACATGACACCGCCGGCCAGCGCCATAATCGGGCGCACCAGGAAATCGTTCATAATGGATGTCAGGCCGGCAACCAGCAGATCAATTCCTCCCAGCTCCGTCACCACCGCCATCAGCATATTGACACCACAAACCAATATAAAAGTTCCCCAAGGCATGATCTTAATGGCGGCTTTATCGTCCGTAACGCCAAAGATACACAGAATCACCGCCGCCAGGGGTGCTGCCAAACCAATATTGACATTGAATGCGAACACAACAATCACAACCAATACGATTGCCAGCATGGTCAGCTTTTGGTTGCGGTTAAAGGGCTGAATATCCGCCAGCATCTCCAGGCTTTCCGCTTTCGGTTTATAAAGCTTATATACAAAGTAGAAAATCAATGTAAACAAAACCCAGACAATGGCACATTCTCCAAAAATCTCCCACGAAAACTGCCCCGCATAATCGGTCTGGGCAATCAGACCGGTGGCGATAATGCCTCCGTTGGAGATGGGGGACATGCAGCCCAGATTACAGGCCAGCGTGATAATCAGCCCCATGGCAATCACATCCACTCCCAGCTGATAGGCCAGGGCAATGCCCAGCGGAAGAATAATACCAAATGTAGGAATATTTCCGCATCCGCAGGCGCTGAGGACAAATGTCAAAATGGCAATAATCAATGGGATGGACCAAAGCTGCTTTCCCACCAGCTTCAGCATACGCTTTGCCAAAAGGTCCATGGTGCCGTTATTGACCGCCATGCTGAACAGAAAAGCCGGGCCAACCAGGGAAATAAACAGACTTGTGCTAAAATTGGAGATAACGGTTGAATCCGGCACGCCGCCAATTCTGGCAATGATCAACGCCATGCCCATGGCCAGAAAACCCATATTTACCTTTTTCCAGAAACCAATCACCAAAACCGCAACCAAGAAAATCAACGATAATACCGCAAATTTATCCATGAAGTTTCTTCTCCTCTCCCTATTTTGTCAACAGGCTCCGTGAAGTGCCTCTATTTTCTTATCAAAATCCAAGACACAAGCGTTAAACTTCTCCGCCTCCAGAATCGGGAACAGATGATGATTGCAGGCCGTAAACTCATAGCAGACAGCCAAGGGAGATTTTTCCATCCGCCGGACCGCCTCATGGCCGGACTCCCACGCATCATGATAGGAGGAATGGCTGACAAAAGTTGCAACGGGAATGGTCCTGTCCTTAAGCGGCGTCATATTGTCTGTCAGGTATGTGTCCAGATGGTACTCCGCTCCTACCCACGGCGGAATCTGCAGCATGCTTTCCTGCATCCGATCCGCGTCCTCCGGCTGGAGAGGGGACGCCGCCCTCTGCTTTGCCGCATATCCCACCGGATCGGTTATATAAGGCATCATCCGCTGATACCAGCCGTCAATATTGTAATTCCTGCCTTTATGCTGATTCCAGGGCTCATCGCTGAATGCGTACAGGGAAGCGTCCACCAGGATCATCCCTCTCAGCCGGTATTCCTCATGCAGCCTTGCATAGGAAGCCGCCACCGCGCCGCCAAGGGAATGTCCGATCAGCAAGACATCCTGCAGTTCCAAATAATCGATTAATTCCCGAATATCCTGCGCCATCCGCTCCTGGCGGTTGGTCCCCGGCGCCTTCATGGAGCGCCCATGCCCGCGCAAATCCAGGTTAATCACCTGATAGCGTTCTGAAAAAACAGGGACGCTGTGCCTCCACATGGTCGTTGACTCTCCGAATCCAGGAAGCAGCAGCAACGGCTTGCCCTCCCCCGATATTTCCAGATAAAGCCATACTCCATCTGAAGTCTTAAAAAAGTTCTCTTTTCCAGCCAATTCCCCTTCCTCCTTCTATTTGAATTGGTTTTATTCGATCCGCCGGCGAATTGATTTCTTATTTCGACTATATCATGACCGTTGTTGGAATTCAAATTCATATTATTCATAAAAAGCATTCATCCGAAGAATAGTGTTTTCCTCAACAAAAGCAAAATCCATCCATCAGAAGATTTGCGGTGCGGTAAGCCAGCGTATACTGGATCTCTGGCTCTTTCTCCCCCGGCTCATATTCCACCCCTACCGTCAGCACCCCGCACGGATGCCCAATCCGCAGCGCATGCAGATTGACGTTGGACGGAAGAACCCGGGAGACAATACTGCCCGGGACAGCGGCGGCGGCAGCGGTACACATAGCGCCGGTAAGCGCATACGTGGGGTGGGTTTTCTGCATAGACATCATGCGTCCAATCAAATCCGCCTCGTCCTGTCCCATACGGCTTCCATCCGGCGTAACCCATCCAGCGGCTTCTGCAACCAGTGTCATTTTGGGAATTCCTGGAGTCAGCCATGCCGACTGGCGGTAATCGGAAATAAGTCCCAAACGATATGCCGCCATTCCGCGGATCCGCTCCAACAGGTCCAGCAGCTGCAAATTGGAATCCAATTCCGAGGGAAGCTCGGTTCCGGAAAGCCCCAGATCTCTTGCGCGCACAAACACCAGGGGATTGGCTGCATCCACAATCGACACCTCCACCGGACCATATTCCGGAATATCCAGTATCTCCGCGGCCTTTCCCGTGGGGAGAAGGCCCTTTCCCAAGGTTCCTGCCGGCTTTAAAAACTTCATTTTCACAGGGGCTGCACTCCCCGGAACGCCTGCAATCCGGTAATTACCTTGATACTGTACCTCTCCGTCGCACACCTGCACTTCTTCCACTATTATTTTTTCTGTATTTGTATTAAAAATGCGCACTTCTGTCAAGGGCGCCACCGCTTCTACCAACCCACGCTCAATGGCAAAGGCCCCCACTCCAGAAGAAATATTCCCGCAATTTCCCTTGTAACTTATCAGCGGTTTATCCACAGAAACTTGTGCAAATGTATAGTTCACATCCGCATCCGGCCGCATGGAAGGACCGATCATCGCTACTTTACTGGTAACCGATGCAGCACCGCCCAAACCGTCAATCTGCCTCAGATCCGGACTTCCCATAACATGGAGCAAAAATTGATCTCTGTCTGGACCAGCCTGGGGAATATCGGATTCCAGAAAATACACGCCCTTGCTGGTTCCCCCCCGCATAATACAGCATGGCACTTTTTTTCGAATAGACATGGGAATTCTGACCTCTCTTTCTTTTTTTTCATTGTATCGCGCCTACAGCTGGAAGTTAAATTCATATTTTTCATAAAAAGTATTCCATCCGTGAATTTCATGTTCCGCAAACCTCCCTCCGTCGTTTTGTTTGGGACTAGCCGCCATGCCGGCTCTCTGGTACAATAGCATTATCGGAAAACATTACACTAGGAGGCCTTATGGACTTCAAAGACTTAACCTACGTTCTGGCCATTGCCAAATACCAAAATATCACCAAAGCTGCCGAATCCCTCTACATCACCCAGCCCACTTTAACCAAGTTTCTTCAACATTTGGAGAAGGATCTGGGGCAGAAGCTGTTCCGGCGGCTGGGCAACCGCTACCTTTTAACCTACGCCGGCGAGCGCTACACAGCCAAGGCTGCCGAGATCTTAAACCTGAAGAAGGAACTGGACCAGGAGATGGGGGATATTGTCCGGAACAATGCCGGCTCCCTGAAAATTGCCTTTCCCACCATGCGGGGCACCTACATGCTGCCCTGCACCCTGCCCATTTTCAACAGCCTGTACCCCAACGTTAAGCTGGATATTCTGGAGGCCCATTCCAGCCTGCTGGAGGGGATGCTGCTCAGCGGGGAAGCGGATTTGGCCTTTTTCAACCTTCCCATCAAGGATCCCAACATCGACTATGAGATCATCAGCCATGAGGAAGTGCTGCTGGTATTGTCCGCCGGTCACCCGCTGGTGACGTCCGCGGTGCGGCGGGAGGGCTGCAAATATCCCTGGATGGATCTGAACCTGCTGCGGGATGAGCCGCTCATCCTGCAGATCCCCGGCCAGCGTACCCGGCAGACCGTGGATACCCTGCTGAAAAAATGCGATTTTTCCCCCAATATCAAGCTGCAGACTTCCAACATTTCTGCCGAGGTGGACCTGGCGGCCCGGGGATACGGCGCCTGCTTTGTAACCGAGACCCATCTGAAGCACATTGCTGCCGGAAAAAAGGTAGTGTATTTTTCTGTGGGGGATCCCTGTACCACCGTGGATTTTGTGGCCGCCTACCGCCGGGGCAGCTATATCCCCTACCATGCCAGGGAGTATATAAAAATTGTGAAGGATTTTACGTAAAACGGAGAAAAGAAATAGCGAATCTTCTGCCGGACAACGGCAAAAGAAAAAAGCCGTATAGGTTTCCCCATACGGCGGCAGACGGCTTATTTGCCAAACAAGTCACTGTGCAGCAATTCGATTTTCAGACCGCGCTTGATTGCCCGTTTGTAGTCCTTCTTAAAGCCGGTTGTGGACTTGACGGTGTACTTTGTTTTCTTCATTTTTTCAGGTCGGCAAACAACTCGTCCAGGTCATTGTAGCCCTTTACAGACGGGTCTTTTGCGATCCTTTCCGCTTCCAATAGCTCCCGAATCTGGGAGATGGTTTTCCCCCGGCCCCGCAGCTCCCGGATCCGTTCAATCCGCTCCACCGTCTCCTGCCGGGGATACCGGCGGGTCAAGTGGGTATCTGCCTGCTCAAAAGGAAGGAACCCTTCCTCGGTGTAATACTTCAGGGTGCTATACCGGGCACCGGTCAGGCGCACCAGTTCCCCGATGGTCACATACGGGGAGGCCAGAATGGCCTCCATGCTCCGCCCGAATGCACTGGACAACGGAATCCACCGCCTGCGGGTTCGGAACAAACCGGTTCTGCTCCCGCAGCCGCCCGCTTTGTTCTTTCTGGGCGCAGCCGGCCTCCACCAGGGATTCTCCCACCCGCTCCACCAGTTCCTGGAAATTTCTGCCGGAGAAGGTGAGGGCAAAGTTCTCAATGACCTTTTCCATCTTCACCGGCTGTTTTTTCTCTATATACTGGTATACCGGCCGCAGAAACTCCTTCTCCGGAGGCAGCTCTGCCTGAAGGGAAAGCTTCTTATTGTCCAGCACAGCCACTCCGTTCGTCAGGCATTTTTTGAAGAATACCGCAGGGTTTTATACACCGTCACCCCCATCTCGATCAGGGTGAGCACCGCCAGGAACGCAAACAGAATGCTGGAGACGGTATCCCCGTTCCATCTTGCCAGGAAACCGGCCAGGGCCGGCGGTATCTGGTCCCCCAGCTGTACCTGCAGCTGAACGGCAAAGTCCGGATTCCAGAGCGGGAACACCTTCAGCACCAGGAAGGCGAGAACCAGCTGCAGGCAGCCGCAGACCAGGCTGCTGATCATCACCGGCTTGCAGTAGTGGCCGGCCACCAGGCGGAAGATCTCATCTCCCAGGCCAATGAGCAGGGACAGCAAGAAGAACGGGAGAATCCGGTTCCACTGCTCCAGGTTGAATACCGGAATTACCACTGTTGCCTGCCCTTCCGGAAAGACCGCGCTGAAAAAACGGGGGGCAAAGATCAGCAGAATACAGAAGATAACCAGAAACACAATACTGACGATACTGTCTCCCCGGCTGATCACCGCTTTCTTGTTGGGAACCGGTGACAGGTAATCCGGCGTCCAAAGCGTTTTCCGGCCGGAGGCGCCTTCCAGCTCCCGGACATTCCACTGCTTTTCCTTTTTCCGATCCACCTTCACCAGCCCCCGCTCAATGGCTGCAAACAGCAGCGTGATGCCGCCAAAAACGCCTATGCAGGCGGAAGCCAGATTGGCCAACCCGCCGCCAATCCCGTAGACAGCAGACAAAAACACCGACTCGGCCCCGTTGACACCGGACAGCATCAGCCCCTCCCGGACGCCCTCCAGGCCGGAGACCACCAGGACGGTCACCACCGTACAGATCAAAACAATCTTCACGAACCATCCGTATGTGTCATAATATTCCGGCCCGATCAGGTAATGGCGGCCATCCTGGTATTGTCTGGCAAACACGGCCGGATCCCCCAGCCGGGTCAGCACCGCCTCCATGGACGGTTCCGTCTCCCGCATATCCCCAATCAGCTCCTGAAGCTCCAGGCTCATCTCCCGCCGCTGCTCCCTGGGCAGCCGCCGGACCACCTGGTAAATGTACCGCTCCATTAACTCCCGCTCTCTGTCACTCATACGTCCTCCTCCTGCAGCAGCCGTTCCATGGCAGCCACCATCTCCTCCCACTGGGCCTTCAGTTTTTGGTAAATTTCCTGGCCGTAGGGGGTTATCTGATAATACTTTCTCGGTTTGGACCCGCCCGTCTCCCAGGCACTGGCCAGCAGCCCCTGTTTCTCCAGCCGGCGCAAAAGCGGGTACAGTGTGTTGGGATCCATGGAAATCCCTTTTTCTTCCAGGCTCTGCACCAGGGCATAGCCATATTTTTTCTCTCCCATCTGGCTGAGAACGCTTAAGACCAGCGTTCCCCGCCGCAGCTCCATCAGCAGGCTGTCCAGCAAATCCCGTTCTTCACCCACGTTCCGGTCACCTCCTGATGGCATTATACTGTATATTGCACAGTATTGTCAATATTAAAATAATTGTTTTCTCTTATTTCCTGCAATCCCCCCAAGTCAAAAAGTGACCGGGAGACCCTTTTTGCCCGACTGCACCTGGATTTACGGAGAAAATCCCTGAAACCTTCCATTTCTCCGTAGTCCGAGCTGCTCGATTACGGAGTTTTTGACCTCTTTGCCCTTTTTCTCCGTAGTCCGGGCTGCTCGATTACGGAGTTTTTGACCTCTTTGCCCTTTTTCTCCGTAGTCTAAGCCGCAGGAAAGGAGCCGATTCCATAAAAGCCCGATGACGCTGTAATAAACAGCGAAATAGGAAATGTGCGCCCGCCAGGCGCACCACCACAAAAAAACCTCCTGCCGGCTGCCGTAAAGGCTTCACCGTCAGGAGGCTTTTCCGCTCCTCTTTCTTTTCTTTTATCTCTTCCGCCGGGGCATCACATTCAGGGAGCCGCCGGCCAGCTCCTCCAGCGCGTCCCCCACGCCCTCGTTGTAGGTGGGGTGCGGACGCATGGCCCGGCGCATCTGCTCTCCGGTGAGGCCGCAGGCAATGGCGGTGCCAAACTCGCCGATCATGTCCGTAGCCCGGGCGCACATCATCTGGGCGCCCAGAATCCGGCCGGACTCCTTCTCCGCCACCACCTTGATAAAGCCCCGCTCCTCCCGGGAGATCAGGGATTTGCCGTTGGCGCTCATGGGGAATTTACCCACCTGCACCGGAATGCCCTCCTTCTTGGCTTCCTCCTCGGTGAGGCCCACCGAGGCCGCCTCCGGATCCGTGTAGAGGCAGGCGGGCACCAGGGACAGATCCACCGTGGGCTCCTTCCCGGCCATCCGCTCCACCGCCGCAATCCCCTGGGCGCTGGCCAGGTGGGCCAGCTGCATGCCACCGATGAGATCGCCGATGGCATAGACCCCTTCCAGGCTGGTGCGGAAGCATTCGTCCACCACCACCCGGCCCCGGTTCAGCTCCGGCACGGCACCAGGGTCAAAGAGCCCTTCCGAGTTGGCCCGCCGTCCCACGGCGCAGAGTACCAGCTGGGAGGTGACGGAGGCTTCCTTTTCCCCCTCGGCAAAGCGGCAGACCAGGCCGTCCGCCCCCTGCTCCACCCCCTGGACGGAGGCGGAGGTATGGGTCTCTATGCCTCTCTTTTTCAAGATCAGCTTCAAATTCTGGGAAATCTCCCGGTCCATGTTGGCCACCAGCCGAGGCAGGGCCTCCAGGATGGTCACCTGGCAGCCCAGGGCGGAGAAGGCGGTGGCAAACTCCACGCCGATGACGCCGCCGCCGATGATGGTCAGGCTGGCAGGCAGCTCCGTCTGCTGGAACAGGCCGTCGCTGGTGAGCACACCGGGCAGATCCATCCCCGGAATCGGCAGCACCGCCGGGCGGGATCCCGCCGCCAGCAGAATATTCTCCGCCTCATAGACCGCAGTCCCCTCTCCGGAAGCCACGGACACCCGCTTGCCCGGAAGCAGGGTGCCACGCCCGGAAAGCACGGTCACTCCATTTCCCTTCAGCAGCTGCTCCACTCCCTGGACCAGCTGATCCACCGTTTCCTGCCGGTACGCCAGCAATTGCCCGTAATCGCAGCGCACCTCGGAAGCCAGAATGCCGAACCGCTCCCCCGCCTGGATCTCCCGGAACAGGGAGGCGGCGTGGAGCATGGCCTTGGTGGGAATACAGCCCCGGTTCAAGCAGGTCCCGCCTGCCCGGTCCTCCTCCACCAGCGCCGTGCGCATACCCAGCCGGGCTGCCTGGATAGCCGCCACATAGCCGCCGGGGCCGGCCCCTATGATAATCAAGTCAAAACGCGTCTCCATGGTTGGTTTTCCTTTCCATGACACGGCTGCATCTCCATGGTTGGTATCCCCGTTCCATGACACAGCCTTCCGTTATATTGTCCCATCTGCCAGCCACGCCTCTATATCCCGCAGCATGGACTTCTCCCCTTCATCCGCCGGCTGGTAGGCCGCCAGGCTTTCGCAGACCTGGCTCCGGCGGTAGGGCACCCCGGCCAGGACCCCGGGCAGCTGCCGGATCATCTCCGTGTTTATGGCATCCGAGTACACCGCCGCTTCCGCAATCATCCCTTCCTGAATCCGCAGCTGCAGCTCCACGCCGCCCCAGGGGAATCGATGGGAAAGGGACTGCTGGAAGTCCAGCGCCTTCCCGTAGAGCCACTCCGGGGAGGCATACTGCTCCGCCTTCTCCTGCAGGGCGGAAGCGTCCAGCCGTCCCGGCTCCAAGGGCTCTGCCTGCAGGCCGTACACCTGCTCAAAGGCCTTCCGCAGCGCCTCCTTCAGCCGCTCCGCCGTCAGTCCCGGCACCAGATCCGCCAGGTTCAGCACCCGGGAGGCCACCGAATCCACTCCCTTGGACTGGAGCTTTTCCCGTGAAGGAACCAGATACCGGCTCAGCTTCTCCACATCCACCTGAATCATCAGGGTGCCGTGGTGGCAGCAGCGGTCTTTCTTCTTATAGAAGGCATTGCCGGAAATCTTGCGCCCTGCCGCCAGAATATCGTTCCGGCCGGACTTCTCCGCCTGAATCCCCAGGCGTTCCAGGGCAATCCGCACCACTTCCATCTGCCGTTCCACCGAGTAGATTTCCTTGCCGGCCAGGAACGTGAAGTTCAGATTCCCCAGGTCATGGAACACGGCGCCGCCGCCGGAGAGGCGGCGGGCCAGGCGGCCCCCCTCCTGCTCCAGCAGCTGCACCCGGCACTCCTTCCAGGCATTCTGATTCCGGCCAATGACCACCGTATTCTGGTTCTGCCACAGGTACAGGATCACCTCATTCTCCCCGCACTCCTGGCACAGCAGCTCCTCCATGGCCAGGTTCCGGTACGGGTCGGTTCCGGCGCCCTCCGCGTAGGTGATTTTTTTGATCCGATCCATCCCCGCTTACTCTGCGAACTGGTGGCGCAGGTGGGGATGGCGGGCTGCTGCCACCTCATCCAGGCGGGTCACCGGCGTGGTCACCGGCGCCGCGTGCAGGCTCTCCGGCTGGCTGTGGGCCGCCTCATACAGCTGATGGAAGGCCTCCGCCGCCTGGTCCAGCGTCTCCCGGGACTCGGTCTCCGTGGGCTCCACCATCAGAGCCTCCTCCACAATCAGCGGGAAGTACATGGTGGGCGGATGGATCCCCCAATCCAGAAGGCCCTTGGCAATGTCCATGGCGGAAATGCCGGTCTCCTTCTTCAGCTGGGACAGGGTCATGACAAACTCGTGCATGCAGATGGTATCATAAGCCATGGGATACCACTGCTTCAGCTGGGCCATCAGGTAGTTGGCGTTGAGCACCGCGTTCTGGCTGGCCTCCGGGATCCCCTCTCTCCCCAGGGTCCAGATATAGGCCAGGGCCTTCACCACCACCAGGAAGTTGCCATAGAAGCTCTTGACCTCCCCCATACTGTGCTCCGGCTTCCGGAAGGAAAGGGTCTCCTCCCCCTCCACCAGCATGGAAGGCAGGAACGGGGCCAGCTGTGCCTTACAGCCCACCGGGCCGCTGCCCGGTCCGCCGCCGCCGTGGGGCGTGGCAAAGGTCTTATGCAGGTTCAGATGCACCACGTCAAAGCCCATGTCCCCGGGGCGTACCAGGCCCATCACCGCGTTCAGATTAGCCCCATCGTAGTAGCAGAGGCCGCCGCACTGGTGCACAATCTCCGTGATCTCCAGAATATTCTTGTCAAAAAGCCCCACCGTATTGGGGTTGGTCAGCATCAAACCGGCCACATCGTCTCCGGCAGCCTCCCGCAGCTTCTCCAGGTCCACGCAGCCGTCCGGGCCGGAGGGGATGCTCACCACCTGGTAACCGGCCATGGCCGCGCTGGCCGGGTTGGTCCCGTGGGCCGAATCCGGCACCAGGATCCGGGTGCGCTTCTTGTCTCCCCGGCTCTCATGGTAAGCCTTGATCAGCAGCAGGCCGGTGAACTCGCCGTGGGCGCCCGCCGCCGGCTGGAAGGTCATGTGGTCCATGCCGGTGATCTCGCACAGCAGCTGCTCCGCCGTCTTCAGCACCTCCAGGCATCCCTGGACCGTGTGCTCCGGCTGCAGCGGATGGATCTCCGTGAAGCCCGGAAGGGCCGCTGCCTCCTCGTCAATCTTGGGGTTGTATTTCATGGTGCAGGATCCCAGGGGATAGAAACCATCGTTGACCCCGTGGGATTTCTTGGCCAGTTCCGTATAATGGCGGCTCAGGTCTCCCTCGGACAGCTCCGGCAGATGCAGCCGCAGCTCCCGGCGGTCCTCCTGGGCCGGCAGCACCTCCGGCACATCGCAGGGGGGAAGGATCTGGCAGCCTCTTCCTGCCCGGCTCTTCTCAAATATCAGCATGACGCTTCCACCTCCTTCAGAATCTGAACCACCTTGTCCATCTCCTCCTTGGTATTCCGCTCCGTGCAGCACCAGAGGATCCGGTGGTCATCCAGGGGATACCCGCCCAGAATATCCTGCTTCTCCAGCGCCTCCAGCGCCTTCCCGGAGGGGATCTCCGAAACGGTCACAAACTCATGGAAGAATTCCCCTTTGTTCTCCGTCCGGAAGCCGATGCCGTCCAGCTGGGCCGCCAGGTAGTGGGCCTTGGACGCGCACTGCACCGCCGCCTCCCGCAGCCCTTCGCTTCCCATGACCGCCAGGTATACGCCTGCCGCCAGGGCACAGAGGGCCTGGTTGGAGCAGATATTACTGGACGCCTTCTCCCGGCGGATGTGCTGCTCTCTGGCCTGCAGGGTCAGCACATAGCCCACCTTTCCGTTGTGGTCTGTGGTCTGGCCCACAATCCGGCCGGGGAGCTTGCGCATCATGCCCTCCACACAGGCCATAAAGCCCAGGTAAGGGCCGCCGAAGGCCAGGGAAAGACCCAGAGGCTGCCCCTCACCCACAGCAATATCCGCCCCGTATTCCCGGGGGGTTTTCAGAACGCCCAGGGAGATGGGGTTGACGCCCATGACCAGCTTGGCCCCGGCGCCGTGAACCGCCTGGGCAATCTCCGCCGCCGGCTCCAGGTTTCCGTAATAGTTGGGGTGCTGGATGTAGACGCCGGCCACGGTGGCATCCAGATGCTCCTGCAGCCACGCCAGATCCGTAACGCCGTCCTTCTCCGGAATCACCTCAAACTCCATGCCGTTTCCAAAGCAGTAGGTCCGGATGGTCTCCCGGGCATAGGGGAGAACCGCCGCGGAAACCAGTGCCTTGTTCCGCTTCCGCTCCCGGCACATGGCAATCCCCTCCGCCGCCGCGGAGGCCCCGTCGTACACGGAGGCATTGGACACATCCATGCCGGTGAGGTCACAGATCATGGTCTGATACTCAAAGATCGACTGGAGGATTCCCTGGCTCACCTCCGCCTGGTAGGGGGTGTAAGCCGTCACCAGGTTTTCCTTGGAAATCACGCTCTTTACCAGGGCTGGAATGTAGTGGCGATAGGCGCCGGCACCCCGGAAGATGGTGGGGAAGATCTTGTTCTTCCCTGCCAGCTGCCCCATTTTCCGGCTGACCTCCAGCTCCGAAAGTCCCTCCGGAATGTTTAACCCATCCCGGATGCGCACCTGCTCCGGGATCTGCGCAAACAGATCATCCATGGAGGAAAGGCCGATGGCTTCCAGCATTTCCCGGCGCTCCTCCACGGTGTTCGGTACATAGCTTCCCATGAATTTTCTCCGCCTTTCCCTTATTCCTGATTGCTCTCCACAAATGCCTGATACTCCTCCGCGGTCATCAGGTCTTCCTGCTCCGTCACCTCGGTCACCCGGACCAGCCAGGCATCATAAGGGCTCTCATTGATCTTTTCCGGCGCGTCCAGCAGCTCTTCATTGACCTCGCTGACGGTGCCGGACACCGGGGAGTACACATCGGAGACCGCTTTCACCGACTCCACGTCCGCAAAGGCCTCCTCCACCGTCACCGGATCCCCTTCCTGGGGCAGGTTCACAAACACCAGATCCCCCAGCTCCGACTGGGCGTAATCCGTCAGGCCAATCTCAAAGACGCCGTTCTCCTCCCGTACCCACTCATGGGATTTGGTATACTTGCGATCCTCTCTCAGTTCCATAATAAAATCTCCTTTCCTTGATTGTGCCGTGCTTTTCACGGCATCCCGTTATACCCGAAGGGTGTTTCCTTGATTGTGCCGTGCTTTTCACGGCATCCCGTTTTCTCTAATTTTATTTCGCTCTCTTATACAGGGGCAGGGGGACAATCTCCGCCGCCACCCGGCGTCCCCGGACGTCCACCTCCACCTGGGTGCCCGGCGCCGTGTACGCCGCATCCAGCAGGGCCATGCCGGCCGGGTATCCCAGATACGGGCAGTGGGTGCCGGAGGTGGTGTGGCCAATCTTCTGGCCGTCCACGTACACATCCTGGGCCTCCCGGATAACGCCGCGGCCGGTGACCTTCAGGCCCACCCGCTTCCGTTTGGGCGTCCCCTGGGCTTCCAGGGCAGCCTTGCCGATAAAGTCCGCCTTGTCCATGCGCACAAAGAATCCCAGTCCCGCCTCCAGAGGCGTGATGGTCTCATCCATCTCATGGCCGTACAGGGGCATGCTGGCCTCCATCCGCAGGGTATCCCGGGCGCCCAGGCCGCAGGGAATCAGGCCTTCCTCCTTGCCGGCCTCCAGGAGAAGGTTCCACATTTTTTCCGCGTTCTCCGCGGCCAGGTACAGCTCCACGCCGTCCTCCCCGGTATAACCGGTCCGGGAGATAATGCAAGGGATGCCGCCTGCCTCCGTGTCAAACACCGCATGATAATTTTTCTGGGGAATGTTTTCTTCCGATGTCAGCTTCCGGATGATCTCCAGCGCCAGGGGACCCTGAACCGCCAGCTGGGCGTACTGGTCCGAGACGTCCGTGAACACCACCTGGCCAAACTGGTGCTGCAGCATCCACTGAAAGTCCTTTTCCCGGTTGGAAGCGTTGACCACAATGAAATAGCGGTTGTCCGCCCGCTTGTACACAATCAGGTCGTCCACCACGCCGCCGCTTTCCGTGCACATGGGGCTGTACCGGGCCTGACCGTCGGTCATGTTCTGAAAGTCATTGGTCAGCAGCTGCTGCAGGTTAGCCAACGCGTCCTCCCCCTCGCAGAGGATCTCCCCCATGTGGGAGACGTCAAACAGGCCCGCCTTCTGCCGCACTGCCGTATGCTCCTGGATGACCCCGGTGGGGTACTGCACCGGCAGGTCATACCCTCCAAAAAGCACAATCTTTCCGCCGGCTCTGACGTGAGCATCATACAGCGGAGTTTTCTTTCCCATACGCTGTCCTCCTTTCCACTGTCTGCCATGTCTCTCACGGCATCCAGTTACACCCGCAGGGTGTTTCCTCTGTCTGCCGCATTTCCCACGGCATCCAGTACACGTGAAAATTCAGCCATGCCCAAAAAAATCGGGAGATGAGAATTTATTCAATCCACATCTCCCTGTCATTCAGAGCCTCGTCCCAACCCAATTCCTTTGCCTGAGAGTTTCAAGGTTTCCCTCTTGCCCCTTCGGCGCTGCCTGTGCCGGCAAAAGTATATTCCATCCGGCGCAGCAGTCTCTCTTGGGTTGCTCAACCGATTCAATTTTAGCTGTCTGCATTATAATCAACCAGCTATTTTTTGTCAATACCCATTTCCATTTATTTTTTGAAAAAATTTTTTTGACGCTTTCTCTTTTCTTGGAAATTATTTTTGCGAAAATGGTTTGAAAAAGAAAACCTTTCAGCTGACCTGTGGGATACCGCAGTCCCGGAGCACCTGCAGCAGCGCTTCCACCGCCCACGGCTCCGGCGGCTCGCAGTCAAAGGCGGCGTTTTCCCGCTCCAGCTGCTCCTTTTTCCCCTCCCCCAGCTTATGGTAGGGAAGCAGGTTCACCTCCTGGCAGGTGGGTAGCTTTTCCAGGATAAAGGCGGCCATTCGCCGCATGTTTTCCTCCGTGTCATTGAACCCGGGGATCAGAGGGACCCGCACCACCACCGGAATGTGCCTCTCCCCGGAGAGACGGGCCAGGTTCTCCAGGATGCGGGTGTTTTCCACCCCGGTGCCCTCTTTGTGACGGACCGGATCGGTATGCTTTACGTCATAGAGGGCCAGATCCGTGTAGGCCAGAATTTTCTCCAGCTCCTCCCAGGGGCCAAAGCCGCAGGTTTCAATGGCTGTGTGCAGCCCGTTTTCCTTACAGAGCCGCAGCACCGCCGCCGCGAAGTCCGGCTGGGCCAGCACCTCGCCGCCGGTGAGGGTCACACCGCCGCCGGAGGTTTCATAGAACAGCTTGTCCTGCAGCACATTCTCCAACACCTCCCCAGCGGTCATGGTGCTGCCGGTAATCTCCCGCAGCTCCGCAGGACAGGCCGGCACACAGGCTCCGCAGGCCGCACACAGCTGGCGGTTTGTATGGGCTTTCCCCTCCCGGATTTCCACCGCCCCCTTGGGGCAGGCCGCTGCGCAGGCGCCGCACCCTGTGCAGGAATCCAGCCGCACCATCAGCTGGGGCCGCACACTCTGTGACTCCGGGTTCTGGCACCACCGGCAGCGCAGGGGACATCCCTTTAAAAACACGTTGGTGCGGATGCCCGGTCCGTCATGGATGGAATAATGCTGAATATCAAATACGATTCCCGTCTTTTCTTCTGTTTTCATGCCGCATCCACCTTCCTTTCCCCCTCACCTTACCACGCTTTTCCCCGCCGGTGCAAGCGCAGAGGAAGAAGGAAAAAAATTGTGGGACACCTGCACATTTCCCGCCGCCGCTTCTGTGCGCCGCGAACAGGCTTTGCACATAAACAGGAATACGGGGCATCAGGAAAAAGGATCCTCGACTTCATCTTCCGGTTCAAAAACCTCTTCGTTTACAAGGCCGCGAATAAAGTCTTCAAAACAATCTGCCAAAGATTTCTACCCGTTTTTCTCATTTTGCGGACCGCCGGGGAAACGTCCGGCGGCGTCCCCTTGCATCCTGCCTCAAAATCCGCTACAATAGGGGAAAATATGGTGGGCAGGCAAGGCGGGCTCACCGTACCAAAAGAGAGGCGGGCGAAGCCGCCTTGGGACAGAAAGCAGGAATTTGCATGGAAGATCCAACCTACCTGTGGGAGTGCCTGGCGCCCCATCAGCTTCGGAAACATATTTGCCATTCCCATATCCGCACGGAAATTTTCTTTTCGCTTTCCGGCCCTGCCGGGTTGTGGAAAGCCGGCCGCTTGTATCTGGGGACCTGGGGGGAAGCGGCCTCCGCGGTCTCTGCCTGCCCGCCGGACTGCCCGGTCACCTTGCTGCTGGCCGCTGATTCCACCGCCGGTCCCGCCGGCGGGCCCGGCTCCCCCTGTCCTGCGGAGGAGGACGCACCTCTGGACCTTCCGGAAATCAACTGGATTCTCACGGACCTTTCCCTGCCGGAGCTGCAGGACCTGTGTGCGGAAATCGGTTCCGCCCGCCGGGAATGGACCGGGCTGTTGGCGGAAAAGATGGGCGAGGATTCCGGCCCTCTGGCCATTCTCACCGCTTTCTCCCGCCATACCGGTTCCCATCTGTTTCTTCTGAACGGGGAATACCAGGTAATCTGCGGCTGCCCGGAGGTCTTTTTTGAGGACCCGGCCGCCAAAATGCTGCTGGAAGGTTTTCAGCTTCCGCCGGAGACCCGCCGGGAATGGGGGCTGCCGGAGCTCACCGGCTCCCAGGACCAGTACCGTGGGAAGCTTTTCCAGGCGTATTGGTATCTGCAGCGCCTCCCCGGCGTCGGTCCATCCGGCGCTGCCTGGCTGTGGCTGTCTGCCTCTCATCCCCTGGATGGCCCGGGCCTGCTGCGCCTGCTGGCGCCCTCCCTGGCCGCGGTTCTTCGGCGGACGGAGGGCACCTCGGCCTGTTCCCGTTTCCTGCAGCAGCTGCTGAAGCCGCTGATTCCGGATATGCCGGCGCTGCGGCAGCTGGAGCGGAGCCTGCCCTACCCGCTGGAAGGCTATTTTTCCTGTATTGTCATCCGCTTTTCCCCCCAGCGCACCTTGCCCTATGCCTATTTCCAATACCGGCTGGGAGCGCTCTTCCCCCGCATGAACCATGGTGTTTATCAGGGGGATGTGGTGCTTCTCCACACCCAGTCCCGGCGGCCGGCGGACCGGCTGGATTTTTCCTATCCACAGTTTCAGGCACTCCTGGAGGAGTTCTCCGCCACAGCCGCTGTCAGCAACCCGACCCGCCGCCGGAAACATCTGCGGACCATGTACCAGATGGCCTGCGATACCCTGCAGTTGGCGCCGGCCCTAAAGCAGCCCCGGGACCCCTCCCGGATTTTCCCCCAGGAGGACTACACCACGTATGAGGTCATTGACCTGTGCGTCCGGCAGTTTATCCAGCTGCACCGGCACGGGGATATTGTATATTTAATCCACCCGGCCATAATCCAGCTCTGCCGGTACGACCAGCAGCACCACTCCAACCTGCGGGATGTGATGTTCTATTACCTGATCTCCGACCGGAGCCTGAACAAAACGGCCAAAAAGATGTATATGCACCGCAACACGGTGCTGAACAAGGTGAACAAAATCCTGGAGATCATCCAGATCCCCCTGGACGATGGCTTTCTGCAGCACCGGCTGATCCTCTCCTGCCTGATCCTCCAGTATTATGAAAAGGTCATGGGGCGGACGCTGCAGCTGTAAGGGGCAGCTTCCCGCAGAAAGGCCCCGGCGCCAGGTGGTGCCGGGGCCTTTCGCCCGTTCTTATCTCCCAAAATAGACGTCCAGCCCGTCGGCAATGCCCTCCGCCGCGGCCTGCTGGAATTCGCTGGTCCCCAGCAGCTCGTCCTCATCCGGGTTGCTCATATAGCCCATCTCAATGATGGTGTTGGGAACCTGGCACCAGTTGGTGCCGGTCATAGTGTCTGTCTCCCAGACCCCGGTGTTCCGCACCCCGGTGGCCTCACAGTGGCCGTTCAGCACCGCCTCCGTCAGCTGCAGGCACTCATCGTAGATGTCCCCGCAGTACGGGTTGTCCTCGGTCTGGCAGATGCCCAAGGCCCCCCGGACCGAGCTGCTGTCCGAGCTGTTGCAGTGGATCCGCACCATGGCGTCCGCGCCGGATTCATTGGCCAGCTGCGCCCGCTCCACATTGCTCAGCTCCACATCGTTGGTCTCCCGGCTCATCAGCACACTGTAGCCACGGGACAGCAGCTCGTCCCGCAGCAGCAGCGCCACCTGCAGGTTGATCCGGTACTCCTCATTGCCGGTGGAGACCCCCTCCGTCCCGCTGGAGACCTTGGCCTTCATCTCCGAGGAGCCGGGGCCGTTGGGCTCCGTGTCCCGCATCTGGTGGCTCTGGTGGCCGGCGTCAATGACCACCAGAATATCCCCGCCTTCATGGTAAATCCCAGTCCCCGCCTGGTTCTCCACCACCTGGGGCTCCTCCGTGGTCAGGTAGGAGCTGGACACATAGCCCTCCTCCCCATTCCAGGAAACCCGGCTCCACGCCTCGCTGACGCCGGTGCGCTCCAGGGGCAGGTTTTGGGAGAGGACGGTGATCACCTCCGCCTCCAGGGATGGCTCCCGCCGCAGGTTCACCCGCGCGGTGGTATAAACCTTTTCCTCCACATCCTGGAAGGCCGCCTGGGAAGCCTCCGTACTGCCGGCGGCTTCCGAAGAGGGTTCGGTTTCCAGCGCCGAGGGGATCAGGCCCGGAAGCGCCTCCGTACTTTCCCCGGGCGTTTCCGCCGTGCTCTCCTCCCCGCTCTCCTCCAGACTCTCCGCCCGGGTGTCCGTCCCCGTCTCGGTCACTTCCATCTCATCCTGCCCCCGCCCACAGCCGGCCAGGGACAGCGCCAGCACACCGGCCAGCAGGATTGTTATACACTTTCTCATTTTATCCTCACTCCCCACAGACGCCGGCTGCTTAGAAAGATGGTAAACAAGGGTCCTACTCTGCAGGATTCCCGCCGGCATCCATTTTTTTACTACTATAGCAAATTCCAGAGGGAAATTCCACGGCAAAACCGAAAGATTTCCGAAAGATTCCTCTCCGGATGCGCGTTGCTGTGCCTCAGCAAATGGTCCCGCCGCCCAGCACCAGCCCGTCCCGGTAGAACACCAGGGCCTGCCCGGGAGTGGCGGCCCGCACCGGCTCATCAAACACGCACTCGGCCAGGTCCTCCCCCACCATGCGGATGGTCCCCGCCGCCCCCTTGTGGCTGTAGCGGATTTTGGCTGTGACCGGCAGCGGCTCCGGCAGCCCCGGCACCGCCATAAAGTTCAGGTTCCGGCACCGGACCCGGCGGGTGAACAGCTGCTCGTTGGAGCCCAGCACCACCTGGTTGGTCCCCGGGCAGAGCTTCTGGACGAACATGGGGACGCCAAAGGCAATGCCCAGCCCCTTCCGCTGCCCCACCGTATAGTGGGTCAGCCCCCGGTGGCGGCCCAGCACCCGGCCTTCCGTATCCACAAAATCCCCCTCCGCCGGCTCCCGGCCCCGCTGGCGGCTGATAAACGCGGCATAATCCTGATCCGGAATGAAGCAGATTTCCTGGCTGTCCGGCTTGTGGGCCACCGGCAGGCCTGCCTCCTCCGCCATCCGCCGCACCTCCTCCTTGGGATAACGGCCCAGGGGCATCCGGGTATGGGCCAGCTGCTCCTGGGTCAGCCGGTACAGGGCGTAGGTCTGGTCCTTGGCAGCGGAGGCGGCCCGCTCCACCGCGTACCGCCCGTTTTCCAGCTGCCGGATCCGGGCGTAGTGGCCGGTGGCAATCCAGTCCGCCCCCAGCCGCCGGGCTTCCGTCCGCAGCGCCTCCCATTTGATATACCGGTTGCAGGCAATGCAGGGGTTGGGGGTGCGCCCTGCCTCATACTCCCGCATAAAATATTCCACCACCTGCTGCCGGAAGGGCTCCCGGAAGTCTAAGGCCACATGGGGGATCCCCAGGGTCTCCGCCACCCGCCGGGCTTCCGAAACCGCAGAAAGGCCACAGGAGCCTTCCCCTGCCCCTGTGGCTTCCTCCTGCCAGGTTTCCATGGTTACGCCGATGACCTGCCAGCCTTCCCGCTGCAGCAACCAGGCTGCCACGGAGGAGTCCACCCCTCCGGACATGCCGATGACAATTTTTTCTCCCATGTTCCTTCTCCCTTGCCCGCCAAATACCGGACCACCGCCTGGGCCAGCCCGGCGGACGGTCCGGCGCTTGGCGGGGCTTTCTCTCAATAGTCCTCCTCATCCTCGTGCTCGCTGATGTCGCTGACGGGCTTTTCCAGCCCGGGGATTTCCATCTGGTGCTTTTCCGCATAATCCCAGAGGGCGGCGTGGATGGCCTCCTCCGCCAGCAGGGAGCAGTGGACCTTCACCGGCGGCAGCCCGTCCAGGGCGTCCATCACTGCTTTGTTGGTCACCTGCAGGGCCTCGTAGATGCTCTTGCCCTTCACCAGCTCTGTGGCCATGCTGCTGGTGGCCACCGCCGCCCCGCAGCCGAAGGTTTTAAACTTCACATCCCGGATGATCTGGTTCTCGTCCACATCCAGGTAAATCCGCATAATATCGCCGCACTTGGCGTTGCCCACCGTGCCCACGCCGCTGGGGTTTTCCAGCTCTCCCACATTCCGGGGGTTCTGAAAATGATCCATCACCTTTTCACTGTACATATCGGTTCCTCCGTATGATTCTACCTTTTTTCCATTACCGTGTAAAGCCTTGCTGTCGGATTACCCGATCCGATTGGCTGTCCGTTTCCCCTGTAAGCTTTGCCTGCCGGATTGCCTTTAATCCCGGGCTGCCGCATTTTTCACAAAGTCCTCGTACAGCGGGGACATTTCCCGCAGCCGCGCCACAATCTTTTTCAGGCATTCCACCACATAGTCCATCTGCTCCCGGGTATTTTCCTCACCCAGGGTCAGCCGCAGGGAGCCGTGGGCAATCTCATGGGGCAGGCCGATGGCCATGAGCACATGGGACGGGTCCAGGGAGCCGGTGGTGCAGGCGGAGCCGCTGGAGCCGCAGATGCCCTCCATGTCCAGCATGATCAGCAGGGACTCTCCCTCAATGAACTGGAAGCTGAAATTGGCGTTTCCCGGCAGCCGGCGCTTCCGGTCCCCGTTGAGGCGGGTGAAGGGGATTTCCTGCAGCACCCGGTCAATAAGGTAATCCCGGAGGCCGGTGACCCGCTCCACCGTAGCCTCCCGCTCCGCCATGGCCAGCTCCACTGCTTTCCCCAGCCCCACAATACCCGGCACATTTTCCGTCCCGGCCCGGCGCTTCCGTTCCTGGGCGCCGCCATGGATGAAGGAGCGGATTTTGACGCCCCGGCGGATGTACAGGAAGCCCACGCCCTTGGGCCCTCCAAACTTGTGGGCGCTGGCGCTGAGCATATCAATATGGCAGCGATCCACAGAAATATCCAGGTGGGCGAAGGCCTGTACCGCGTCTGTGTGGAACAGGATCCCCTTCTCCTTGGCAATGGCGCCAATCTCCTCAATGGGCTCCAGGGTCCCGATCTCATTGTTGGCATACATGACGCTGATCAGAATGGTGTCCGGCCGGATGGCCTTCCGCACCGCCTCCGGTGAGACCAGCCCCCTCTCGTCCACATCCAGGTAGGTCACCGCCACCCCCCGCTTTTCCAGGTACTCACAGGTGTGGAGAATAGCGTGGTGCTCAATCTTGGTGGTAATGATATGGCCGCCGCCCTTGCCGTAGGCCTCCGCCGTGGCCTTCAGGGCCCAGTTGTCCGCCTCACTGCCGCCGGCGGTGAAATAGATCTCCTCCGGCCTGGCCCCCAGGGCCCCTGCCACCGTGGCCCGGGCCTGATCCAGGGCCTTTTTGCTCTCCGCCCCCAGCCCGTAGACGGAGGAAGCGTTTCCGTATTGTTGGGTAAAGTAAGGCAGCATGGCCTCCACCACCTCCGGGCGGGTAGCCGTGGTTGCCGCATGGTCCAAATAGATAATGGGTTTCATAATGGTCCTTCCTTTCCGGCGCGTTGACCTGTCGTATGCTTTATTGTATGAGGAAGACGCCAAAAGGTATTTTGACGCCTGTGATGCACGGATTACTCCGGGATTCCCAGCTGTTCCTTGCTCTGCTTTTTCAGCTCCTCCAGGGAGATGCCGTCCACCGCAGCCTCTATGCTCTCCCCGATTTTTTTCCAAACGCCTTTGGCCACGCAGGATGCCTCATTGCCGCAGGAAGGCCCTTCCTCCCCCAGGCCCGGGCACTCCACCGGGCACAGGCTGCCCTCCAGGGCCCGCAGAATATCCCCCACGGAGATCTCCGCCGCCGGCCGGGCCAGCCGGTATCCCCCTGCCGCCCCCCGGACGCTCTCCACCAGGTTGGCCCGCTTCAGCTTTCCGATCAGCTGCTCCAGGTAGCCGTCGGAAATTCCCTGCCGTTCCCCCATGCTGTGGGTGGACACCGGGCCCTCCTCCCCGAACACGGCCATGTCCACCATGGCCCGCAGCCCGTACCGCCCCTTTGTGGTAATCTTCATAGCGCCTCCAATTCGCAGTTTTTTAATTCCTATTATTTTACTATGTTTTCTGCGCCTTAACCATAACACTTCTACGCGCTTCTGTCAAGCCATATATTGTATTAATTTTCTTTTCAGGCGGTATCCATGAAACGGCAGGCTCACCCTATCCTCACCGGCGCCCTGATTCTCACGGCCACCGGTCTTGCATCCCGGGTCATCGGCTTTTTTTATCGCGTTTATCTCTCCCACCTGATCGGCGCCGAGGGGATGGGCATCTACCAGATGATCTCCCCCGTGTCCGGCGTCTGCTTTGCCCTCTGCTGCGGGCCCCTGCAGACCTCCATCTCCCGGTTTGTGGCCGGCTCCGCCGCCGGCGGGCAGTTCCGCAACGGCCGCAGCCATTTTGCCGCCGGGCTGATTCTGGCCCTGGGCATCTCCTTTGGCCTGGCCGGCCTCCTGTACCCCCAGGCCGGCTGGCTGGCCCGCACCGTCCTGGGGGAGCCGCGGACCACGGATCTTCTGCGGCTGCTGGCCCTCTCCCTGCCCGTCACCGCCGCCCACTCGGCCATCAACGGCTACTACTACGGGCGGCAGAAGGCCCAGGTCCCTTCCCTCAGCCAGCTGGCGGAGCAGCTGGTGCGGGTGGGGGCCGTCTACCTGCTGGCCGGCTATCTCCAGGCCCGGGGCCAAAGCCTGACGGTGGTCGTTGCCGCCCTGGGGCTGGTGGCCGGGGAGCTGGCCTCCCTGCTGGTTTCCGTGCTGGCCATCCGGGCCACCTTCTTTTCCGAAGGCCTGCGGTGGGAGGACAGCCAGCCGGCGGCCACCGTCTCCCCTCTCCGGGCCCTTCCCGGGGTCTTCCTGCTGGCGGCGCCTTTGGCCGCCAACCGGCTGGTGCTGGGCCTGCTGCAGAGCGTGGAGGCCATCCAGATCCCCGGGCGCCTGGAGATGAGCGGCCTCTCCTCCTCCGACGCCCTCAGCGTCTACGGCGTGCTCACCGGCATGGCCCTGCCCTTTATTTTGTTTCCCTCCGCCCTGACCAACTCCGTGTCCGTCATGCTGCTGCCCTCGGTGGCGGAGGCCCAGTCGGTGCAGGACACCGGTCGGATTGGCCGCACCACGGAGCTTTCCATCAGCTACAGCCTGTACCTGGGAATCCTCTGCACCGGCATCTTTGCCTCCTGGGGCCAGGAGATGGGGGCGCTGTTCTTCCAGAGCACGGAGGCCGGCAGCTACATTGCCATCCTGGGCTGGCTCTGCCCCTTCCTGTACCTGTCCACCACCACCGGCAGCATTTTAAACGGCATGGGAAAGACCGGGGCCACCTTCCTCCAGAACCTGGCAGGGCTGGCGGTGCGTCTGGCTTTTGTCTTTTTCCTGATCCCGCAGTACGGGATTGTGGCCTGCCTGTGGGGTATGCTGGCCTCGGAGCTGCTGGTGGCCGGCCTGCACCTGCTCACCCTGTACCGGCTGGTGCCCTTTTCCTTCTCCGCCTTCTACCGGCTCCTCCGGCCCATGGCGGCCATTGCCCTGGCGGTACAGATCAGCCACCGCATGCTGCCCCTTTCCGGCATTGCCGGTCTCCTGGCCGGATGCGCCGCCATCGCCGGCTTTTACCTGCTGTTTCTGGCGGTCACCCGCAGGGAGTAGCGGCAGGCCTCCGGCAAAACAGGGCATTCCGCCGCCGCTAATCTTCTTGCAATCTGCCGGGAAATGCGGTAAGATTACCTACAGCCGGCGGGAAAGCGCCCCTAGCCTGCCCGCCGCAGACAGGGGATCCTGCCAGGCAGGACTCCCATTTTAGGAAAATATTCGGAACACAGGAAGGAAATCGTATGTTTACCACACAGGATCTGTTTGATCTGGATCACACCCAGGCCCGGCCGCTGCTGGCAGGCGCCGTCTATCCCTGGGAGATCCTGGGAAAAATCAAGGAATTTATCTTAACCCTGGGGCCCCAGCTGCCCCGGGAGGAATACGAGGAGATTGCCCCCCATGTCTGGGTAGCCCGGGATGCCAAGGTGGCTCCCACCGCCTACTTTGGCGAGGCGGTGATCATCGGCCATGGGACGGAGGTGCGCCACTGCGCCTTTGTCCGGGGCAGCGCCCTGGTGGGCGCCGGGGCCGTGGTGGGCAACTCCACGGAGCTGAAGAATGTGATCCTCTTTGACCAGGTGCAGGTGCCCCACTACAACTATGTGGGGGACTCCATTCTGGGCTTCCACGCCCACATGGGGGCCGGCTCCATCACCTCCAACATCAAGGCGGATCAGAAAAACATTGTCATCCACGGGGACGGGGAGGAGGTGGCCACCGGCCTCCGGAAGATGGGCGCCATGCTGGGCGACTGGGCGGACGTGGGCTGCAATTCCGTGCTGAACCCCGGCTCCGTCATCGGCCCCCGGTCCCGGATCTATCCCCTTTCCATGGTCCGGGGCGTTGTGCCGGCGGACACCATCTACAAGAGGGCCGGGGAGCTGGCCCGGATCCGGAGAGAGGAGGATACACCCGATGCCCATTAAAATTCAAAACGACCTGCCCGCCCGGGCCGAGCTGGAGCGGGAGAACATCTTCGTCATGGACGAGACCCGGGCCCTGTCCCAGGACATCCGCCCCCTGGAGATCCTGATCCTGAACCTGATGCCCATCAAGCAGGACACGGAGACCCAGCTGTTCCGGGCTTTCTCCAACACGCCGCTGCAGGTGGACATCACCCTGATGCACACCTCCAGCCATCAGTCCAAGAACACCTCCTCCGTCCACCTGAACAAGTTTTATGTGACGTTCCCGGAGGTGCAGGACAAGATGTTTGACGGCATGATCATCACCGGCGCCCCGGTGGAGATGATGGCCTTTGAGGAGGTGGACTACTGGCCGGAGCTGTGCCAGATCATGGAGTGGACCAAGACCCACGTCACCTCCACCATCCATGTGTGCTGGGGGGCCCAGGCCGGCCTGTACTATCACTACGGCCTGCAGAAGACTCTGCTGCCCAAAAAGCTTTCCGGCGTCTACAAGCACCACCTGCTGACCCGGGAGATGCCGCTGACCCGGGGCTTTGACGACTTCTTCAAGGTGCCCCATTCCCGGAACACCACGGTGCCCCTGGAGGAGATCCAGAAGGTGCCGGAGCTGGTGATCCTGGCCAAATCCTACGAGGCCGGCGCCTACCTGATCCAGAACAAGAGCGGCACCCAGATCTTTGTCATGGGGCACCCGGAGTACGACCGGATGACCCTGGACAAGGAATACCGTCGGGATGTGGCCGCCGGGCTGAACCCGGAGGTCCCGGAAAACTACTATCCGGAGGGGAACCCGGAGAATACCCCGTCCCTGACCTGGCGGCTCCACGCCAACGCCCTGTACACCAACTGGCTCAACTACTATGTGTACCAGGTGACGCCCTACGACCTGTACGGCACGCCTTTTCCTGCGGAGGCTGGAAAACAGTAAGCGGCGGCGTTCCCCTTACCAAAAACGAACCAAAACTTCCTGCGTTCCGGCAGGAAATGCAGACCGGCTCTTGACAGGAGCCGGTCTTTTTGCTATGCTTAGCCCATCTATTTAGCATTACTAATTAGTTTCGGAAAGGAGTTGAGGCCATGGACGACCGCTACATCCAGCAGTTCAAAAAGGGCTCCCTGGAGATGATCCTCCTCTCCCTCATCGGCCGGAAAGAGACCTACGGCTATGAGATTCTCACGGAGCTGAACCAGAAAGGGGCGGAGGTGCTGGGCTTTGCCAAGGAGGGAACCGTGTATCCCATCCTGTACCGGCTTCAGAACGCCGGGCTGATCCAGTGCCGCCTGGCGCCGGCTGCCGCCAACGGGGGCACCAAAAAATACTACTCCCTTACGCCCCAGGGAAGGGAAACCCTGGAAGAGCTGACACAGTTCTGGAACCGTTACAAAGCCTGTGTGGACCGTTTCCTCACAGACTGGGAAAAGCAGGAGGTGGCATTATGAGCAGAAAAGACGAATATCTCCGGCAGGTGCGGCGGGCACTGACCGTCTCCCGCCGTCAGAAAGTGGAAATCCTCCGGGACCTGGAGGAGGCCTTTGCCTCCGGCCGGGAGCATGGGGAAGCGGAGGAACAGGTGGCGGAGCGTCTGGGATCTCCCGAAGAGTTTGCCGCCTGTATCCAGGAACAGCTGGAGCCGCCGGGACAGCGGCAGCACCGGCAGAGGTTTTGCATTGGCACCCTGCTGTTCCCGGCCTTGGCCGCCTTTGCCCTGTGGTTTTACCTGCAGAGCCTTCGCTTTCCCAAAGGCATCATCGGCCAGGCCAACAGCACCACCACCATCTGGGTCTCCGGCCCTGCCTGGGACCTGCTGCCGATGATTCTGCTGCCGGTGGCCGGCCTGGCGGCTCTGGCGGCAGCCATCTTCTTTACCCTGCGTTATTTCCGGAAAAAATAGAGGGGGACGCATCCATGAAAAGATACACTTATGTTAGGAATCGCTGTTTGGCCCTTTCCGCCTTGCTCTTCCTGCTTCTGATAGCGGCGGCAGGCTGTTCCGGCCCTGCCGCGCCGGAGGCCTCCACCGCCGCCCTGACACAAATTCCTGCCTCCCAGTGGCCGGAAAATTCTTATACTGCGCTGCTGCCCCAGCCGGAACACGGGCAGGTAACCGCCCTTTACGAGACCGCTGACGGCAGCAGCCTGGGAATTACCCTGGCAGATTTGACCCGTGAGGAGGCCCAGGCCTATCAGGGCCAGTTGGAGCAAGCCGGATTCACGCTCCAGTTTTCGGAGAAGGAGGAGGCTTCCGCCGGCGTGATCCTGCAGCAGGAGGATGTAACGGTCAGCCTGGCCTACGGGGATGGCACCATGGGAATCTGGATCACACTACGTTCTCCGGATTCCCCCCTTGACACAGAGAGCTATTGGATGTATTATAACACTGTTACATAGCACTGTTATACGGAGGCTGACATGGAAGAAAAATCACCGGATACCTTAGGAAGGATACAGCAGGCCGCTTTGGAGGAATTTTCCGAGAAAGGTTTTCTCGGCGCTTCTCTGCGGCAGATTGTAAAGGACGCCGGGGTGACCACCGGGGCGTTTTACGGCTATTATTCCAGCAAGGAAGCGCTGTTTGCCGCCATTGTAGAGCCCCACGCCGCTGCCCTCATGGGAAGGTTTATGGAAGCCCAGACCTGCTTTGCCCAGCTGCCGGAGGAAGAACAGCCGGCGCACATGGGGGAAGCCTCCGGCCACTATGTGGACTGGATGGTGGACTACATCTGCCAGCACCGGGAGCCGGTCAAGCTGCTGCTGTGCCGGGCGGAAGGGACCTCCTATGAGCACTTTATCCACAATATGGTGGAGGTGGAAGTAGAGTCCACCCTCCAATATATGGAAGTGCTCCGCCGGCTGGGGAAAGACATCCCTCCCTTGGACCGCTCTCTCTGCCATATCATCGCCAGCGGGATGTTCAGCGGGCTCTTTGAGATCGTGATCCACGACATGCCCCGTGAACAGGCGATCCGGGACGTGACGCAGTTCCGGAACTTCTACACAGCCGGTTGGCTGAAATTGATGGGACAATAGTCCTATCTTTTTTACTTGTGAGTTAGTTATAACTAACTATTAATAAGGAGGTTGTTTCTATGGAGAAACGAAAAAGGAATGATGTGGCGGCTTTGCTGGACTATGCGGGCAGCCACAAGGGCCTGACCTTTCTGGGGCTGGCCCTGTCGGCAGTGTCCATGCTGCTGAGCATGGCACCGTATATCTGCATCTGGCTGGCAGCGCGGGATCTGATTGCCGCGGCGCCAAACTGGGCCCGGGCGGAGAACGTCGCGCAATACGGTTGGCTGGCTTTTGCCTTCGCAGTGGGCGGCATTGTACTGTATTTTGCGGGCCTGATCTGTACCCATCTGGCGGCCTTCCGCACGGCGTCCAATATCCGCAAGCAGGGCGTGGCCCATGTGATGAAGGCCCCCCTGGGCTATTTTGACGCCAATGCCTCCGGGCTCATCCGGGGGCGGCTGGATGCGGCGGCCGCCGATACCGAAACGCTGCTGGCCCACAACCTGGCGGATATTGTAGGCACCGTAGTGCTGTTTGCCGCCATGCTGGTGCTGATGTTCGTCTTCGACTGGCGGATGGGGGCAGCCTGCCTGCTGGCGGCGGTGATTTCCGTGATCGCCATGTTCTCCATGATGGGTGGCAAAAACGCCCGGCTGATGGCAGAATACCAGGCAGCCCAGGACTGCATGACCAAGGCGGGCACCGAGTACGTCCGGGGCATTCCCGTGGTGAAAATCTTTCAGCAGACGGTTTACTCCTTCAAGGCGTTTCAACAGGCTATTGAAGATTACAGCAGCAAGGCCGAGCATTACCAGGCGGACGTCTGCCGGATCCCCCAGGCCATCAACCTGACTTTCACCGAAGGCGCCTTTGTCTTTCTGGTACCGATGGCGCTGTTTCTGGCGCCGGGCGCCCTGGCCAGCGGTGATTTTGCCGGTTTTGTCACCAATTTCGCCTTTTATGCGGTGTTTTCCGCCATCATCTCCACGGCACTGGCCCGCATTATGTTCGCCTCCGCCGGGACAATGCTGGCCCACACGTCCCTGGGGCGCATCAACCAGGTGATGGACGCCCCTACCCTGGAAGCACCGGCTCACCCGCAAACGCCCCATGGCAACCGGGTGGAATTCAAGGACGTAAGCTTCACCTACGACGGTGCGGAAATGCCCGCCCTCTCCCACGTTTCCTTTACCGCGGAGCCGGGGCAGACCGTGGCGCTGGTGGGCCCCTCCGGCGGCGGCAAGACCACCGCTGCCAGCCTGATCCCCCGGTTCTGGGACGCCACCTCCGGCACCGTGAAGGTAGGCGGCGTGGATGTGAAGCAGGTGGATCCCCATGTGCTCATGGATCAGGTGGCCTTCGTATTCCAGAACAGCCATCTGTTCAAGGCGTCCATCCTGGAAAACGTCCGGGCCGCCCGGCCGGACGCAACGCGGGAGCAGGTGCTGGCCGCCCTGCAGGCCGCTCAGTGCCAGGATATACTGGAGAAACTGCCGGACGGCCTTGACACCCAGATCGGTTCCGAAGGCACCTATCTCTCCGGAGGGGAGCAGCAGCGCATTGCCCTGGCCCGGGCCATTTTGAAGGACGCGCCTATTGTGGTGCTGGACGAGGCCACCGCCTTTGCCGACCCGGAAAACGAGGTGCTGATCCAGAAAGCCTTTGCCACGCTGACCAAGGGCCGCACCGTCATCCTGATCGCCCACCGCCTGTCCACCGTTGTGGGGGCAGACAAGATCATCGTCCTGGAGGAAGGGCGCATTGCCGAGCAGGGGACGCACAAAGAACTCACCGCTGCGGGCGGGCTGTATGCCCGGATGTGGGCGGATTACAACCGGGCGGTTCAGTGGAAAATTACCAGTGAAAAGGAGGCGATGTAAATGTTCGGCCAAAAGTTTCAACGGAAATATGCCCTGACCGACCAGGGCGTGCGGAATGCCAAAAAAGGCACGTTCTGGACGGTGATCGTCAACCTGATCGTCATGGGCGGCGTCAGCATCCTGTACTGGATGATGTCCGGCTTCATGGGGACGCTGACAGGCGGAGAACCGCTGCCCAGTGTGACACTGGCCATCGGGCTGGTGCTCCTTTTTGTGATTCTTTCCTTTGTGACCCATCTGCAACAGTACAGGGCCACCTATGGGCTGGTGTACAACGAGGTCAAAGCCACCCGGCTGAGCCTGGCGGAACGGCTGCGCAAGCTGCCCTTGGGGTACTTCGGCAAGCGGGATCTGGCCGACCTCACCGAAACCCTCATGGGGGATGTTAACCGCATGGAGCACGTCTGGAGCCATGTGCTGGGGTATCTGTACGGCGCCTATATTTCCACCGCGCTCATTGCCGTCTGCCTGCTGATCTATGACTGGCGGCTGGCGATTGCCTGCCTCTGGGGTGTCCCGGTGGCCTTCGGACTGCTGTTCGGGAGCCGGAAGCTGGCTGCCCGAGCTTCCGAGCGGACGAAAAAAGCCGCCGTCCGGGTCTCCGACGGCATCCAGGAGGCGCTGGAGAATGTACGGGAGATCCGCGCCACCAATCAGGAGGATCGGTATCTTGCCGGGCTGAACCAAAAAATAGACGAGCATGAACGCATCATGATCCAAGGGGAACTGTCCACCGGCCTGTTTGTCAACGCCGCCAGCGTGATCATGCGGCTGGGTGTGGCGACCACCATCCTGGTTGGGGCAAACCGGATCCTTTCCGGACAGATTGACTTTATGCTGCTGTTCCTGTTCCTGCTGGTCATCACCCGGGTCTACGCCCCCTTTGACCAGAGCCTGGCGCTGATTGCGGAGATGTTCATATCCCAGGTGTCGGCCGACCGCATGAACGAGATCTATGATACCCCCACCGCGGAAGGCGCCGAAGTGTTCCGGCCCCAGGGCCATGACATTGTATTTGAGCATGTGCGCTTTTCCTATGATGAGAAGGAGATCCTGCACGACGTGAGCTTTACCGCCAGGGAGGGGCAAGTGACGGCGCTGGTGGGCCCCTCCGGTTCGGGCAAGAGTACCTGCGCCCGGCTTGCCGCCCGGCTGTGGGACGTCACCGGAGGCGCCATTCGGGTGGGCGGTGTGGACATTTCCACCGTGGACCCGGAGGTGCTGCTGAGCGATTACTCCATGGTCTTTCAGGACGTGGTGCTGTTTGACGACACGGTAATGGAAAACATCCGCCTGGGCAAACACGGCGCTACGGATGAGGAGGTTCGGGCTGCCGCCAAAGCCGCCAACTGCGACGAGTTTGTCCAGCGGCTGCCCCAGGGCTACGACACTCCCATTGGGGAGAACGGGGCCAAGCTTTCCGGCGGGGAACGGCAGCGGATCTCCATTGCCCGTGCCCTGCTGAAGGACGCCCCCATTGTGCTGCTGGACGAGGCAACCGCAAGCCTTGACGTGGAGAACGAGACCAAGGTGCAGGGGGCTCTCTCCCGCCTGCTGGCGGGCAAGACCGTGCTGGTGATCGCCCCCCGGATGCGCACCGTGGAGGCGGCGGAGAAA
>CAJFTW010000048.1 GCA_904420025.1 Candidatus Pseudolachnospira avium
CAGCCCTCCGGCTGTATCGGTTGAGCAAAAGTCAGCGTGGGAATGGTGTGGTATCTTTATCTAAGTGATACCCCGGACTCCCATTTGGACACGGCCCCCACTGTCACTCCCATGACCTCCGCCAGCTGTTCCTGGGTCAGCTTCTTCTCCCGGCGGTATTTCCGGATATTCTCCGCAAGCAAAACCTGCATATCTCTCACTCCTTCCGGCAGTTTCCTGTCCGTAATCGTTGGCTGTGCTTTCAGTATACGACTTTAGACAGCCAAAAAACAGAGTGGGTTTTTCCAGTTTAGAAATATTTTTCTTTCCTGATAGGAAAATATGCAGGGAGATAAAACCGTATCAAAAGGCGCAAAAGATCCTGCCTGATTTTTCACCTGCGCAGACCAATCCTGGGGGCTCACCGGAGAGGGGAGAATGGGGGAGTGGTTATAGCGTTGCACATAGGAAATGGGCACATCGTTTCAAAACATTTCCATATTCCCATGTCCTTTGCAAAGGTCAATGAAAAGCTGCATGAGTGGGCTGACCCATTTGTTTTTATGATAGCCACACACTGCAGTGATGGTCGGATGCTTCATATCCGTTCTGATTTCTGCCAGAGTTCCCGTCTTTAATTCCTCTTGTACGGTAAATAGCGGCAGATAAGTGATGCCGACGCCGCTTGCCACAAGATTCTTGATGGTTGGGATGCTCCAGAGTTCAATGGTGTGGCCCAGACGAATAGCTTTCAGCCGCAGATATTCCTCAAATATCTGGCGGAATATGCATTTCGGTTCATTGATCACAAAAGGAACCTGCAGGGTTTGATCCGCCGTTATAAAATCCGGGTGCAGCCTGACAGTTTCCGGTGAAGCAACCAGAACTGTGGGGAAGTCCCCAATCTCATACGTGATCAGGTTGCTGCCAAAGCCTCCGACATCTTCGTAGAAAATGCCAATGTCCAGCGTGCCACTCAAAAGCTCATCCCGAATGTCATAGCAGTTCATGGAACGCAGGAACAGCCGGGCTTTTGGTGCTTTCTGATGAAACTCCTTTAAAATGGCGGGGAATCGATAGCACAACTGCGTTTCCGCAATGCCGACCCGCAGGTCGCCCTGATATTCCGATAAGTCGCTTTCAAAAGAGCGCAGTTTGTCAATGGATTGCAAAATTTCATCCACATAAGGCACCAGGCTTTCGCCTGCTTTTGTAAGCACCATTTTCCGCCCGATTTTTTCAAACAGGCAGGTGGATAGCTCTTGTTCCAGCTGATTCATCTGAAAAGTAATGGTAGACTGCGTATAATGCAGCTTTTGTGCCGCCTTGCGGAACCCTCCTTCATCTACAATGGTCCTAAAAGTGTATAAATACTTCAGGTCCATATTCGCTCCTCCTAAATACTTAAATAAAATTGAAATATAAGTATAGAATATTCAATTTTGTAAAACTATTTTTTGCTGCTATTATAAGTGATAGCAAAGCAAATTGCAAGACGGAACGGCAAAAAATGACGAAGAGAATCGGAAGATGGGAGGAAAGGGTATGTACTTACTGGAATTAGCGCAGGATGTTGCGGAATGCTATAGAATCATCGATGAGGGAAGGATGTTTCAAAAAGAGCAGGGGTTCATCCAATGGACAGACGACTACCCGAATGAGCAGACCATTCTGGATGATATTGATGCAGAAAAGGGATATATCCTTACCTCGGATCACAGGATTGCCGGATATATGTGCATTGATTTTTCAGGCGAACCAGCTTATGCAAAGATTGAAGGCGCATGGAATTCCGAACAGCCCTATGCCGTCGTTCATCGGATGGCATTCCGCAAAGAATACAGGGGATGCGGATTGAATGGTATTGCCTGGCCTTTGATTGAGAAGCTCTGTATTTCCAAGGGAGTGAATTATATTCGCGTGGATACAGATTTTCCAAACAAAAGAATGCAACATATCCTGGAGAAAAACGGGTTCTCCAGGTGCGGCATCGTCATTTTCCAAGGGATCGGAAAGCTCGCATACGACAAAATGTTGAGGTAAGGAGCTATGATGGTTGAAGCCAACGTTGGCCATCTCTGCGGAAATAGCCGAAAGCATGAAAGCTTCCGGCTATTTCCGCGCTCTCGGAATTGTGGTATACTCAAAAGCAGAAAGCGGGTTAGAGGTGAGGCAAGTTGCAATATAAAGAATACGGAAAACAAAATCGTGATGTGATTATTCTTCTACATGGCGGCGGTTTGTCATGGTGGAATTACCGAGATGTGTCCGAACGACTTCAAAATGATTTTCGGGTCATTATCCCAATATTGGATGGCCACACCGGGAGCGATAAAAATTTCACAACAATCGAAGACAATGCTGCCGAAATCATTTCCTTTATTGATGATAAATTGGAGGGTTCGGCACTCCTGATTGGTGGTTTATCTCTTGGCGGTCAGATATTACTTGAAATGTTATCGCAGCGAAAAAGCATCTGCCGTTTCGCAATGGTCGAGAGCGCAGCAGTCATTCCATCTAAGCTAACTTATTCGTTGATTAAACCGGCGTTTGGAAGCTGTTATGGATTGATTCGGCAAAAATGGTTTTCTAAACTGCAATTTCGTTCACTCCGAATGAGGCCGGAATTGTTTCATGACTACTATCCAGATACTTGCGGTATTACTAAGCAAAATATGATTGCGTTCTTACAAGAAAGTTCTATGTATTTCATGAAGAAGCCCCTTGCAGAGTGTATGGCAGAAATCCATTTGTTTGTCGGGGAACGGGAAAACAAACGTATCTTGCTTTCTGCAAGAAAGCTCCATGAAACACTGGAAAAAAGCAGTTTGCATGTACTGCCAACTATGTACCACGGAGAGTTTTCCCTTAATCACGCAAATCTCTATGTAAAAGAGTTATATACCATTGTCAAACAGCGTTAACGCCACGCCATGCAAGTACAGCCCTATTTTCCTGTCCACAATCTTGGGCTGTGCTTTCCGTTGGTTCCGCCTTACAATTCCTTCCGCCAGGTGACAAATTTTTTCTCCAGCTTCTCCACAATCCACACCACCAACATGGCCGCGGCGGAGAGAAGGACAATGGGGGCAAACACCCCTGCCCCGTCCAGCTGGGTCATCATCCGCTTGCTGAAGTAGCCCAGGCCGCTCTGGGCCCCCAGCCATTCCCCGATGGCCGCGCCAATAACACATATAGGGATGGCCATCCGCACCGCGGAGAAGAAGGAGGGCACCGCCCAGGGCACCTTCAGCTTCCAGAAGATCTCCCAGCGCCCGGCGCCGCCGGTGCGCATATACTCTTCCATCTCCCGTGGGGTGGACCGGAGGCCGTCATGGAGGGTGATGGCCACCGGGAAGAAGGTAATAAGAATGGCCGCCAGCACCTTGCTCCAGATACTGTACCCAAACCAAAGCACAAACAGCGGGGCAATGGCCATGGTGGGGATAGTCTGGGAGGCCACAATCAGCGGATACAGAGCCCGCTCCGCCGTGGGGCTGGCATCCATAAACACTGCCAGCAGAACCCCCAGGCCCACAGAAATCAGAAGGCCCAGGCCGGTGATGCCCATGGTGGCCGGCAGGTGTACCAGAAACAGAGGCTCCCGCAGCTCCCACAGCCGCTGCAGCACCTGCACCGGCGTAGGCAGAATATACGCCGCGTCAATCAACATGGCAATCCCCTGCCACAACAGCAGAAATCCCAGCAATACCAGCGTGGGCAGTAGCCGGCTGTAGCCTCCCTGCCTCCTGGTTTTACCGCCCCTGCCGGAAGCTGCCATCGCTCCGCTGCTTTTCTCAGTCCTCATAATACACTGCCTCCTCTCCCTGAAGTCCGGCTATGAGCCGCTCCTTCAGCTCCTGAATCTCTGGCTGCTCCAGCATCTGCCGCTTCCGGGGCACCGGCAGCGGCACCGGAATGCTCTCCACCTGCCGCACGGGACGCCCCCGGAGTACCAGAATCCGGGTGGCCAGGTACAGGGCTTCCTCCACATCGTGGGTCACAAAGAGCACCGTCTTTCCCAGGCTGGCCCACTGCTCCGCCAGCCACTCCTGGAGGGAGACCCGGGTCAGAAAATCCAGAGCGCTGAAGGGCTCGTCCAACAGCAGCAGGTCCGATCCGGAAAGCAGGGTCCGGGCAAAGGAGACCCGCTGGCGCATGCCGCCGGAAAGCTCCCGGGGCACCTTGTCCCAGCAATCCTTCAGGCCCACCCGCTCCAGTATCTCCCGGGCCATGGATTCCCGCTGTCCCCTGGGCACCTTCCGCAGCTCCAGGGGCAGCATCAGGTTTTTGCCCACGGTCCGCCAGGGCATCAGCAGGTCCTTCTGGGGCATGAAGCCGCTGTAGCCCTTTTGTTCCCGCACATCCCGGCCATCCACCAGAATCCGCCCCTCCTCCGGCTCCTCCAGCCGGTTGATCAGCCGGAACAGGGTACTCTTGCCGCAGCCGCTGGCTCCCACCACCGCCACAAACTCGCCCTGCTCCACGGAAAAGGAAAGGTCCTCAAACATCCGGCGGGCATCCTCCGGATACTGGAAGGTAATGTTTTGAAATTCTACGGTTTTTTCCTTCATACGCACATCCTCCTGCCAGGGGCCTTCCTAGTTGGCGATGCCCACGCCAGCGGGCATGGGTGTTTCGGAAACTGTTTTCTCTGTGACAGAAAAAGCCGGGCAGAATCTGCCCGGCCTGAATCACACGCTTTGCGGCTCTTGCCGCAGCCCATCCCTCCGTTGGCATTACCCAAATCAGGTCACAGGGTCGAATAATTTTTCCTCTCAGCCTGTCCGGCAGGCTCCCCTTGGCATACTGGTATTCGATTGTCTATAACCATAACACGGAATGGGGGAGAATGCAAGGTTTTTGTTGCTCTGTGCGAACAGATCTTCAGGCAATATTCACACCTTCTCTTTCTACATTCTGGTAAAAAACGGATACCGGAATATATTGATACCAGGGTCAAAAGGTCAAAATCCGACGCAAGCTTGCTTGCGGGAGGATTTTTGACCTTGGGACCCGCGAAAATATGAATAAGTAGCCATTTTTCGTAGAAAAATGCGCGAATTATGAATATTTTTGCAGATTGCGGGAGCACGCAGTGCGGAGCAATCTGGTATCATAGGGGTCAAAATACCTTTTGACCCCAACATCATATATTTCTGATACAGTGCATAATTCTGAAATACAGGTGCCAGTACCACATCATAGTCCAGCTCCAGTTGATCTGCCACATCCAGAATCCGTTTTCTCTCTACACGAATACTTTCCGCTGGAACATCCAACAGCACTAGAATGTCACTGCCTTTTCCTCCGTCTCACCGCAGCAGCATCCGGTCGTTGGCCAGCTTCTTCTTGCTGGCCTCGGAGTAGCATGTGAGCAGCCGCTCCACGGTCATCTCCTCCCGCTCCTTGCCGGAAATATCCAGAATAATCTGGCCGTCGTCCATCATAATGGTCCGGTTGCCAATGGCCAGGGCCGCCTGGATGTCGTGGGTGATCATCATGGTGGTGATATGGCCGTTCCGCACCAGGTCCACGGTGATTTTCAGCACCTTCTCCGCCGTGGCCGGGTCCAGAGCCGCCGTGTGCTCATCCAGCAGCAGCAGCTTAGGCTCCGCAATGGTACACATGAGCAGGGAAACCGCCTGGCGCTGGCCGCCGGACAGCTGCCCCACCTTGGCCTTCAGCCGGTCCTCCAGCCCCAGGTCCAGCTGCTGCAGCAGCCCCCGGAAGAAATCCCGATCCCGCCGGCTCACCGCAAACAGGCTTTTCTTGGCCTTGCGGGTGTAGGCCAGAGCCAGATTTTCCTCTATGGTCATGTTGGGGGCCGTGCCCTTTAAGGTATCCTGGAACAGGCGGCCAATGTCGAAGGCCCGGCGATAGTCCTTCCAGGCCGTAATGTTTTTGCCGTCCAGATAAACGCTGCCGGAATCCAGCCAGAAGGTGCCGCCGATGGCGTTGAACAGGGTGGATTTTCCGGCGCCATTGGAGCCGATGATGGTCACAAAGTCCCCGGGCTCCAGGTGCAGGCTGACGCCGTTTAGGGCTTTCTTCTCATTGGGAGTTCCCGGATAAAAGGTTTTCTTTACATTCTCCAGCCTCAGCATTTAATTCCGCTCCCTTCTCTTCATTTTCTGCAGCGCCATCCACTGCTTCAAGGCCGGCAGGGAGAGGGCCAGGGCCACAATAATGGCGGACACCAGCTTCAATCCGTAGGAGGGGAACAGCTCCACCCGCAGGGCCAGGGCAATGAACATCCGGTACACGGCGGAGCCCAGAATAGCGGAAAACAGTCCGATGGTCACGGAACGGCGGCCCACAATGGTCTCCCCAATGATCACCGAGGCCAGGCCAATGACTACCATGCCGCTGCCGTAGCCGGCGTCAAAGAAGGACAGGGACTGGCCCACCAGCCCGCCGGACAGGGCCACACAGGCGTTTCCCAGGGCCAGGCCCGCGCATTTGTACACATCCGCGTTGATGGAGGAGGAGCGGACCATGTCCTCGTTATCCCCGGTGGCCCGGATGGCCAGGCCCTGGCGGGTTTTAAAGTAGAGTGAAAGAATCACGCCCAACACCACACAGACAATCAGCGGCAGAATAATCTTGCTCTGGTTGGAAGTGAGCCCGAAGGCTTCCTCCATCTGCTGGAACAGGGTCTCACCGGACATGGCGGACACATTGGACTTTCCGCCGGTGATAAACAGGTTGATGGAATAGAGGCCGGTCATGGTCAGGATGCCGGACAGAATGGGGTGAATTCCCACCTTGGTCTGCAAAAGCCCGGTGACGGTACCCGCCGCAGCCCCGGCCAGGGCCGCCAGCACCAGGCCCAGGAACGGATGCCCGGCCACCGTGACCATCACGGACACCGCCATGCCCAGACAGAAGCTGCCATCGGCCGTCAGGTCCGGGGTGTTTAAAATCCGAAACGTAATATACACGCCCATGGCCAGCACGGCGTAGGCGAATCCCTCCTGAAGGGAACGAAGAAGCAATACTCCCATATTATTCTCCCATTGTAAAATCTCTGCATCCGCCGGGTATTTCTACAGGGCGGATATTCCGCGAGCCCCGGTGGGACATCCCGCTGTTTACCACGCCCCCGGTGTGGTCCCGCTGTTTCTACCGTGCCTCCGCCAGGACAATATGTTCCTGAATCACCTGGCAGGAACGATCAAAGGCCGCCTGCTCCGCTTCCGTCAGCGGCAGCGTCAGAATCTCCTCCACCCCGTTTTTGCCGATCACCGCCGGCACTCCGGCGTGGAAGCCGCTGTGGCCGTACTGGCCGGTCAGATAGGCGGAAACCGGGAAGACCCGGCGCTCATCGTAGAGCACCGCCTGGCACAGCTCCGCCAGGGCCGCCCCAATGCCAAACTCGGTGGAGCCTTTGCCGATGATGATCTCCATGCCGATCTGGTGGGTCCTCTCCTCCAGGATTTCCAGGGTGGCCCTGCCGTATACCTCCGGCTTTTCCCGGATCAGCTCCGTCAGAGGCTTTCCCATCACCATAATGTGGGAGTAGGGCACCATGGAGGAATCCCCGTGCTCCCCCATGGCAAAGCACTGGATGGACCGCATATCCACGCCGGTCAGCTCGTGGAGGGTCCGGCGCAGCCGGGCTGTATCCAGGGAGGTGCCGGTGCCGAAGACCCGTCCCGCCGGATAGCCCAGATGCTTCCGGGCATAGTTGGCCACAATATCGCAGGGGTTGGAGATGGAGATAAAAATTCCCTGGAAACGGGTCCCGGCAAGCTTGCCCACCACATCCTTCATAATGTCAATGGTATCCCCCAGCATATCCAGCCGGGTCTGGCCCGGCTTCCGGGAGACCCCCACCGCGTTGACCAGAATATCCGCGTCATTGCAGTCCGCATAGGTGCCGGCATAGACCCGCACCGGCCGCCGCATGAAGGCGGTGGCGTCCGCCACGTCCTTGGCCTGGCTGTCTGCCTTTTTCTTGTCAATATCAATCAGGGCAATCTCCCCGCAGATTCCGGCCATGGCCAGATTCAGCGCACACAGGGAACCCACATGCCCCGCCCCCAGAATCACAATCCTACTCATTTTTCTCTCCTCCGGCGGCCCGCCGCCGCCCCAGCCCGCTTTTCTGTAAACCGTTACCCATCTGGAATGCCGTTACCCGCCCGGAATACCGGCGCGCACCCGGAATACCGTTACCCGCCTGGGATACTATTACTCACCGAGAATGGTGAAAGTCTCCCGCATCTCATCGGTCACCGTAATGCCCAGCTGATTGGCAGTGCTCACGTTAATCATCCGGGCATACTCGGAAATCTGCTCCACCGGGTTCTCCCCAATGGTCTCGCCGTTTACCAGCCGCTCCACCATCTGGGCGGTCTGCTTGCCCAGCACCGTGTAGTCAATGCCCACCGTGGCCAGGCCGCCGTCAATAACCATGGAGTCTGCCCCTACGTAGATGGGGATCCCCGCCTCATTGGCCACCTGCAGGTACACCGCCATGGCCGAAGCCACCGTGTTGTCGTTGGGAGTGAAGAAGGCATCCACCGAGCCCACCAGGGAGGCAGCGGCCTGCTGCACATCCGCAGTTCCGGTGACCGTGGCTTCCTCATAGGCGATGTTGTGGGCATCGCAGTAGGCCTTGGCGCTCTCAATGCCGGTGACGGAGTTAATCTCACTGGTGTTGTACACCATGCCGATGGTCTGAATGTCCGGCGTCAGCTCCAGGGCCAGATCCAGGATCTGATCCACCGGGATGGAATTGGAGACGCCGGTGATGTTCCCATCCGTCTGGTCCAGGGCGGTCACCAGCCCTGCCTCCACCGGATTGCTGACGGCAGAGAACACAATGGGAATCTCATCGGTGGTGGAGGCGGCCACCTGGGCCGTGGGTGTGGCAATGGGCACCAGGATATCCGCGCCGTCGGTGATCAGCTCCTGCATAATGGTGGGCAGGATGGTGCTGTCCCCGCTGGCGTTCTGGTACAGGATCTCAATCCTGCCCTCATCCACCAGCGGCTGCAGCTCCTCCGCAATGGTCTCATAGATCTGGTTTAGGGACGGATGGTCCATGTGCTGGATGATGCCCACCTGAATGGTCTCACCGTCTGCCACGTTGACGCCCACACCGGCGCAGGAAGACTCGCCGCCCTCCTGAGAAGCCGCCTCGCCGCTCCGGGCTGCCTCCGTGCTGCCGGAAGCCGCCGTGTTCTCCTCTCCGCTGCCGCCGCAGCCGGAAAACAGGCCCGCTGCCATTACCAGACTCATACCGCATGCCAAAAGGATTCTTCTTTTCATCTTCTCTTCTCCTTCTTTTTTGAAACCGGTGGGGCAGGGGCCGGTATTGGCCGGCAGGATTCCGGACTTTTTTATTCCGGCCGTTTTATGGGAAAGCCGATGGCTCCGTGCCTGCGGCACTCCCGCCATCGCCAGGCTCATTCGCATTTCAGGCTACGCCCTCCATGCTCATTTCCCCTTGCCCGTCCGATGTCCGAACATCCGCCCAGGCAAGCCCGGCCGAAATGCTCGGCCGCCGTCCGGGGCTTTCCCATAAAAAAAGTCCTTACTCTGCCATTGCAGAATAAGGACAAGTTCATCACCTGCGGTACCACCTTACTTAATTCACTATGAATTCACTCTTCCAGGAGTGCCAATACACCCCCTGCCCTTAACGCGGACAATACGTCTTGGATACTCGGCTTTGCCTTTCCCCTTGCCCTCAGCGGCCCATGTACTCCAGCGCGTCCTGCGGTTTCTCAGCCTCCCCGCTCTCTGTGAGTGCTCTCTGCAGCACCTTCTCCGCCTCTATGGTTTGTGAAGTGTTCGGTTTTGATATGGGTATTATACGCAGATTAAAGGGATTTGTCAACTGTTTTTGCAAAATTCAGCATCTCCGCAAACTCTTCCATCGTCCGAGGGGAGGCATTGGCGGGGATCCCCGGCAGTGCCCGGCGTACCAGACGTGCCGCCTCAAAGAGAACCGGCCGCTTCAGCCCCGCCTCCCGGATCACCGCCTCATCGGCAAACACCTGCTCCGGCGCGGCATCCGCTATGATCCGGCCGGCATGGAACACCACCGCACGTCCTGCAAAGCGGTAGGCAAAATCCACGTCATGGGTGGAGACTATCAGGGTAATCCCCGCGGCGCTGAGCTGATCCAATGTTTTCTCCAGCAGTTCCGTATTCTTCGGGTCCAGAGAGGCGGTAGGCTCATCCAAGAGGATGATCTCCGGGCGCATGGCCAGAATATCGGCAATGCTGACCCGCTTCTTCTCCCCGCCGCTGAGATACTGGGGCGGCCGGTTCCGGTATGCCGTCAGATCCATCTGAGACATGGCTTCATCCACCAGCTGCTCCACCTCCTGCCGCGGCAGCCGGAGATTCATAGGCCCAAAGGAGATCTCGCTCTCCACCGTGGAGGCAAGGATCTGGTTATCCGCGTCCTGGAAGACAATCCCCACCTGTTTCCGCAGGGCAGTCAGTTCCTGTTTTGTATAATGCATCTCCCGCCCGGAAACAGACAGGCTTCCCCGTTCCGGGCGAAGGATTCCGTTGCACACCAGGAAGAAGGTGCTCTTCCCGGCCCCGTTGTTTCCCAGCACCGCAATCCGCTCTCCCCGGCAGATATCCAGGGAGATTCCCCTGAGGGCCGGCGGCGCGTCCGGGTAGGAAAACTCCACATCCCGCAGGGAAAGAAGCGGCGTTTGTCCCTTATTCAAAAAAGATCCACCCCTTTCCACTTGAAATAGGCTGTGCAGGCAGCCAGAGCCAGAAAGATCAAAAGGCAGGCCATAACATGCCGGACCCGCACCGGAGGCTGCCGGGTGAGGAAGCAAAGCGTTCCGTCATAGCAGCGGGCTTCCATGGCGTCAAAGCAGGCGCCGCTGCGCCGAAAGGCTCCCGCCAGCACATTCCCGCTGATATGGGTAAAGGTGTACCAGAAATTTCTCCTGCTGGAGTAGCCTAGGCGGGACTGGGCCGCAATGGTCATATGATTCTGTACCTCCAGCAGGAGGAAAATGTAGCGGTAAATCAAGTACATCAGTTCAATGATAAGCTTGGGCAGGCGCAATGTCCGCAGCACCTCCAAAATTTCCTGGATCGGGGTTGTGAGGCTCAGAAAATAGAGGCAGGCCACCGCACCGTAAGCCCGGAAAAACAGAAGCAGCGCACGGTTCAGCCCACTTTCCGTGGCACTGATATAAATCCCAAAAAGAGGAATATCCAAAAAGCCCAGCGGGCTGCGTACCACATCAAAGGCAATCACCATACAGCTGACCAGGATAAACAGCACCGGTATAGCCATCAGCGAAACAATATACCCCGCCGGAGCACTGCTGAAACGAAGGCAGGCAGCCAGCATCCCCGCCGACACCACAAGGCCGATTCCCCTGGACCCTGCTGCAACGCACAGAAGCAATACGGCCAGGGAAAAAAACAGCTTTACATAGGGGCTGACTTCCCGCAGGCGGGAAGACTGGGCATAGCGATCTATGGCCAGGAATCCTCCCCCGTGGACATGACGGGTACGGAAAAGCCTGGAATTCCCTGAAGATGTTTTATTCTGCAAGTCAGCCCCTCCCACAAACAGTCACCTCCACATAAAAAGATCCGGACCCCTACTTTGCTGACTCCCGGTTATATTTTTTCCGGGCTGCCAGATACCCAAAGCCGTAGCCAATAATCAGCGCGCCGATGGCCGCCTGCAGACAGAACAGCAGGGACTCAGTCTCTCCTCCCGGCAGCTCCACCACGCTTTCCGCCCAGGGCTCATAGTCCGGGTCAATTTCCAAAATGGCTTCCTCCGCCGCGCCATCGGCCCCGCCAAACTCACTGTCCATCATCTCTGCCGTCACCGGAATATTCCGCAGGATAATGGCGTCAAGCTCCTCAATGGCGTCAAAATTGTCCACCACTGTGGCCCGCTCCTTCAAATACGCCACCGCCTCCGGCGCAATGTACTCACTCAGGTAAACAACCATATCCATCCTCCTCACTTGCTGAAACAGTCCTTCGGGAAATGGCAGAGGAGCATAAAGAAGTATTACGAAAATACTAACCTATGCCAAGTGAACGGGAAATAAGAAACCTCTATGTGAATGGA
>CAJFTW010000049.1 GCA_904420025.1 Candidatus Pseudolachnospira avium
ACCAGTTATACTATTGTAAAATAATGAAACTACCTGTCATACAGCCGATTGCCCAATCCAATCGGCTGGTTGTAGTTATGAGGAATGTCGCATTATACAAACTTTTTGGCGCGCAATAAACATAACACACCGGCATTATTAAATATCCCTTCTGGCAGATGACATATCAGAATCCGAAGGCAACGTATGCCTGTATCAATTACGGGGAGGCCTATGCGCCCAGAAAGATCGCGGAACGGTCTGTTTGTATTGACGGGGATATTGGCGAAGTATTTTATAAATTGAAATGAAAAGCAGCAGATTCAATGGCTATTTGTTACCGGGACATATTTTGAAGCGATGCGCTCTCTGAATCAGCAACGTACATTTACTGGAGAGCGGTGTGGATGCCAGCCATATTATACGTTTTGCCTTTGATTCAGCGGACGATCTGTACTCGATCGGCGAAAGTCTTATTGGAATTGAAAAAGAAAAGCGAGGGGTAGACCCGGAAAAATTCATGGCTTATGTCCGAACGCAGCGCTATGACATCAAGGGAAAGGCACATATGGAAAACCAAAAAAATATTTCTTTCCTGACCTTGGACTTCGGAATGCAAGAATTAACTTTCGCCAGTAACAGGTTTATTTCCCGCGGGGCGTTTGTCAAAGTTTGATGGACGCCCTTTTTCATGTATTAACGGAATGGTGGGGTTGACCATGACGCATTTGTAAGTGTATAATTAATCCGTTTATCGATGCGACTTCGCACAGCGGTTTTCACTCGCCGCAAGCGGTCAGAGAATAAACACGAAATTATTGTGAGGTGGAAGAGATGAAAAAACGGATGTTGCTGGCAGCGGGAATGGCGGCTGTGGCGCTGCTTTTCAACGGCTGCGCAACCGGGGAAGGAAGCCCTCAAACGGCTGTGGAGGATGAGAGCGCATCCATGGAAATGGGTTCTGAGGCAGAATCCGTCAACAACGCAGAGGAGAGTTCGGAGGAAACAGAGAAGGAAAACACGGATGCGGTTTCAGAAAGTGCCGAAAGCCAGATTCAGCCGGCGGCCACTCGGCAGGAGGCATTAGACCTTTATGACAAGGCGTTTACCGAGCATGATTTTGCGTATCTCCTGGTTGCGTGCATTGAGCCGTATGGGCAGCAAAATATCGATTTTCTGGTGCCAAATGGCTTGATGACCGAAGATGAATACTGGGAAGAGTATGATGAGTCCCAGGGACTCTATTACGAGATCGGTGTTTTTGAGAGCTATTCTTCGGAGATTACCGCTGAAACGCAGATAGAGGATCTGAAAACCATTGAGGAAGAACTGCTTCAGGTCTACGGTTATTCCTGTACCGTCCAGGAGGCTTATGAGGTGACTTATAATCGGGTCGCTGCTGGTACAGAGGGGACTGCAGTAAATGAAGGATATCAAGCTCAGATGGTTCTGGTGGATGGTAGCTGGTACATTTCAAAGATGCTGTAACAAAAACGGTACGTATACTGCAGGATGGTGTATGCCTGTGTCAATTATGGGGAGGCTTTCACCCTTTTGAACAGACCCGTTCCATGGAAACTGGGATTTACAATCTACACCTTGCCGGATGAAACAAAGCACGCAGGAGGTCAGGCCATTCAGGAAGATTCTCGATTCTTTCAAGAAAATCATCATTATCAGGAATATGGTGCCGGCGCATCAGCCGGGCTGGCTTACCGGGGAAAAGCAAGGCTTTGAGATCTACTACCCCAAGGCGGAGGCCCCTGCCCAGGAAAATAAGCTGCGGGAGCTGGCAGCATCCCTGGGCGGTCGGGGGGGCGGCTTCACTGTGGCCGAGGTGGCCAAAATTCCCCTGGTCTGTGTCTGCCCCCGGGAGCATCCCCTGGCCCGGCGGGAGCAGGTGCGCCTGGAGGATCTGAAAACGGAAAAGCTGGTCCTGTTTACCCCCACCAAGGCCTCCGCCCAGCTGGCGCAGATCCAGGGGCAGCTGATGGGCGGACGGCCTCCTTCGGAATTTTACTTCTGTGAGTCCGGGGAGGCGGCCACCGTTTTGGTCAGCGCCGGCTTTGGGGTGGCGGTGCTCCCGGATCTGTTTGTGCCCCAGGGCTTTCCGGCGGCCTGGCCGTTTATTCCGGAAGAAGGTGTTGGCGGCACAGGCGGAAAAATTCCTCCCGGGGCAGGGTGTACAGAAAGCCCTCCCCCAGCCGCCGCAGCAGCACAATCCGCAGTTTCTCACCGGTGCCTTTTTTGTCCAGGGTTACGGCGGCCAGCACTTCCTCCAGCGGGGATGTATCTTCCGTGGGGAGCCGGCAGGCCTGGAGCAGCCGGCGGATTTCCCCGGCGGTTCCCGGTTCCGTCAGGCCCATGGCTTCCCCCAGCGCGGCCATTTTCACCATGCCCACGCCCACGGCGGCTCCGTGGGTGAGGCCGGTGTAGCAGTGGACCTTCTCTAGGGCGTGGCCCAGGGTGTGGCCGAAATTCAGCAGCATCCGCTGGCCATTGTCCCGCTCGTCTGCCTCTACCAGCTGCCGTTTGATGTTCACGCACTGGTACAGAATGGACTCCATGGGGCCGGACTGGCGGATGGCCTGAAACAGGGCGCGGCTGCGGATGCAGCCGTACTTGATCACCTCCCCCATGCCGTCCACCCAAAAGAGCGGCGGCAGGGTGTCCAGCACGTCCGGGTCCATTAGCACCAGGGCGGGCTGATGAAAGGCGCCGGCCAGGTTCTTCCCCTGGGGCAGGTCCACGGCGGTCTTTCCTCCCACGGAGGAGTCCACCTGGGCCAGCAGGGAGGTGGGCACCTGCACAAACCGGATGCCCCGGAGGTAGCAGGCGGCGGCAAAGCCGGCCATGTCCCCGGTGACGCCGCCGCCCAGGGCCACCAGAAAATCACTGCGGGTCAGGCCCTGCTCCGCCAGGAAGCCCAGCATCTCTCCCACGGTGGAGAGCTGCTTGCTGGCCTCCCCCGCCGGAAACACAAAGGAGGAGGGGGAAAAGCCGGAGGCCTCCAGAGAAGCCAGGCAGCGGTCCCCGTACAGGGGGAACACCTGGCTGTCGCTGATCACCGCGGCCCGGGCCCCGGGTGGGAACAGAGCCGCGCATTCTGTTCCCAGCTGGTCCAGGCAGCCTCTTTCGATTCGGATTTTATAGGGTGTTTCCGTGTGCACCGTCAGTTCCATGCGTTTTCTCCTTTCATAGCTGCCGTGCCTCTCACGGCATCCGGTTACACCCGGAGGGTGTTTCATAGCTGCCGTGCCTCTCACGGCATTCGGTTACACCCGGAGGGTGTTTCATAGCTGCCGTGCCTCTCACGGCATCCAGTTACACCCGGAGGGTGTTTCATAGCTGCCGTGCCTC
>CAJFTW010000050.1 GCA_904420025.1 Candidatus Pseudolachnospira avium
AACCAGCAGGGGGATCAGGATCACCCCCAGCCAGAAGCCGGCTCCCCGGCAGCTTTGGCGAAGACTGGATGAAAACACTGGGTTCATATCTGCGTGGCCTCTTTTCCTTTCTTCAATATCCCTGGGATACATCCACAATACTGCCGTCCAGCGCGTTGATGGTCAAAAAGGTGTAAGGGCTATATGCCTCCACGTAATCGGAATCATAGGCCATCCCCTGGCCGGTATCCACCCCCAGCTGGCCTTTGAAATTCCACACCGGCAGCAGATAGTATTCCGCCTGGTTGTCCTGGATCCGCACCCGGGCCAGGCCCAGCTCAATCTCCTCAATCCGGATCTCGATGGCCTCCGGCTCATACCCTTCCTCCGCCTGGTACAGGTTCCCGGCCGTAGCCTGGACTGCCATCTGCTCCTCAAAACGCCCCATGGCTTCCTCAAAGGACATGGTTTGGACATTGGGGTCCTCCACCTCCGTCGCCTGCAGGGGGGCCTCCCATCTCAGATAGACAATCCGGCCGTTGCTGACATGGACTGTCAAAGTCTCATAATGGTAGCGGGATGTGTAGGCCTCCATCCCCTCCGAACCGCTCAGCTGGTCCTGCGCAATCACTTCCGCGCCTTCGTACACAGGCACATAAGTAAGGGCATAATAATACCGGTCCGTTGCGTACGTCCGCGTATTGGGAAAGCTCTCTATAAAAACAGGTTCGCAGGAATCCAATCTCCAATTCCCCAGACCTACCTCCTCCAACTGGGGGTGCGCCAGCAGCTCCGCATCCACCGGGCTCTCTTCCAGCGGGGTTTGCTGGTACGCGTTTTCCAGCGCGAACTCCAGGGTATGCAGCTGGTAATCTTCCTGTGTCCGGTTCTTTACATCTAAAGTTGCTGTATATCCATCCACTTCCGCCGTCAGCTTTATGCGTTGGGTCCCCTCATAGCGGCTGTCATCCTCCACCGCGTAGGCAAAGGGTTCATAATCTAGGTAACCCTTAAACGTCCAATCGGTTTCCCGGCGTTCGGATCCATCCGGGGCGGAATCATACTGTTCCTCGCATAAGGCGATTTCCCGCTCCAGCCGCTCCCGCACCCATTCCATCTCTTCCGGATCCCCCCGGCCTTCCTGCTGAATATACTCCTCATCCCCCAAAGCCTGGCGATACTCCAAGATCATCTCTTCCAGTTCTTGTTTGGTCAGACGGCCATCATATTCATAGACGGTATTTCCTTCAAAAAACACCCTGGCCCAGTTTTGGACCTCTTCTATGGTGAACGCATAGGGTTTCACCCGCACCACCGGCATTGGACCATTGCCAGGGCTCACCTCCGCATCCACCTGAATCCGCACCATGGGGTCCGCCCCGGCCAGCTGGTCTGTGTAGTGGAATGCTTCGCTCTCTGTGCTCCCGTTTTCTTCCGGGGGATGGGTCGCCTCCACAATGGATTCCAGCACGCCTTCGTTTTTTCCCACCACCACGTCCTGTTCCGGCGTGGGCTGGCAGGAGGATAAGAAAAGGATGGCCGCCAAAAGGCACCCGATACGGTAATATTTCATACGCTCCCCTCCTCACCATTTTCCTCAGTATAACAGGGAAACGTATACAAGTTGTAACAAAAAGGCAGCCCGGGCGCTTCCGGTTAATATCCCTGGGACACGTCCACCACACTGCCGTCCACTGCGTTGATGGTCAGGAAGGTGTGCGGGGTGTAATAGGGGGAAAGATCCGAGTCGTAGAACATGCCCTGGCCGGTATCCACCCCCAGCTGGCCTTTGAAATTCCACACCGGCAGCAAATAGTATTCCGCCTGATTGTTCTGGATCCGCACCCGGGCCAGGCCCAGCTCAATTATTTCAATCCGGAGCTCAATGGCCTGCGGCTCATATCCCTCCTCCGCCTGGTACAGGCTGCCAGCCGTGGCCTGGACTGCCATCTGCTCCTCAAACCGCTGCATGGCCTCCTCAAAGGAAAGGGTCTGAACGCTGGGGTTTTCCACCGCCAGCACCTGCAGCGGCGCGTCCCACTGCAGATAAATGATCCTGCCGCCGCTTACCTCCACGGTGAGGTTTTCATAATAGTAGCGGGAGGTATAGGCCTCCATCCCCTCGGAGCCTTCCAGCTGGCTCTGGGGAATCACCGGCACCCCCTCATACGCCGGCTTGTATGTAAGGTGGTAATAATACCGGTCCCGCGCATACACCTCGTTGGCGCTGTTGGGATTCCCTTCCATATATATGGACTGGCAGGAATCCAGTACCCATTGCTCCAGGCCCATGGCCTGCAGGGTCTCCTGCACCATGGCCGCCGCTTCCTCCGGGCTTTGGTCCAGCGGCATGGACTGGTAGGCGTTATCCACCCAGAACCGCAGGTTGTGCAGCTGATAATCTTCCTCCGTACGGTTCTTGACATCCAGGTACGCCTCTTTCCCGTCCAGCTGGGCCATCAGCTTCATCCGCAGCGTCTGGTTCAGTTCAGCATCCCCTTCCACCACATCGCTGTATTTCTCGTACGCCATATAAGGCTTAAAGGTCCACTCCGCCTCCCGGCGGTCCTTTTCATCCGGCGCATCCGCATACTGGCTTTCCCAGACTGCCAGGTCTGCTTCCATGCTCTCCCGGATTGCCTGCATGGTTTCCGGATCCCCCTGCGCTTCCTCCCAGAGCCATTCCTCGTCTGCCAGGCTCTGCCGGTAGCGGAGGATCAGCTCCTCCAGCTCCTGCCGGGTCCTTCTGCCCTCATACTCATAAATGGTCTGCCCTTCAAAAAGGACCTGGGCGCACTGCCGGGCCTCCTCCATGGTGATCTCCCGGGGCGCCACCCGCACCACCGGCATTGGGCCGCTGCCCGGGTCCACCTCCGCGTCCACCTGGATCTGCACCAGGGGATCCGCCCCTGCCAGCTGGCCGGTATGGCGGAACGTTTCCGTCTGGGCGGCCTCCGTGCCTCCGCTTTCTTCCGGGCTGGCCGTCTCCGCAATGGCCGATTCCAGCACCCCCTCATTCTTCCCCACCACCACGTCCTGCTCCGGGTTGGGCTGGCAGGAGGTTAGGAGGAGGGTGAGGGATAAGACTAGTACAATACCGTGTTTCATATAGTCTCCTTGTACAAAGGCCCTCCTGCATTCGCACGGAAGGCCTTTAAAGTTAAAGAATCAGTAATTAAAAACATTCCAAGAGGTATTATTTGTCAGATCCGTTACGCCCCATGGCCTGGAACCCCAGTTTCCGGTTGTGGTTCCCTGGCGAAAAGTGACGTTCAACGACTCTCCCGTTGCCATAATGCTTTCTGTATAATAACGGAATCCATTTGCCGTCTTATCAAACATCAATTCATTCCGCATGTTCTGCCAGGTGTTGGTGCCTACCACTCCATTATCCGTGATCCCTACCACGTATTGAAAGTGCATGACGGCGGATTCTGTTCCATATCCAAAGCTTCCATCTATACCATGTTCACTCAGGCCTGTATCGTAAATATAAGCATACGTTACCATATCATAGTTCATCATAAAACGCTGAATGGCTTTTACATAACGGGTTCCGTTGTTGCTGCCTCTAAAGCGCTGTGTGGGCAAACTGGCCCAGCTGGCATCCGGAGCAGCCATAGCAGGCGTATGAACTCCCAGGCATAGTATCAGGCACAAAAATATAATGGATATTCTTTTCATAACGCACCTCCTAGTAATTAAAAACATTCCAAGAGGTACCATTGGTCATTCCTGTTACCCCCCATGGCCTGGAACCCCAGTTTCCGGTTGTGGTTCCCTGACGGATGGTAATAGGTGTACTGCTGTCAACTATGATTGGAGAATTATAATAGTAAAAACCATTTCCAGAATGTGAAAAGTCAATGGCTGAGTTGCGAAGCGCCTGCCAAGTTGCCGGCCCTACCGAGCCATCCGGCGTCAAGTCCACCGTTTCCTGAAAAAGACGGACCGCCAACTCCGTATCTCTTCCGAAGCTTCCGTCTATCCCACTTCCGGATAATCCGGCATCATAAATATAATTCCTCGTCTCATAGCTATAATTCATCATCAGTCGCTGTACCGCTTTGGTACAGCGGGATGTGTTGGTATCCCTCCCTCTGGCCTGCGTCGGCAGGCTTTTCCAGGTACTATCCGGCGCTGCAAAAACCGTACCGGAAAGGCCCAGACACAAAATCAGGCACAAAACAACCGCTACTCCCCTTCGCTTCATAAATTTACTCCTCCTGGTTAAAATTTTCGTGCAGTTTATGTAACAACTTCCAATCAATACGTGTAATAAGCTCCATGCGTTGTGACCGTCTTTCCACTTTTATTCTCTATATACACACGATAATTCCCACTCTGATCTAACGTGAACGTATGACTAACCCTTCCCCTGCCCTGTACAGACCGGAACGTACCATCTGGCTCCAGAATCCCCACTGTCACAGTTACATCCGATGGATCCAAAATTACCCATACTTCTATATGCCCTCCTTTCTCCATATAAAACAGGCCGCTTCTTTTTTGGGTGTTATTCCCCAACGTCCAATCTAAATTTGGAGTACTATAGGTCGTTACGCCATCTTCTTCCACTTCAATCCGGATCCCTTCCTCCACCGTGTCCGTGGTATACTCGGTCAGGTAGTTTTCCGGCGGCTGCATTTTCTCCTCCTGCCCCACTCGGGTGGCATGATACAACAGCTCATACCCCTGCTCTGCTCCGCGCACAGCCCCATAGGAGGTGAGGGCCCCGGCAAACAGGAACACCAAACTCAGCACAACCGCTACGCTTGTCTTTTGTCTTTTCATATTTTGATACCGTTTCATTCTCTTAATCCTCTCCTTTGCTATGTGCTTCGACTCATACGCAATATTGGTCTGAAAACGCCTTGGCCCCCAGAGCTTTTCCGCAGCGGACATCTGATAGAGCAAGGCCGCATATCCCTTCCCATCTCCCCAATACCGGCACACCTCGTAATCACAGTGATACTCCCCCCATGCTTTTATTTTCTCAAATAAATACCAGGCAGCCGGATTGAACCAGTGCACGCACAAAACCGCCGCCGCTATGCAGCGCACCAGCACATCATGAAACTGGCAGTGCTTCCATTCGTGGAGCAAGACCATTTTCCACTGTTTTTCCGTATAGTCCGCCGTTTTCGGCAGGCAAATGGCAGGGGAGACCACCCCCACGGTCAGAGGCCCCGGCAGGTTCTCACCTTGGCAGATCGAAACCTTCCTTCTGATCCCCAGCTCCTGCCTGCACGCCTCCCAAAGCAGCTTTTGGGAATCCGATGCCTCCTCACAGCTCTTCCGCAGCTTTCGCAGCCCCCGCAGTTCCCGCAAATAGGAGAACAGCATCCAGGACACGCCTGCCAGCCAAATCCAGGACGCCCACTTGGCCGCTTGGAGGATTCCCGGCGTAAAGGTAAAGAAAAAGCCTTCCGTTGAGTCCGTGGCAAAGTCATAGTCTTCCAGCCACAGGAGAAGGGTTGCCACCGGCACCAGATAAAACACAAGGACCAGCCGCAGCGCGTAATACACAGCCTTGATCTGGCCTGGCCGGTCAAAGAACCGGTAAAACAGCCCCCAGCAGCCAAAAAGCACACTGCCCACCACGGTCATCATCCATACCGTTGTGCATACATTAACGATTATCCCATTCATCCAATATCTCCCGAATCTCTCTGGCGTCCTCCTCCGTCAGCCCATTCTGCTCCGTAAAGGCCG
>CAJFTW010000051.1 GCA_904420025.1 Candidatus Pseudolachnospira avium
CTGGAGGTGATGCTCCTGGGCCAGAACGTCAACTCCTACGGCAAGACCCTGGCCCGGCCGGTTTCCTTTGCCCGGCTGCTGGAGCAGGTGGAGCAGGTGCCCGGCATCCGGCGCATCCGCTTTATGACCTCCCACCCCAAGGACCTATCGGACGAGCTGATCCAGGTGATGGCCAAATCCCAGAAGATCTGCCGTCACCTGCACCTGCCCCTCCAGTCCGGCAGCACCCGGATCCTGCAGCAGATGAACCGGCGCTACACCAAGGAGCAGTACCTGGCCCTGGCGGATAAGATTAAGACGGCCATGCCGGACATTGCCCTGACCACGGACATTATTGTGGGCTTCCCCGGGGAGACAGAGGAGGACTTCCAGGAGACCCTGGATGTGGTGCGGCGGGTCCGGTACGACAGCGCCTTTACCTTCATCTACTCCAAGCGCACCGGCACCCCGGCGGCAGCCATGGAAAACCAGGTGCCCCACGAGGTGGCCCAGGAGCGGATGGGGCGGCTGCTGGCGGAGGTCCAGCGGATTGCCGGGGAGCTGTGCGGCAGGGATACCGGTACCCGGCAGGAGGCCCTGGTGGAGGGGATAGACGACCACAATCCCTCCCTTGTCACCGGCCGCCTCAGCAACAACCGCATGGTCCATTTTCCCGGAGATGCCTCCCTGATTGGGAAGCTGGTTCCGGTACGCCTCACCGAGGCCAAAGGCTTTTACTATATGGGAAGGATGGAAGAGTAAATGCTTTCACCAATGATGCAGCATTATCTGGAAACCAAGGCACAGAACCCGGACTGTATCCTGTTTTACCGCCTGGGAGACTTTTACGAGATGTTCTTTGAGGATGCGGAGACCGTCTCCCGGGAGCTGGAACTGACTCTCACCGGCAAGGACTGCGGCCTGCCGGAGCGGGCGCCCATGTGCGGGGTGCCTTACCACGCGGTGGAATCCTATCTGACCCGGCTGGTGGAAAAGGGTTACAAGGTGGCCATCGCGGAGCAGATGGAGGATCCCAAGCTGGCCAAGGGCCTGGTAAAGCGGGAGGTGGTGCGGATTGTCACGCCGGGCACCAACGTCAGCGCCCAGGCCCTGGACGAGTCCCAGAACCATTATCTCATGTGCATTGTCTACCTGGACAAGCTGTTCGGCGTCGCCACCTCCGACGTGAGTACCGGCGACTTTTTTGTGACCGAGGTGGACTCGGTGCGGATGATGCTGGATGAGATCAATAAGTTTATGCCGGCGGAAATCCTCTGTAACGAGGCCTTTTTTATGAGCGGCGTGGACATTGAGGATTTGAAGGGGAGGCTGCGGATCACCATGTCCCCCCTGGACAACCCCCACTTCAGCGATGACCTGTGCCGCCAGACCTTAAAGGAGCATTTCCAGGTCAGCGACCTGGCGGGCCTGGGGATCGGAGACTACGGCGCCGGCATAGTGGCCGCCGGGGCCATGCTCCGCTACCTGCTGGACACCCAGAAAAACAGCCTCAGCCACATCACCCGCATCCAGCCGTATCAGCCGGGCCGGTACATGATGCTGGACACCTCCACCCGCCGGAACCTGGAGCTGGTGGAGACTCTGCGGGAAAAACAGAAGAGAGGTTCCCTGCTGGGGGTGCTGGACAAGACCAAGACGGCCATGGGCGCCCGGCTGCTGCGCAGCTGGCTGGAGCAGCCTCTCATTGACCGAAAAGAGATCCTCCGGCGGCAGGACGCCATTGAGGAGCTGTTCGGAGATATGATCCTCCGGGAGGAGCTGCGGGAGTACCTGAACCCCATCTACGACCTGGAGCGGCTGATCGGCCGGATCGCCTACCGGTCCGCCAATCCCCGGGACCTGGTGTCCTTTAAAAATTCCCTGCAGATGCTGCCCCACATCCGGACGCTGCTCCGGGAGGTGAAGGCGCCGCTGCTCCAGGAATTGGTGGAACAGATGGATTCCCTGGAGGATCTGGCGGAGCTGCTGGAGGCGGCCCTTGTGGAAGATCCGCCCATCACCATCCGGGAGGGAGGCATGATCCGGGAGGGCTACTCGGAGAAGGCGGACCAGCTGCGCCAGGCAAAGACCGACGGCAAAAACTGGCTGGCCCAGCTGGAGCAGCAGGAGCGGGAGCGCACCGGCATTAAAAACCTGCGGATCAAATTCAACAAAGTGTTCGGCTACTATCTGGAGGTGACCAACTCCTTCAAAAACCTGGTGCCGGAGGATTATATCCGCAAACAGACCCTGACCAACGCGGAGCGGTACACCACCCCCCAGCTGAAGGAGCTGGAGGATGTGATCCTGGGGGCGGAGGACAAGCTGTTTGCCCTGGAGTACGACCTGTTCTGTGAGATCCGGGACAAGATTGGAGCCCAGGTGGTGCGGATCCAGTCCACGGCCAAGGCGGTGGCGGAGATTGACGTGCTGGCCTCCCTGGCCACGGTGGCCTACAAGAACAACTACGTGCGTCCGGCTATCAATGAGAAGGGGATCATAGACATTAAAAACGGCCGCCACCCGGTGGTGGAGCAGATGCTGCGGGATGACCTGTTCATTGCCAACGATGTGTACCTGGACAACCACAGCAACCGGATTTCCATTATCACCGGCCCCAACATGGCCGGAAAGTCCACCTACATGCGCCAGGCGGCCCTGATTGTGCTCATGGCCCAGATGGGTTCCTTTGTGCCGGCGGATTCCGCCAATATTGGTATCTGTGACCGGATCTTCACCCGGGTGGGGGCCTCGGACGACCTGGCCTCCGGCCAGAGCACCTTTATGGTGGAGATGACCGAGGTGGCCAACATCCTCCGGAATGCCACCAAAAACAGCCTGTTAATCCTGGATGAGATCGGCCGGGGCACCAGCACCTTTGACGGCCTGGCCATTGCCTGGGCGGTGGTGGAGTACATCAGCAACCCCCGGATTCTGGGCGCCAAAACCCTCTTTGCCACCCACTACCATGAGCTGACGGAGCTGGAGGGGAGCCTTTCCGGGGTCAACAATTACTGTATTGCGGTGAAGGAGCAGGGGGACACCATTGTGTTCCTGCGGAAGATTGTCAAAGGCGGGGCGGACAAAAGCTACGGCATCCAGGTGGCCAAGCTGGCCGGGGTGCCGGACCCGGTGATTGCCCGGGCCAAGGAGCTGGTCCAGGACCTGGTGCAGGCGGACATCACCGTGCAGATGCGGGAGATTGCCGCCCAGGCCAAAGCGCCGGCGGCCAAGCCGGTCCCCAAGCCGGACGAGGTGGACATGCACCAGATGACCCTCTTTGACACGGTGAAGGAAG
>CAJFTW010000052.1 GCA_904420025.1 Candidatus Pseudolachnospira avium
TAATGGAAGAGCAGCGCGGTTCCAACACCGGAGCATTGCCGGCAGGGGTGAAAAAAAACTTGAAAAGGCAGGCGTTTTGTTGTAAGATTTGTGTAATTCTTTTGTAAAATGACCGGGGTGACCGGAGGAAATTGAGGAAGAAACACGAACGTTGCAGAGGAAAAAAGGGAGGATTGTCTATGAGTGACACCAGCAGGCTGACAGAAATTTTTGGCTCCAATGTATTTAATGATGAGGTGATGCGGGAACGGCTGCCCAAGAAGATATATCAGGATTTGAAGCGCACTATCCAGGAGGGGGCGGAACTGGGGCGGGAGACGGCCGATGTGGTGGCCAACACCATGAAGGACTGGGCGGTGGAGCACGGCGCCACCCATTACACGCATTGGTTCCAGCCGCTCACCGGTGTGACGGCAGAGAAACATGACTCTTTTATCTGTGCTCCCAATCCAGAGGGGAAAGTGATGATGGAATTCTCCGGCAAGGAGCTGATTAAGGGAGAACCAGATGCCTCCTCGTTCCCATCCGGCGGCCTGCGCTCCACTTTTGAGGCGCGGGGCTATACATCCTGGGACTGCACTTCCCCGGCGTTCCTGAAAGAGGACGCCAGCGGCGTGGTGCTTTGTATTCCTACGGCTTTCTGCTCCTACACCGGGGAGGCCCTGGATAAAAAAACGCCGCTGCTGCGCTCCATTGAGGCACTGAACACCCAGTCCCTGCGGCTGCTGCGGGCGCTGGGCAATACTACCTCCAAGCGGGTCATCCCTTCCGTAGGGGCGGAGCAGGAATACTTCCTGGTGGACCGTCAGAAATTCTTGCAGAGAAAGGATCTGATCTATGCGGGCCGTACACTGTTCGGTGCCATGCCGCCCAAGGGCCAGGAGCTGGATGACCACTATTTTGGCAGCATCCGGGAGAGGGTAGGTTCTTTTATGAAGGATGTGAACCAGGAGCTGTGGAAGCTGGGGGTTCCGGCGAAAACCCAGCACAATGAGGTGGCTCCAGCCCAGCATGAGCTGGCCCCCATCTATGCGGAGGCCAACCTGGCGGTGGATCAGAACCAGATCACCATGGAAACTTTAAAGCGGGTGGCGGCCCGCCACGGCATGGCTTGCCTGCTCCACGAAAAGCCCTTTGACGGCATCAATGGCTCCGGCAAGCACAACAACTGGTCCCTGACCACGGATGACGGAATCAACCTGCTGGATCCGGGGAAAACCCCCCATGAAAATATCCAGTTCCTGCTGGTGCTTACCTGTATCCTGAAGGCTGTGGACGAACATGCGGACATCCTGCGGGCATCCGCATCCTGCACCGGCAACGATTACCGGCTGGGCCGCCAGGAGGCGCCGCCGGCCATTATCTCCGTGTTTTTGGGCGAGCAGCTGGAGGATGTGCTGTCCCAGCTGGTGGATACCGGCATTGCCACCCACAGCATTAAGGGCGGCCGGCTGATGACCGGCGTTCGGACCCTGCCGGCCTTTGCCAAGGACGCAACGGACCGAAACCGCACATCTCCCTTTGCCTTTACCGGCAACAAGTTTGAGTTCCGTATGGTAGGGTCCTCCGACTCCATTGCCTGTGCCAACACGGTGCTTAACACCATTGTGGCTGAGGCATTCTGCGAGGTGGCGGATGTGCTGGAGCAGACGGAGGATAAGGCCCTGGCCTGCCACAACCTGATCAAAAAGTACGCGGCAGAGCACCAGCGGATTGTGTTCAATGGAAACGCTTACGCTCCGGAGTGGGTGGAGGAAGCGGCCCGCCGGGGACTGCCCAACCTGCCCAGCCTGGTGGACGCGGAGCCGGCGCTGATCCAGCCGGAGGCGGTGGCTATGTTTGAACGGTTCCATGTGTTCACCAAGGCGGAGCTGACGGCCCGGGCGGAGGTGAAGATGGAGGGCTACGCCAAGACCGTGAACATTGAGGCACGGACTATGCTGGATATGGCCGGAAAGCAGATTATGCCGGTGGTCATCCGCTACACCTCCCGGCTGGCAGATTCCATCAACTGGGTGCGGCAGGCCTGCCCTACGGCGGATGTCAGCGTCCAGCAGGAGCTGCTGCAGCACGCCTCTGCGGCGCTGGTGGATATGCGGGATGCCATGGAGGAGCTGCGGAAGCGGACGGAGGAAGCCTATGCCATGGAGGATATTATGGCCCGGGCCCGGTTCTGCCATGACCAGGTGGTGCCGGCTATGGAGGCCCTGCGGGCCCCGGCAGACCGGCTGGAGATGATGGTGGACAAAGAGCTGTGGCCGTTCCCGTCCTACGGGGATCTGATTTTTGAGGTGTAGGGCCAAAAACAAAGATAATAAGGCAGCGGTTCTAGGAAGTGGCCTGGAAGCCGCTGCTTTATTATTACAGTCAATGGCTCAACAGATCTTTCCAATTATCGTGAAAGCCCATCGTATCTTTATTTGCGTGAGGGTATTTATCGAAAAGGAGCTCCAGTGTATCAAGAAATTGATACCAATCTCTATTATTGGCAAGCAGGTACTTTAAACAAGTCAAAGTGCCTATAATCTTATTATTGACGATTCCGGCTTCTCTGTCTTGCTTGTATAACTTGGCTTTTTTCGTAAGTTTTGCGTTATAAAGCCGACCGTAGTGTGCGCAGATATTTCTCACATAGGCGATACTTTCGATCCAGCTTTCAAAGTAGGTGTAGCCGATGCCATAAGTTGACGCAATTTCTTTCTTGTCCGTGTTATGCATATTTTTATAGAATTTGGACAACATGCCAAAACTGAAGATTTCAACAAGGGCATAAAGGGGAATGTTTCCGTTTTCATAGTTTTGTTGGAAATTCCTTATAAATGGAGTTCGTCTGTTACGATGAATTTCATGTTCAATCTCTTTTATAAATAAATCCGGATACTCGGAAAAATTTTCTGGATTCTGATAGCCCAGGATACCATATTTTAGTGAAAAAAAGTTGGAAATACGGCAGCGTAAAGTAATCTCGACTTTCTCTATCTGGGAAAAGAGCAGATTGCGAAAATCCGTATTAAACTGATAAAGCTCGACTAACTGGTCGAAAGAAACACCATCGTAATACGGTCCATTCCTAGGTTTAAGTCCGAGACTATAAGCCTTGATAAAACGGAAATAAGATACATTGTTTAGAAAAGCCACCGCAAAATATTCGTCAGGGATGTCTAAGCCCAGTTTTTTGAGATTTTCAATTTGCTCTTCTACAGTCAGTGCAGGCTGTTGTTTTTTCAGGCAATCGTTCAAAATATCCCCCTAAAAAAATGACCCGACGTGGTACGCATCGTTGAGAGGCGTGTCGGGTACTGTTATCTTTATTATATGCAAATCCAAAGAAAAATCAATACCATTTTTGAACTTTTCACTTTTTGGCTAGCATATCAATTTGCTGGAGCGAACTGCCAGATTGCCAGAATCTGGGAGGGCGTACGCCAGCAACAACAAGAGCCTGCCGGTTGGCAGGCTCTTGTTGTGAGAAAGGAGAGGGTGATAAGGCCTTGTGGATGAGGCAAGAGCCTTATCAAAAAACTATGAATGCAACTTCCGTTGCTGAATATAGTATATCCCAAAATCGTGGCTAAAATATGTCCGCACGCTTAAGGATTCTGGAAACTTCAAAAGAAACTCGAAACAAAATATGAACAAAACGTGAAGTGCTGCCTGGCAGGTCGTTTGCTCTAAAAGATTCAATAGCTTGCGGGGGAAAACTATGTTATGATAGAGAGAGAAAAGGAAGAGGAGGTAACAAATGGAACGGAAATACCCCAATCTGACCAGGCCCATTACCATTGGCCGGGTCACTTTCCGCAATCGCATGTTTTCCGCGCCCATGGGCGGCACGGATATTACCAATGACGGCTGCATTGGCCCTAAATCTACGGCTTTCTATGAGCTGCGGGCCAAGGGGGGAGCCGGGGCGGTGACGGTCAGCGAATGTATGGTGCATCCCAAGACGGACGGCTCCCATGCGTATCACCTGGATACATCCATTCTGAATTCCCTGGCGGCGGCTACCTACACGGCGGATGCCATCCGCCGGCATGGCGCCATCCCCAGCCTGGAGCTGTCCCACTCCGGCATGTATGCTGGTACCTATATGACGGACAAGAGCCGGCAGCACTCCCTGAACCAGTGGGGGCCCTCGGACACGGTGCGGCCGGACGGCGTGCCGGTGAAGGCTCTGACCAAGGAGCTGATCCAGGAGATTGTGGAGGCCTACGGCAAGACGGCGGCCCTGGCTAAGCGGGCGGGCTTTGAGATGCTGATGATCCACGGTGGCCACGGCTGGCTGATCAACCAGTTCCTGTCCCCCTATTTCAACAAGCGGACGGACGAGTACGGCGGCAGCCTGGAGAACCGCTGCCGGCTGGCGGTGGAGGTGCTCCAGGAGGTGCGGAAGGCCGTGGGGCCTGGCTTCCCCATTGAGTTCCGCTTAAGCGGCTCCGAGCTGTTTGAGGGCGGCTACGACCTGGAGGAGGGCTGCCGCATTGCGGAGCAGCTGGAGCCCTACATTGACCTGCTGCACGTCTCCGCCGGCACCTACCAGAGGGGCTTCGGCAACACCCATCCCTCCATGTTCAAGCCCTACGGCTGCAATGTGTACCTGGCGGCGGAGATCAAGAAGCATGTGAAGATTCCGGTGGCCACCATCGGCGCCCTGAACAGCCCGGAGCAGATGGAGGAGATTATCGCCTCCGGCCAGGCGGATATTGTGTACATGGCCCGGGCCCTGCTGGCGGATCCCTTCCTGCCCCGGAAGGTTTCGGAAAACCGGGAGGAGGAGATTGTCCACTGCCTGCGCTGCTTCACCTGTATGGCGGAGCGGGCCGCCACTTCCACCCGCCGGTGCACGGTGAACCCGCTGATCGGCCGGGAGATGGAGGGTTCGGAGATCCAGCCTGCGCCGGTGAAAAAGAAGGTGCTGGTGGCCGGCGGCGGCCCCGGCGGCCTGTATGCGGCCTACACCGCAGCCCGGAGAGGCCATCAGGTGGTGCTCTGTGAGAAGACGGACGCCCTGGGCGGCATCCTGAAGAGCGAGCAGGCCATCCCCTTCAAAAAGGAGATGTATGATCTGGCCCAGACCTACACCCTGCTGGCGGAGAAGGCCGGGGTGGAGATCCGGCTGAACACGGAGGTGACCCGGGAGTACGTGGAGAAGGAGGGCGCGGACGCCCTGATTGTTGCCGTGGGCTCCACTCCCCTGGTACCGCCCATTCCGGGCCTGAATGGGGACAATGTGGTCATTGTCAACAACTACTACCGGGAGAAGGACAAAGTGTCCGGACAGGTGGTGGTCTTCGGCGGCGGCCTGGCCGGGTGCGAGTGCGCCATCCATCTGGGGATGGAGGGCAAGCAGGTCCACCTGGTGGAGATGCGGGACCAGCTGGCGCCGGATGCCAACGTGCGGCACCGCCCGCTGCTTTTGGCGGAGATTGACAAGTACGTCACGGCCCACACCGGCTACACCGGCAAGCAGGTGACGGCAGAGGGCATTGTATGCGTGGACAAGGACGGCCAGGAGCGCCTGGTGCCCGGCACCACCGTGATCTGTGCCCTGGGACAGCGGTCCCGCACCGACGTGGTGGAGGCGCTGCGGGACGCGGCTCCCTATGTGGCGGTGATCGGAGACGCCTCCCGGGTGTCCACCATAACCAACGCGGTGTACTGGGGATACCACGCAGCGCTGGATATTTAAAATTTACTGTGAAAGCCTGGTAGCAAAGCACGGTGCAATCCGAGGGCTTCCATGGTGGGTGGTGCCCGCGTTCAGCGGACATGCAGGTTTAGATAGTTTGCGTTACGGCTCCGCAGGGGAAGCCTTCAGCCACAGAAAACCATAGCCTGGCAGATCCAGGGTTTCCTCCTCCAGGCTTTTACATTCCAGTGGCTGCCGGCTCACCAGATCCGTCCAGGAGCCGGGATGGTTTCGGATGGATTCCGGGACGGGAATGGGCTGGGCATGTTCCGAAAAGTTGAACAGGGCCACCAGCTTCTCCTCACCGTACCGGCGGCAGAGTACCAGAACGGAGTGGTTTCCAGAGTCAGGCAGCGCAACCTCCGCATCGGAACGAAAGGCCGGCTCGCGTCCACGGATCCGCTCCAGCCGCCGCAAGTCCTGGAAGATCCGTCCGGGGACGGTGGCCTTGTCTTTGCGCAGGGCGGACAGCTCCCACGGAAAATTCCCCCGGTGGAGATAGCGGCTGTCGTCCGCCTTGGCCGGGTCGCCGTGGTATCGGTAGTCGTTCAGCTGCCCCAGCTCGTCTCCGCTGTAGAGCACCGGAATGCCGCTCTGGGAGAACATCCAGGCGTGGAGCATGATATGGCAGCGGAGAGCCTGCTCCAGCGCCTCCGGATCGCTGCTGGCCAGGGCGCTCTCGATCCCGCAGAGGGAGGCAGTGGTGCCGCACAAGCGAGCGTCCCCCAGCCGGGGGTCATCGTTGTAGAGCTCGCCCCGGGACCAGCTGCCGGGGTATCGCCCGGTGAACCAGTCGTTGAGATACTTTTTGTGGGGCACCTCCGCCTGTCCCTGCCGGGCCAGCCAGCCGTAATCCAGCCCCCAGCCAATGTCATCATGGCAGCGCAGGTAGTTCTGGAATAGGCAGGTGCGGGGCAGGGCGCAGACCTGCTCCATCTGGTGGCGGAGCAGCCCCACATCCCGGGTGGCGATGGTGTTCCAGGTGGTACACATGGTGGTCACATTGTAGAGCATATCGCACTGGGGACGCTCTGGCGTTCCGAAGTAGGGGGCCACCTTAGAGGGCTCCATGACCACCTCGCCCAGGAGAAGCACGCCGGGGCAGACCACCTGGCAGGCCAGATGGATCAGGCGCACCAGGGTGTGCACCTGCGGCAGGTTCCGGCAGTTGGTCCCCAGCTGCTTCCAAATGTAGGGCACTGCGTCCAGACGGATGACATCCATCCCCCGGTTGGCCAGATACAGCAGATTCTCCGTCATATCGTTGAGTACCATGGGGTTGCCGTAATTCAGATCCCACTGGAAGGGGTAGAAGGTGGTCATGACTACCTGGCCGCAGTCCGTAAGCTGGGTGAAGTTCCCGGGGGCAGTGGTGGGGAACACCTGGGGCACCGTGGCCTCAAACTGATGGGGGATCTCCCAGCTGTCGTAGAAAATTCGCCGCCAAATGGCAGGCCCTGTGCAGAGCCCACATAGAGGAGGGGATCCGGGATCCCATCCAGGTTTATGAGTATATGAACCGCTATTACGTCCAGGAGGGCAACAAGCGGGTCAGCGTCCTGAAGTTTTTTGACGGGGACATGGTCAGTGCCCAGGTCACCCAGATTCTGCCGGAACGCAATGGGACCCGGGAAGCGGAGCTTTACTACGAACTGCTGGATTTCCGCCGCCTCAGCCGCCTGACCTTTGTGGAATTTTCCAAGCCGGGCAGCTGCCTGCAGCTCCAGAACCTGATGGGCAAGGGGCCGGAGGAATTCTGGACGGAGGAGGAGCGCCGGGATTTTTCCGCTGCCTACCATTCGTTCCGCCAGGCGTATGAAGCCCATGGAGGGAGGCAGCTGTCCGCCACTGTGGGGGATGCCATGCTGGCGGTGATCCGGGTGTACGGCTACCCCGCGCTGCTCAGCAAAACGCCGGCGGAAATCTCCCGGCTGGTGTCCCGGGCCTGGGAGGAGATTCGCCTGCAGCAGGAGGAGGAGCCCATAGACGTGAAGCTGGCGCCGGAGGTGAAGAAACAGAACCTGCTGGCCAAGATGTTTACGGCAAAGGAGAGGGGGCCCATGCGGGTGGCCTTTATCCATGACAAAACACCGGCGGAATCCGGCTGGACCAACAGCCATGAGCAGGGACGCCTCTATGTGCAGCGGGTATTCGGGGACGCCATCCGTACCGCTGCCTACTGCAACGCCATGGAGTCGGATCCCTTTGAGGTGATCCAGCAGGCCATTGGGGACGGGAACACGATTCTCTTTACCACCTCTCCCCGGCTGCTGCCTGCCTCCCTCCGGGCGGCGGTGGAGCAGCCGGATGTGATCATCCTCAACTGCTCCCTGAACCAGTCCCACCGGTATATCCGGACCTACTATGCCCGGATGTACGAGGCCAAGTTTATCATTGGCGCCATTGCGGCCAGCCTGGCCGGCACCGACAGCGTAGGCTATCTGGGCGATTATCCGATTTTTGGCCAGATTGCGGGAATCAACGCCTTTGCCCTGGGAGCCCAGATGGTGAATCCCCGGGCCCGGGTGTATCTGGAATGGTCCACCGTGGGCGGGGCCGAGGAGGCCATCCGGCGGCTGGCCAGCCAGGGCATCCGTCTCATCTCCTCCCGGGATCTGACCCGGAAGGGGGATCACAGCTGGACCGGCTTTGGGCTTTCCTGGATGGACGGAGGAACCCGGGAGCTGCTGGCGGCCCCGGTGTGGAAGTGGGGCGTCTACTATGAGGCCATACTCCGGCGGATCCAGGACCGGTCCTTCCAGGCGGAGTATGAGGAGAGCGGGAAAGCGCTGAATTACTACTGGGGCATGTCCGCAGGGGTGGTGGCCCTCCACTGCACGGACAAGGTGCCGGCCAGCACCAGAAAGCTGGCGGAGCTGCTGCAGAACAGCATCCGGGCGGATCTCTGCTATCCGTTCCGGGGAAAGCTGTACGCCCAGGGCGGGAAGGTACTAGACGGTGACCTGACACCGGAGCAGATTATTGGCATGGACTGGCTGTCGGAAAATGTGGTGGGCTCCATTCCGGATTACCACGAACTCAACGAGATGGGGAAGGCCACGGTGGAGATGGTGGGCGTGGATGCTGTTTCCAGGGATAAACAGGGATGATATGAAGATTCTGGCTGTGGCGGATGTGACCGCGAAATACTATTTTGATTACTACACCCCAGGCAGGCTGGATGGGATTGACCTGATCCTTGCCTGCGGCGATCTGCACCGGGAATACCTGGAGTTTCTGGTCACCATGTCCAACCGGCCCGTTCTCTATGTCCACGGCAACCACGATGACTGCTATGACCAGTTTCCGCCGGAAGGCTGCACCTGTATTGATGACCAGATCTATGTCTGCCAGGGAATCCGCATTCTGGGCCTGGGCGGCTCCCACCGGTACCGGGACGGAAAGTATATGTACACGGAGGCGGAAATGCGGCGGCGGATCCGCTGGCTCCGGCCCCAGCTGCGCCGGCACAACGGCTTTGACATTCTGTTGACCCACGCACCGGCCCAAATACTTTCTCCATGGCCATGTACACCGGAACTATGGGATCCATATTCCCCAGAAAACCATTTACGGGGATACCACCATCATCAACAGCTATGACCACTGTGAGTTCCTGTACTGAGAACGGGACGCCAAACACAACAAGAGCCTGCCGGTTGGCAGGCTCTTGTTGTGAGAAAGGAGAGGGTGATAAGGCCTTGTGGATGAGGCAAGAGCCTTATCA
>CAJFTW010000053.1 GCA_904420025.1 Candidatus Pseudolachnospira avium
GGCAAATTGCGGCAAAACAGGGCAAACTAACGCAAATCAGGAGGACTTTAAAATATGATACGAGTGCTTTTCGTATGCCACGGCAACATCTGCCGTTCGCCTATGGCGCAGTTTGTCTTTCAGTATCTGGCGGATCAGGAGGGCCTGGCCGGGGAATTTCAGGTGGACTCTGCTGCCACCAGCCGGGAGGAGATCGGGAATCCGGTGCACCCGGGCACTCTCCGGGAGCTGGCGCGTCAGGGGATACCGGCGGGGGAGCACTATGCCCGTCAGATGACCCGGGAAGACTACGCCGTATACGATTGGCTCATTGGCATGGAGACCCAGAATATCCGGAATATGCTGCGGATCATCGGCTCGGACCCGGAGAGCAAGGTGCGGCGGCTGCTGGACTTTACGGAACATCCCCGGGATATTGCGGATCCCTGGTTCACCGGAAAGTTTGCCCTTACCTACCGGGAAATCCGGGAGGGCTGCGAGGCTATGCTGCAGGCGTTGTGCCCGAAAATGCCTTAAACAGAAGCCGGGGCAGACAAGACAAAAAGAATCCACCGGATGCAGGAAGAAATCTGGGTAACAGAAAGGATGGCAAGAGAATGAAAGAAAAAACGCGGAAGGGGATTGGGTGGACCGCCGGGCTGGCGGTCCTGCTGAATCCTGTTTTTTTGTTGGCGCTAGCCAGAGCCCTTTTCTTTCTGGAACGGCTCTGCCGGATAGGCGGGCTGCGGACCAATGGCCTGCGGACAGCTGTCTGGGGCGGCCTTGGCCTGGTCTGGCTGCTGGTCTGGGCGGCCGTCTGCCTTTGGGCCAGGCGGAAGGGGCGGTCCCTGGGGGGAAGCCGGAGGCTGTGGGCCGGTGCGCTGGCACTGGAGGCGGCAGCGGTTGTAGCCCTTTCCGGGTATTATGGGTATCAGATTTTCCAAAGTGCCCGGGATATGACCACCAAACTGGGCGGCTATGTATACCGCTGGCAAAACACGGAAACCTTTTTTCTGGAAGCGGACAACCTGTATGAGGATGGGCTGGAGGCCCTGTTCCAGGAGCTGGATCAAAAGCTGGAACTGCCGGAAGAGCTGTACTGCGCCCGTCCGGTGGAGATCAACTTCCGGTCCGATGGCACCATTATCGATATTTACGCGTTTTTGTACGGGGAGAAGGAGGGGCAGACCCATACCTATCTGGTGGATTACCGCCGGTCTGCTTCCGAACAGGTGACGGTGTGGCTGGATGGATACGCGGATGCTACCTATGATCCGAAACAGCGGCTGCAGCCCTTCCGGGAACTGGCCTTGCGGCTGGACCTTCAGCAGGAAGCCACAGGCTGGGAGGGAGAAACGCGGCAGCTGCTCTATGATGGCAGCCGGTATTTCCCTTACGGGCTGAACCAGAATTTCCTTTTGGAAGAGGATGGGCGCCAGATGCCGGCGGAAGGGGGTGCCTGGGGCTACGAGGTTTCCCTCTGGAATCCGGAAAGCCCGCGGGACAGCGCCGGGATCGCCCAGGGCACGGAGGTGAAACGGTTTTTTGCCGCCTGGGATGTGGCCGGGGCCGGTACCGCCGCCCTCACCGGTGAGGCGGCGGCAGAACGGGGAGCGTCAGAGGAAGAGGCGGACCGCGCTAGAGAAACGGACGGCCAGGAAGAAAGCGCCGGCCCCACAGTGGGGAAAAGCTTTGTGGAATCCGGAGAGGATATTGCGTTTTTCCGGAACAGCCAGGATGGCTATTGCCTGCGGGTGGCGGATGCCGCGGCGGGCAGTCGGTTCTTTCAGCTGGAAAAGACCGAAGACGGAGGAAAAAACTGGGAACTGTGGAACCCGGACCCTTTTGGAGGAACGCTGGGCGGCGGTGTGGATTTGGAATTCCTGGACGAAAACCTGGGTTTTTTTGTGATCTGGGGAGCCAGCGGTTCCGATGCCCGCCTGTACCGGACGGAGGACGGCGGCAAGAGCCTGGCGGAAGTGGAACTGCCGGCTCTGGCCGAGGGCTATGATTTTCCGGAACTGCCTGTCCGGGAGGGCGATGCGCTGGAGCTGACCGTGGGAAAGGGAGTGGAATCCGATGGGCCGGAGGATGTGGCGCGTCTGACATCGGAAGATCTGGGAAAAACCTGGACATTGGCAGAGTAGTCCGGACACGGGCCGAGCCTCCGGCATGGGCGGATTCACCTTGCTCTTGACTTTCCTCTCTTCTGTGAATACAATAGTTGTATCCGCAACAGTTGCTGCGGCAATGTACAGAAAGAGAGGGTTCCCCCATGCTGAGACGGATCTTTTCCTATTTTCACCAGTACCGGAAATATCTGGTTGTGACCGTAATCTGCGTGGTGGCGGAGTCATTCTTTGAGCTGGTGATTCCGCTGATGATGGCGGACATTGTGGATGTGGGCGTGGCAAACGGAGACACGTCCTATATCATTCATAAGGGCCTGCAAATGGTGGGCTGCGCCATTCTGGCGCTGCTTTTGGGCATTGGCAGTGCCCGCTTTGCTGCTTTAAGCGGCCAGGGGCTGGGCGCGGAACTCCGGAAGGAGGAGTACCGGCGTCTCCAGGCTTTTTCCTTTTCCAATATCGACCATTTCCAGCTTTCCTCCCTGGTGACCCGCCTGACCAGCGATGTGACCAGTATCCAGAACTCCGTTTCCTCCGGCCTGCGCCCCGTGTGCCGGAGCCCGGTGATGCTGTTTGTGGCCACCGGCATGGCCTTTTCCATCAACCGGAACCTGGCCATGGTGTTTCTGGTGGCGCTACCGGTGCTGGGCTTTCTGCTGTTCTGGATCATCTTCCATGTGCGGCCCCTGTACACCCGTATGCAGACGGCCATGGACGCGGTCAACCGGATTGTCCAGGAAAACCTGACGGCCATCCGGGTGGTCAAGGCTTATGTCCGAGGGGACTATGAGACGCTGAAATTTGCGGAGGTCAATGACCACCTGACGTTCCAGTCGGAAAAGGCTTTCCGGCTGGCCTCCCTGAACATGCCGGCGCTGCAGTTTGTCATGTACGGAACCATCCTGAGCATTCTCTGGTTTGGCGGCGGCATGGTCCAGGTGGGCACCATGAAGGTGGGGGAGCTCACCGGCATCCTCAGCTATGTGATGCAGATCTTAAACTCCATGATGATGCTCTCCGGTGTATTTATGATGGTCACCCGCTCCCTGGCCTCGGCCCGCCGGATTGTGGAGGTGCTGGACGAGGAGCCGGAGATCACGGACCAGAACGCCCGGGAAATTCAGGTGGAGCGGGGGGAGATCACCTTTGACCATGTGTATTTCAAATACAACCGGGAGGCGCCGGAGTACGTGCTCTCGGACATTTCCTTCCATATAGAAGCGGGGCAGACCATCGGCATTGTGGGACAGACCGGCTCCGCCAAAAGCACCCTGGTGCAGCTGATCCCCCGTCTCTACGAGGCCACCAAGGGGGAGATCCGGATTGACGGCCGCCCGGTGAACCAGTATCCCCTGGTACACCTGCGGGACGCCATAGCCATGGTACTGCAGAAAAATACCCTGTTTTCCGGCACCCTCCGGGATAATCTGCGGTGGGGCAAGGAGGACGCCACCGATGAGGAGATTCTGGAAGCCTGCCGCATTGCCGGGGCAGACGAGTTCCTGGGCCGGCTGGCCCACGGGCTGGACACGGAGATGGGCCAGGGAGGCGTCAACGTGTCCGGCGGTCAGAAGCAGCGGCTGTGCATTGCCCGGGCCCTGCTGAAGCACCCTAAGGTGCTGATCCTGGATGACTCCACCAGCGCCGTAGACACGGCCACCGAGGCCAGGATCCGCAGCCAGCTGGCGGAAAAGCTGCCCCAGATGACTAAGATCATCATTGCCCAGCGGATTTCCTCCGTGCGCCACGCAGACCGGATTTTGATTCTGGATGACGGGAAGCTCTGCGGGGAGGGCACCCATGAGGAGCTTTTGGCAGGGAATGCCATCTACCAGGAAATCTACGAATCCCAGAAGGAAGGAGCGGAGCTGTAATGGCCAGATACATCGGATACAAACGTCCCAAGAACACAAAGAAAACCATACAGAGCCTGCTCCACTATTTTGGGTATCACAAATGGCTGTTGGCCCTGGTAATCCTGCTGGTGTTTATCAGCACCGCCGCCAACCTGATGGGCACCTATCTGCTGAAGCCGGTGATCAACCGGTTTATCCTGCCCGGGGACCGGCAGGGGCTCCTCCAGGCGGTGGTGGCCATGGCGGCTATGTACGCCTGCGGGGCGGCGGCCACCCTGGGCTACAAGCAGCTGATGGTGATTATGGCCCAGAAGGTGATCCGGAGGATCCGGGCGGATCTGTTTGAACATGTGCAGCAGCTGCCGCTGCCCTACTTTGATGCCCACACCCATGGGGAGCTGATGAGCCGCTTCACCAACGACGTGGACACCATCCAGGAGGCCCTCAACGACAGCTTTACCCTGCTGATCCAGAGCTTCCTGCTGTTTACCGGGACCATTGCCATGCTGATGATCTTAAATTTCCGCCTGTCCCTGATTGTGGTGGCCTTTATGATCCTGATGATCCTGTTCATCCGGTTCAGCAGCCGCCGCAGCCGCCGGTACTTCCAGCGCCAGCAGGCGGAGCTGGCCCGGATCAACGGCTTTGTGGAGGAGATGGTGGCCGGCCAGAAGGTGGAGAAGGTGTTCAACCATGAGAAGGCGGATTTTGAGGAGTTCTGCCGCCGGAATGAGGAGCTGCGGAGGGCGTCCACCGGCGCCCTGACCTACTCAGGCATGACCATTCCTTCCATTGTCTGCCTATCCTACATCAACTACGCCATATCCGCCTGCGTGGGCGGTATGCTGGCCCTGTCCGGCGGCCTGGACCTGGGCAGCCTCTCCTCCTACCTGGTGTACGTGCGCCAGAGCGCCCAGCCTCTGAACCAGTTTACCCAGCAGGTGAACTTCCTGCTGGCGGCCCTGTCCGGTGCGGAACGGATTTTTGAGCTGATGGAGGAGCCGCCGGAGGAGGATACGGGCCAGGTGACCCTCTGCCGGGCCTGCCGGGAGGCGGACGGCAGCCTGCGGGAGACGTCCGGAAGCCGGCAGGAGGCGGGAGACCGCCCGGCGGGCGCGGCGGAAACAGTTCTGGCCTGGAAGCTGCCGGACGGCACCTTCCGTCCCCTGGAGGGGCGGGTGCGGTTTGAGAACGTAGTCTTTGGCTATGCGCCGGAGAAGACGGTGTTAAAGGGCATCAGCCTGGAGGCGGAGCCGGGGCAGAAAATTGCCTTTGTGGGCTCCACCGGCGCCGGAAAAACCACCATCATCAACCTGGTCAACCGGTTTTATGAGATTTCCTCCGGGCAGATCACCTACGATGGCATCAACATCCGGGACATCCGGAAGAAGGATCTGCGCCAGTCCCTGTCCATGGTCATCCAGGACACCCACCTGTTCACCGGTACCATTGCGGACAACATCCGCTACGGACGGCTGGACGCCGCCGACGAGGAGGTGCGCCGGGCGGCGCAGATTGCCAACGCCGATTCCTTCATCCGCCGCCTGCCCCAGGGGTATGATACCATGCTCTACGGGGACGGCAGCAACCTGTCCCAGGGGCAGCGGCAGCTGCTGGCCATTGCCCGGGCAGCGGTATCCCGGCCGCCGGTGCTGATTCTGGACGAGGCCACCAGCTCCATTGATACCCGGACGGAGCGCTTGATTGAAAAGGGAATGGATGCTATTATGGAGGGAAGAACCGTGTTTGTGATTGCCCACCGGCTGTCCACGGTCCGGAATTCCGAGAAGATTCTGGTGCTGGAGCAGAGGCAGATTATCGAGCAGGGGAACCATGAGGAGCTGGTGGCCAAGGGCGGCCGTTATTACCAGTTGTACACGGGACAGTTTGAGATGGAGTGAGCCAAAACGGACGAAGCCCCGCCTGTATGCCGGGAACAGCCTGGCAAACCGATGGAAGGAGTAATGGAATGAGAAGAGAAGCGGTGCGGGAGATGTTGTTGGAGCTGGAGGTGGCCCGGAAGCGGCTGATCCGCCCCTATTTCCTGGAGATTGGCCTGACCCTGGGGGAAGGGCAGCCCAGGGTGCTGCGGACGCTGGCCCAGCAGGGGCTCATGACCCAGCGGGAGCTGGCGGATGCCTGTCGGCAGGATGCGGCCACCATGTCCCGGAGCCTGGACCGGATGGAGGAGGCAGGGCTCCTCTGCCGGGAGAAAAATCCGGACAGCCGCCGGTCCTACCTGGTATCCCTGACCCCGGCGGGGCGGGAGAAGGCAGAACTGGTGATTGCCGGCTTCCGCCAGGTGGACGATCTGCTGTGGAAGGGCTTTTCGGAAGAGGAGATGGAGACGGTGCTGGACAGCCTGCAGCGGATGCGGGAAAACCTGGAAGACGCCGAAGTGCTTCTTCCGGCGGATTTTCCGGAAAAAAACCCTTGACATTCCGCTGCCGGAAGAATATGATGGGAATACAAATTCTTATAATCCAAAAGCGATGACGGAACCAGTAGCCATTGTTCCATCCGCCAGAGAGAGAAGGCCGCGGCTGAAAGCCTTCTTCGGAGGATTTTGGTGAACACCACTCCCGAGCTGCGCAGGAAA
>CAJFTW010000054.1 GCA_904420025.1 Candidatus Pseudolachnospira avium
GTTTTGGAAAAAGGGATTGAACGGATATGGATTTGTGCAGCTACGCGGAACAGCTCTGGCATTTCTATCTGACCGAGGAGTGGACGGAGAAGGCGGCCGCCTTTCTCCAGACTCTGGACGAGGATATTGTGGTCATTGGAACCGGAAAGCATGAATTTTATGAGTCCCTGGCGGTTTTTCGGAAGGCTCTTCAGAGGGAGGAGCAGGAGCGGAGCGAGATCCATTTTACCATTGAATCCGTCAGCTCAAAAGAGAAAAAGTGCTCGGAGGATGTCCGGCTGGTTTATGGGACCCTGCACCTGGTGGGGACCGTGGAAAACGCCAGCGTGATTGTGGATATGGATTGCCGTTATTCGGTGATTTTCCAGAAAAACCCGGAGGGGGCGTGGAAAATTGTCCACGTACACCAGTCACTGCCAAACCGGGAGCAGCACGATGGGGAATATTACCCCAAAACCTTGGTGGGGCAGGTGCAGGAAGCGGAGATCCGGGCACGGCAGATGGAAGAACTGGCCAAAATCGACCAGCTGACCGGGATTTTCAATCACCAGAGCTTTTTTGATGAGTGCGGAAAGCTGTCGAGGGAAAAGGGGCCGTTTTGCTGTATGGCCATTGACCTGGATAATTTTAAGCAAATTAATGATGTTTACGGCCATCTGGAGGGGGATCAGGTGCTCCGGGAGACGGGACGGATTTTGAGGGAAGTTTCCAAGGGGCGCGGCCTGGCGGGCCGGATTGGAGGGGATGAGTTCGCCCTGTTTTTTGCAGGCCTTCCCAGTGCGGAAGAGGCTGGAAAGATTGCTGCAGATATCCTGGAACAGGTGCGGATGCGAGGGGAGACGGGCCCGTTTCCAGGGTTCTCCATCGGGATTGCCTGCATGGGCGAGGGCGAACGGGTGCGGGAGGCGTTCCGCCGGGCGGACCAGATGCTGTACCAGGTGAAACGGGGAGGCAAAAACGCCTATCAGATTAATCCGGAGTATTTTGCGTGTTAAAATAAACACGCGGGAACCAAGGAGGCTTTGGGGGCAGCCGCACTGCTCCCGGAAGCCTCCTTTTTGACAGATACTGCTAGGCGCTCCAGCCCAGCGGCCCCAGTAAAAGGTAGATGATGCCCAGCCCCCAGCTGGCAAGGGTCCCATAGAGGATCACCGGGCCGGCAATGGTAAAAATTTTACAGCCAATGCCGAACACCATTCCTTCCTTTTGGTACTCAATGGCCGGCGCTGCCACGGAATTGGCAAAGCCGGTAATGGGTACCAGTGCTCCGGCCCCGCCGAATTTGACAATCGAAGGGAAGAGGTTCAAGCCGGTGAGCAGCACACTGGCCAGGATCAGGCAGATCAGCGTCCAGGCGCTGGCATCCTCCTGGGACAGGCTCCGGGAGAGGAGCCAGTTGGTAAGCCCCTGGCCAATGGTGCATATAATGCCGCCCACCAGAAATGCCCGCAGTACATTCAGCGGGGAGTTGTGGGTGGGGGTTACCTGTTTAATGTAAACATTGTATTCCTGCTCGTTCATAAAGGGCCTCCTGTGTTGGGCGCCGTGCCTGCCACGGCCCGCCATAGATTCCATGGGGATTCTGCCCATAGTATACCCAGCTGTGCCGCTTTTTACACCTGCGCAGGCAATGGGGAGGTGAGGAAAAATTGTCAGCTGCTTTCCGGAAAGGCAGTTGACAAGCCAATAGAGAAGGTCTATCATAATAGATATTATAGCACTCAGTCTGAACAACAGTCTAAGGCAGGAGGGACAGTAAAGATGGATAGCGCTTTTCATCAGACAAACCGGGACAAACTGTATGCGTCACTGGAGGACGGCACGCTGGCGTTGATTTTTTCCGGCGTGGAGGTTCGAAAAACCCAGGATGAAAATTATCCTTTTTATGCGGACCGGAATTTTGTCTATCTCACCGGCATTGAGAGGGAACGGTTCATTTTGATGGCCGAGAAGGATGGCGGCCAGGTGAAGGAGACCATGTTCATCCTTCCGCCGGATGCCCACGCGGAGCGTTGGACCGGGCGGCGGATGAAGGCCGAGGAGGTATTCCAGCGGTCTGGCATTGAGACCTGCCGCTATGTGGATGAGTTCCCGGCGGTGCTGCACACCAAGATGAAAACCGGCCATTTCCACACCGTAGCCATGGATTTCTATAAGTGTGAGCAGACAGACCGGGATACGGAGCCTTTCCGCATGGCACGGACCATCCGGCGGGATTACCCGGCGGTGAAGCTGGTGGATATTTCCCGGCGTATGAAACAGATGCGGGCCCTTAAGACTCCAGGGGAGATTGCGGCCATGCGGGAGGCGGCCAAGATCACCGGCGCCGGCATCACTGCCATGATGCGCGCGTCCCGCCCCGGCCTCTACGAATACCAGCTGAAGGCGGAGTTTGACTACGCCCTGGCCCAGCACGGCTGCCTGGCGCCGGCGTTCCCCAGCATTGTCTCCGCCGGACAGAACAATTTCTGTATTCATTACTACGACTATATGGGCAAGGTGCAGGACGGGGATATGGTCCTGGCAGACGTGGGGGCCAAGTATGACAACCTGTTCAACGATGTCTCCCGGGGCTGGCCTGCCAACGGGAAGTTCAGCGAGCGGCAGCGCCAGCTGTACGGCTGCGCCTACCGCACCTCCCAGCATATGTTCTCCATCATCAAGCCGGGGATGCCTATGGCAGATGTGGACCGGCTGGCCCGGGAATACAATTATGGGCAGCTGAAGGAATTGGGGCTCTGCCATTCTTATGAGGAAGTGGGAAAGTACATCTGGCACGGCGGCGCCCACCATGTAGGGTATGACGTCCATGACCTGGTGGAGGCCGAGACGGTACAGCCGGGAATGGTGTTCTGTGTGGATATCGGCATTTATTGTGAGGAATGGGGTATTGGCTTCCGGCTGGAGGATAACTGCCTGGTGACGGAGGACGGCTGCGAAAACCTGACGGTGGCCATCCCCCGGACGATAGAGGATATTGAAGCAACCATAAGGGGGTAAGAGAGATGGAACAGCTGTACAGTGAGATGCGGAAAAATGGCTGGCAGAGCTTTTTGGTCAGCCTCCCGGCCAATGTCCGGTATGTCAGCGGCTATACCGGAGCGGACTCCTACCTGCTGCTGACAGAGGGGAAGAAATTCTTTATCACGGATCCCCGCTATACGGAGCAGGCGGCGCAGGAGTGCCCGGACTACACAATCTTTGAGTGGCGTCCCCACGGAACCTTGGGAAAAGCCCTGGCAGTGCTGGCGGAGCAGGAGCATCTGGCCAACATGGCCTTTGAGGCTACCCATATTACGGCGGCCCAGTACCGGAGCTTCCAGGCAGAGATCAAAGCGGAGCTGGTGGCCACCGAGGGGGTCATTGAGGCGTTCCGCTCGGTGAAATCCCCGGAAGAAATCTACTGCCTGCGGGTGGCATGCGATATTGCCAGCCGTGCCTTCGAGCGGATTGTGAAGGATATCCGGGTGGGGGTTACGGAGAAAGAACTGGCGGCCCGCTTGAGTATGTATATGGTAATGGAAGGAGCGGACACCCAGCCCTACGGAAACATCCTGATTTCCGGGGCCAGGACATCCCTGCTCCACGGGATCCCCTCGTCCAAGGCCATTGAGTATGGGGATTTTGTGCTGATGGATTATGGCTGCCAGTACCACGGCTATCTTTCGGATATGACCCGCACGGTGGTGGTGGGCAAAGCTACACCCAAGCAGCGGGAGGTGTACCAGCTGGAGCAGCAGATGGTCCAGGCCATGGAAGACTATCTGAAGGACGGTGCTTCCGCCTCGGAAGCCTATGCCAGAGGCGCCAAAGTGATTGAGGGAACGGAGTATTATCCTTATCATTATACCGGCGTTGGCCACGGGGTAGGTGTGTTTGTCCATGAGGTTCCGTTTATGGGCCCGAATTCCCAAGAGGTGATTCGGGAGAACAATGTGATTACAGTGGAACCCGGCATCTACATCCCCGGATGGGGCGGCTGCCGGATTGAGGACCAGGTGCTGATCACCAAGGACGGGATTGAAAATCTGATTTCCGCAACGAAGGAATTGATTGAGCTTTAACGTACATGAACCTTCATGTACAGAAGAAAAGTTCTTTAAAGGAACTTTCGAAAAGTTTCGGGTAAAAGCAGAAGGCAAGGGAGCCAGTGCGTGCAGCAGCGCTCCCTTGCTTTTTTAAGTTTTAAGGCAAAAAGACTTTATTTATTTAAAAAGCACATAAGAGTGCGACAAAAATGAAAGACGTAGCCGGAATTTCAGGAAGGGGGAGAATTGCGGTATAAACGGGAAAAACTATTGCTAAAACAAGAAATGAGCAACAAGATAGGAGAAAATGAGCATATTTATTCGAATTGTTTCTAAATTGCACGAGTGAAAAATATATATCTGATTGCTCTTATTTAGAAATAAAAAAACTGAAAACGATATATTCAAAAAAAGTAAACTGATAATTGTTGACAAGGGACAAAAAATAGACTATAGTCTACACTATAAACCTTATAGGGGTTCATAAGTTGTCACTGGAATGGATAAGGACGCCACCTGGCAGGCGTATCTTATAGAAGAAACCCGTAGATGATGGTATTGGATCCAGCACCGGCAAAGCAGGTGCAGCCGTGGAAGGAAGAGGGACCGGAAACGGCGGATGGAATGCCATCCCCCCAGTTAAGGAGGAAGAGTATGAAAATGAAAAAATTGCTGGCGTTGGGCTTGGCAGGCGTTATGGCGTTGAGCCTGGCGGCATGCGGCGTCCCCGGCGAGGAGGACGAGACCCAAGCAGCCGGCACCGAGGCAGCTGGTTCCGAGGCTGCTGGCGGCGAGACCACCGGCGGTGAGACTGCCGATGGCGAGAAGGTTTTCCGTTATTCGGTAAAGACGGAGCCTACCACCCTGGATTCCGCCAAGATGAATTCCATTGGCGACAGTGAGCTGCAGCAGATCATGGGCGAGGGCCTGCTGACCAACAATGCCGGTGAGATCAGCCCTGGCCTGGCAGAGACCTGGGAAATCTCCGAGGACGGCCTGACCTACACCTTCCACCTGCGCGACGCGCAATGGCCCGATGGCCAGCCGGTTACCGCCAACGACTTTGTCTATGCGGCTCGGCGTCTGGCGGATCCGGAGACGGCTTCCCCCGGCGCCTGGATTGTGTCCGGTGTGCTGAAGAACGGCGCGGAGGTAATTGCCGGAACCGTGCCGGTGGAAGAGCTGGGCATTTCCGCTCCGGATGAGAAGACGGTAGTCTTTGAGCTGGATCATCCCCAGGGCTATTTCCTGAGCTATGTGGGCCTGAGCGGCGCTTTCTTCCCGCAGCGGCAGGATATTGTGGAGCAGTACGGACAGGAATACGCCGGCAGCGCGGAGAAGCTGATGACCTGCGGCGCCTTCACCCTGACCTCCAGCGCGGACCGCGCCTATATCTTTGAGAAGAACCCCACCTACTGGGATGCGGAAAACATCAAGCTGGACCGCATTGAGGTGTACGTGGTAGAGAACGGCGACACCGCCCTTTCCATGTACGAGAACGGCGAACTGGACTATGTGCAGATCCCCAACGCTTCCGTTCCCAACTATACGGATGCTTCCAACCACGGCTCTTATGTAAACGGCAACCTGGACTGGGTCTACATCAACAATGAGGCGGAATATGTGAGCAACCAGAACTTCCGTCTGGCCCTGGCCTATGCCATCAACCGTGAGAATTACAACATTCTGGTAAACAACGGCGTATACCAGGCCTGGGGCAACATTGTACTGCCTATGTGCGACGGCCCGGAGGCGGGAACCACCTACGGTGACACCGTGCAGCCGGAAGGCTACCCGATCCAGGGGGACGAGGCCAAGGCTAAGGAATACCTGAACGCGGCCCTGACGGAGCTGGGCATCTCCGATCCCAGCGAGATCACCATCCACTTCAACGCGTGGGATGACGAGACCACCAAGCGTGTGGCGGAGGTTTGCCAGGAGATGTGGCAGAATGTCCTGGGCATCAACGTGCAGATCGACATGGTTACCTACGGCCAGGTTTACACCACCATCTACCCCAACAAGGACTACCAGGTTGGCTACGGCGGATGGGGTCCGGACTACGCGGATCCTTACACCTACCTGTACCTGTTCCACTCGGAGAATGTGAACAACTACTCCAATTACAAGAATGCGGACTACGACGCTCTCATCGACGCGTCCAACGCGGAGACGGATCCGGCGGCCCGTATGGATCTCCTGGCCCAGGCTGAGGCTATGCTGATTGAGCAGGGTGTCAACATCCCGCTGCAGATGCGCGATGTCCACTACCTGCTGGACGAGGATGTGACCGGCGTACAGTTCTACTATGTAGGCTACAATATGTGCCCGGTTTACGCGGACTGCGCTCCGACTGCTTAATTGAACGCTTCCGGAGGGAGAGCAATCTCCCTCCCTTTTACAGGGGGAGGCCAAAAGTTTTCTCTTTGGCCTCCTTTCCTTTACCTGTTTTACCCAGTGAAAAGGGGGAGAACCATATGGCAAAATATATTCTGAAGCGCGCTCTGGCAGCCATTGTCACATTGTTTGTTTTGATCACGGTTGTCTTTTTCCTGGTGCGCCTGATCCCGGGTGATCCGTTTAACGATCCCAAGCTGACGGATACGGTCCGGGAGAATCTGTACGAGTATTACGGCTTTGACAAGCCGCTGGTGGTGCAGTACGGTATGTATATGAACAACCTGCTGCATGGGGACTTAGGCCCTTCCACTAGATACATGAACCGGACGGTGAACGACATGATCTTTGAGTCCTTCCCGTACTCGGCGGATCTGGGAATCCGCGCTCTGGTATTTGCGGTGTCCTTCGGTCTTGTTTTGGGAATCCTGGCAGCTTTAAACCGAGGGAAGAAGCTGGATGTTGTCTGTGTGCTTGTGGCAATCGTCGGCACCAGTATTCCAGACTTTATCATGGGTGCCATCCTGCAATATTTCTTTGGAGTAAAATGGGGCCTTCTGCCCGTTGCCCAATATAAGGGGATTGAATACACCATCTTGCCGGCTGCGGCCCTGGGCTTCTATACCTTGGCCTCCGTGTCCAAGCTGATGCGCTCCAGCATGCTGGAGGTGGTGTCCCAGGATTACATTAAGACGGCCAAGGCAAAAGGCCTTTCCCAGGGGCGGATTACCTTCCGCCATCAGATCCGCAACGCCATCATGCCGGTGATCACGGTTTTGGGACCGACGGTGGCTTCCGTGCTGACCGGTACCTTCGTGGTGGAGTCCATCTTCGCCATCCCTGGAATGGGCAAGTATTACGTGGATTCCGTCAACAACAACGACTATTCCATGATTTTGGGCATGACCATTTTCTACGGCGCGTTCCTGATTCTCTGTAACCTGATTGTGGATGTTGCCTACGGCCTGGTGGATCCCAGAGTCCGGATCGGCAAGAAATAGGGGGTACCTGTATGGAAAATCTGACAAAAGACCTGTTTACCGTTGTCGGTAAAAATGTCGAAAAAATGGACAGTATCTCCCGGCCCAACCTGTCGTTCTGGAAGGATGCCTGGCGCCGGCTGAAGAAGAACCGGGCGGCCTTTGTGGGGCTCTGTATCTTAATTGTGTTTGCTCTGCTGGCCATCTTTGCGCCCATGTTCAGCCAGTATACATATACCTCCATGGATACCTCCGCGGTCAACGCGGCGCCTTCCGCAGACCATTGGCTGGGGGCGGATTCCGCCGGCCGTGACCTGTGGGTCCGTATCTGGATGGGGGCCCGGGTCTCCCTTTCCATCGGCGTGATCGCTGCCATTATCAACGCCTGCGTGGGCGCGGTGATGGGCGGCCTGTGCGGCTACTATGGCGGCAAGCTGGATATGATCATGATGCGGATTGTAGAGATCCTTTATGGTATCCCTAACCTGATCGTGGTTATCCTGGTCATGCTGGTGCTGGGGCGCGGAATGACTACCATGATTGTGGCCCTTTGTATCACCGGGTGGATTGGCACCTGCCGGTTTGTCCGGGGCGAGGTGTACCGGCTGAAGGAGCAGGACTATGTACTGGCGGCCAAGGTGCTGGGGGTCAGCGACTTTACCATTGTGGTGCGGCATATCATCCCCAATATTATGGGCATGATCGTTACCAACCTGTGTATGGCCATTCCAGGCGCCATCTTCCAGGAAGCGTTCCTCAGCTACATTGGCCTGGGAATCCAGCCGCCCATGTGTTCCTGGGGCATCCTGGCCAAGGAGGGCATTGCCAACCTGCGTGTGGCGCCTCACCAGGTTTTGATTCCGGCGTTCTTCATCTGCGTCACCATGCTGGCGCTGAACCTGTTGGGCGACGGTCTGCGGGACGCGGTGGATCCCAAGCTGCGCGGTACCGAGTAAGGAGGCTTTTATGGCAGAATACGAAAATTTATTGGAAATTAAAAATTTGTCTTTCTCCTTTAAGACCTACGGCGGTACGGTAAAAGCAGTCCGGGACGTAAGCTTTGACCTGCGGAAAGGGGAAATCCTAGGGATTGTAGGCGAGTCCGGCTGCGGCAAGAGCGTGACGGCCCAGTGCATTATGCGGCTGAACCCGGAGCCTCCCGGCTTCTTTGAGAGCGGGGAGATCCTCTATAAGGGGCGGAATGTGCTGCAGATGAGCAAGGCGGAGCTGAAGCAGCTGCGCAGCAAGGAGATCGGCTTTATTTTCCAGGATCCCATGACCTCCCTGAACCCTACCATGCGGGTGGGCAAGCAGATTGAGGAGGTGTTTACCGGCCACAAGGATATTTCCAAGGCGGAGATCCACGAAAGAGCGCTGAATATTATGAAGCTGGTGGGTATTTCGGACGCGGAGAAGCGTTTCCGCCAGTACCCTCACGAGCTGTCCGGCGGCATGAAGCAGCGGATTATGATTGCCATGGCCCTGGTCAGCGAGCCCAGCATGATCATCTGCGACGAGCCTACCACCTCCCTGGACGTGACCATCGAGGCCCAGATCCTGGATCTGCTCCTGGAGCTGCGGGAAAAGCTGGGAACCTCCATTATTATGATTACCCACGACCTGGGCGTGATTGCCAAGCTTTGCGACCGGGTGGTGGTCATGTACGGCGGCAAGGTGATGGAGCACGGCACCGTGGACGAGATTTTCTACGATACCGCCCATCCGTATACCAACGCCCTGATGAACTCCATCGCCGGCCTGGATACGGACAAGAACACGGTCCTGAAGCCGATTCCCGGCACCCCGCCGGATCTGTTTGCCCCGCCCCATGGCTGCCCCTTCGCGGCCCGCTGCGACTACGCCATGAAGGTGTGCCAAACCTATCCGCCGGAATTCACGGATCTTTCCCAGGAACACAGTACCGCCTGCTGGCTGCAGCATGAGTGGGCCCCTAAGGTGGATCTGCACATGCACAACAGGCAGAGAAAGGAGACCGTATGAGCGAAGAAAAGAACATCACAGCCCCTGAGCCGCTGGTAAAGGCGGATGACCTGTGCAAATTCTTCCACCTCTCCCGGAAGGCGACTCTGAAAGCGGTCAACCATGTGAACTTTGAAATTCGCAAGGGTGAGACGGTGGGAATGGTGGGCGAGTCCGGCTGCGGCAAGTCCACCACCGGCCGGTGCCTGGTGAACCTGTACACGCCTACGGAAGGCCACGTGTATTATAAGGGGAAGGATATCCAGACCTACACCAAGAATGAGATGATGAAGTTCCGCTCGGAGGTGCAGATGATCTTCCAGAACCCCTACGCCTCCCTGAACCCCCGGATGACGGTGGGGGAGATTGTCACCGAGGGCATGAAGCTGCACAGCAAAATGTCCGATGCCGAATGCCAGGAAAAGGCGGAAGCCCTGCTGGCCCGGGTGGGCCTGAACAAGGAGCACATGAGCCGTTTCAGCCATGAGTTTTCCGGTGGCCAGCGGCAGCGGATCGGCATTGCCCGGGCTCTTTCGGTGGATCCGGAGTTCATTGTCTGTGACGAGCCCATCTCGGCCCTGGACGTATCTATCCAGGCCCAGGTCATCAACATGCTGAAGGAGTTGCAGGAGGAAATGGGGCTGACCTACCTCTTTATCGCCCATGACCTGAGCGTGGTCAAGTATATTTCCGACCGGGTGATCGTCATGTACCTGGGCACCATTGTGGAGGAGGCGCCGGCAGATGAGCTCTACGCCCATCCCACCCACCCTTACACCCAGGCGCTGCTTTCGGCCATTCCGGTGGCAAATCCGCATATTGCCAAGGCCCAGAAGCGGATTACCATCAAGGGAGAGATCCCCAGCCCCATCAATCCAGGGGAATGCTGCCAGTTTGCGGACCGCTGCCCCCACGCCACGGATCTCTGCCGGGCGGAGGTTCCGGTGCGGAAAGAGATTGAGCCGGGTCATTTTGTGTCCTGCCATTTACTGTGAAAGCCCAGTCGCAAAGCGTAGGCAGACCGGGCTGCTCGCAGACCGGACCGCTTACGCTTTAGCGACGCTAACCTGTATGAGCAAGAAGGCCGACAGGCCGGATTGCGAATACAGGTAGGATTGCGGGAGTGCGCAGCACGGAGCAATCCGAGGGCTTTCATGGTTAGTGCTTCGTTTTCCAGCCGGGAGATCCTTTCCAAAAGGATTTCCCGGCTTTTCCTATATTAAGATGTTGGGGTCAAAAGGTATTTTGCCCCCTATGATACAGATTGCTCCGCACTACATGCTCCCGCAAGCTGTATCATATTAATAAGCAATAATAGAATCCGGATAAAAAATATAATTTGAATATAATGAAATATAAAAAAACTTTGTTCCCTTTTTCTGCAAAAGGTGTATGATAAAGAGTATGGCAGGTTTTTGCCATCTCGGAAGCATGGGCGGAAAGGATGGGCAGAGAGTCTATGGAAAATATTGTCAACAAGCTTTCGGAGATTGAGGCTATTGCGTCCCGGATCATGGATGCGGTGGAAGTGCGGAAGCAGGAGATTGCGGAACAGAAGGAAGCGGAGAAGAAGGCCTTTGACGCGCGCCTGGAGGATGAGACAAACCAGAAGCTGGAAAAAATCCGCCGGGAGCTGGAGGAAAAAAAATCCCTGGAGCTGGAGCGGCTGCAGGCGGACGTGGAGAAGACCGCCCGCCAGATGGAGCAAGGGTTTGAGAAGAGGCAGGAGCAGATCGCCCAGGAAATCTGCGAGCGGATATTGAGGATGTGAGCGTATGGGAAGTTTGTTAGCCTACAGCGGCCTGGCTACGAAGATCCGGGCCATGGAGAGCCGGCTGATGAAAGAAAAGCAGTACCGGGAAATTTCGGAACTGGCTTCCGTGCCCCAGGTGGTGGCTTACTTGAAGCAGCAGCCGGCATTCAGCAGGCTCTGGGCCGATGTCAATGAAAATGCCCTGCGCCGGAATGAAGTGGAACAGCTGCTGCGGAGGACCATTTATCAGGATTTTGCCCGCATTTACCACTTCTCCAACCCGGAGCAGCGGAAATTCCTGGACCTCTACTTCAAGCGTTATGAGATTGTGGCTATGAAGCAGTGTATGAGCAATATTTTTGACCATCGGGATGTGGAACTGGAGCTGTCCATGTTTGTGAAGTTTTTTGAGCGCCACTCCAAGCTGAACCTGGAGAAACTGACTTCTTCGTCCACTATGGAAGAGTTTGTGGACAACCTGAAGGGCAGCGAATACTATCCGGTTTTAAAACGCCTGAAAAACAGTATGGCGGAGCCGCTGGTCTTTGATTATGGCATGGCCTTAGATCAGTATTACTTTACACAGATCTGGAAAGTAAAGGACAAGATCTTCCGAGGGCTGGACCGCCGGGAGATGACAGATATCTATGGGCGGAAGTTTGATATGCTGAATTTGAATTGGATTTACCGTTCCAAAAAGTATTATCGGATGGAGCCCAACCAGATTTATCCGTTGCTGATTCCCGTGCGTTATAAGCTGAGCCGGGAGGAGGTCCGCCGGATGGTAGAGGCAGAAAGCCCGGAAGAGATTCAAACGCTCATGGATCAGTCCTATTACTCCCGGTTCCGGGAGCAGATGAATGCGGATAGCCTGGAAGAGGCCTACGTGTATATCCTGCGGGATATTTTGGAGCAGGTATCCCGGAGGCATCCCCATTCGGTGGCGTTGATGTACTCCTACCTCTACCATAAGGAGCATGAGGTGAACCGGCTTACCACGGCGGTGGAGTGTGTCCGCTATGGGATTGGGCCGGAGGAGACTATGCAGTATGTGATGAAGAACTAGGAGGGACGGACATGATTGTAAAAATGAAATTTTTGAGCATCACGGGTCCCAAGGATGATATTGACCGGGTAGTCAATCAGTACCTGTCCAAGTATGAGATCCATCTGGAGAATGCCCTGGCCCAGTTGTCCCAGTCTGGCCATGTGACGCCGTATATACAGGCCAACCCTTACCGGGACGTTCTGAACAAAGCGGACCAGTATATGGAGGCGCTGGGAACGGCGGAGACGGCGGCAGATCCGGAACCCATGGAGGTGGAGGCGGCGCTCAAGACGGTCGAGCGGCTGGAAAAGGCCCTGCAGGAGAGTGAGGAAAAGCGCGAGAGCCTGGAAAAAGAAAAGGCCAAGCAGGAGAAGATCCTTCAAAGCCTGACTCCTTTCCGGGGGTTGCCGGAAAGCATGAGGGTTATTTTGAACTACCACTTCCTCCACTGCCGTTTTGGACGCATAGGCCGGGAGTACTTCAGCAATTTTGAGCAGTATGTCTATGACAGTATGGACACAGTATTCTACAAAAGCTATGTGGACGAAAGCTATGTGTGGGGTATCTATTTTGCACCGCGGACCTTGATCCACAAGGTAGATGCGGTACTTTCCTCCATGCATTTTGAGCGCCTGTTCATCTCGGAGGAGTTTGACCAGTACAAGGGCACCATTGAAGATGCTTGCCGGGAAAAGGAAACCCGGCTGCGGGAATTGGAACAGCAGATTCAGGAGTGCCGGAACGCCTCTATGAGTATCCTGCACAGGGAGGCGGCGCACCTGGCCTCCGCCCGTGAATGCCTCAATGCCCTGACCATCAATTTTGATGTCCGGAAGGTGGCAGCCTGTGTCCAGGAGGAGAGGGACACGTTTTACGTACTGTGCGGCTGGATGGCGGAGAAGGACGCAGCCCGGTTCCAGAAAGAGGTGGAGAATGACCCGGATCTGTTCTGTGTGGTGGAGGATGACAAAAACCCTGTCCAATGCCAGCCTCCCACGAAGCTGAAAAACCCCCGTATCTTCCGGCCTTTTGAGATGTTTGTGCGGATGTACGGCCTGCCGGACTACCGGGAGCTGGATCCCACGGCATTTTTGGCCATCACCTATACGTTTATCTTTGGCGCTATGTTCGGGGATGTGGGGCAGGGGCTGTGCCTGGCGGTAGGAGGCTTCCTGCTGTACCATTTCAAGAAGATGGACCTGGCGGCCATCATTGGAACCGCGGGAATCTTTTCCACCATCTTTGGGTTCCTGTTCGGCAGCGTCTTTGGGTTTGAGAACATCCTGGAGCCCCTGTGGCTGCGGCCCATGGAGGCTATGATGAACGTGCCGCTGATCGGCCAGCTGAACACGGTGTTTGTGGTGGCCATCGGTTTTGGCATGTGCCTGATTCTCCTGGCCATTGTGTTTCACATCATCAATGGGGTCAAGGCCCGGGAACCCATGAATATTTGGTTTGATACCAATGCGGTGGCCGGATTGGTGTTTTACGGATCCCTGGTGGCGGTGATTGTGCTGATGATGACCGGGCATCCGCTGCCGGGAGCGGCAGTGCTGGCGGTGATGTTTGGTTTGCCGCTGCTGCTGATCTTCCTGAAGGAGCCGCTGACGGCCCTGGTGGAGAAGAAGAAGGAAAAAATGGAGAGCGGCCCGGTAATGTTTGTGGTCCAGGGCTTCTTTGAACTGTTTGAGGTATTGCTGAGCTATTTCTCCAACACCCTGTCCTTTGTCCGGATTGGCGCCTTTGCGGTGAGCCACGCGGCCATGATGAGCGTGGTGCTGACCCTTGCCGGGGCGGAGAACGGAGGCTCCCCCAACTGGGTTGTGGTGGTGATGGGGAACCTTCTGGTCTGTGTGCTGGAGGGGCTGATTGTGGGCATCCAGGTTCTCCGTCTGGAATATTATGAGATGTTCAGCCGCTTTTACAAGGGCAGCGGAAAAGAATTTGTTCCCTTCCTGTATCGGAGCAAGACGCAGAAATCCGGCGGGAATGCGAAACAGTAGAGATAGAAAAAAGCAGATTCAACAAAAAAGGAAAAAACAGGAGGTTTCGTCATGACAACACTGGCAATGGTGACACTGGCAATCGCACTGGTTTTGAGTATTTTGATCCCCTTTGGCGTATTTCTGGGCGGAAAGCGCACCAGAGGCCGCTATAAGGTATCGCTGGGAGTCAATGTGTTTCTGTTCTTTGGCACGCTGCTGATAGCAGCCCTGGTTATGTTCGGCGGCAGCGATACGGCTATGGCTGAGGAGGCGGCAGAGGCGGCTTCCTCTGCGGGCCTGGCCACCGGCATGGGATATCTGGCGGCGGCTTTGGTTACCGGCCTCTCCTGTATCGGAGGTGGTATTGCTGTGGCCAGCGCAGCCAGCGCGGCTTTGGGTGCTATCAGCGAGGATCAGTCGATCCTGGGTAAATCCCTGATCTTTGTGGGCCTGGCCGAAGGCGTGGCCCTGTACGGCCTGATCATCTCCTTCATGATCCTGGGACAGCTGTAAGAAGGAAGGGCGGACGGATGAAGATGTTTTTGATCACGGACAACGGGGACACGCTGACGGGCATGCGGCTGGCCGGCGTGGAGGGCGTGGTGGTCCGGTCCCGGGAGGAGCTGCGGACGGCCCTGGAGACGGCCCTGGCAGACAAGGAGCTGGGGATCCTTCTCCTGATGGAGCGGTTTGGCCGGGAATTCCCGGAGCTGATTGACGATGTGAAGCTGCATCACCGCCTGCCCCTGATTGTGGAAATACCGGATCGCCATGGAACTGGCCGGGCCCCGGATTTTATCACTTCTTATGTCAACGAGGCCATTGGGCTTAAGCTCTGAAAACAGCGGACAGAAATACCCTCCGGGTATACCTTTATGCCGTGAGAAGCCCGGCAGGTATAAGGAAAGGACGTGATTGGTTTGACGACTGAGGAAAAACTGCAGCATTTTTATGAGGTCTCGGTGGAGAATGCCAAAGAAGAGGCCGAGCAGGCGGTGCGGGAATATGAGCAGGTGCTGGAGGCTTCCCTGGAGGAACATCGCCAGGCGAAAAAGAGGCAAATGGAGATGGAACTGCAGGCGGAGACGGAGAATGCAAAAAGGCAGATGAATAAAGCACTGTCCGCGGAGCAGCTGCGGATCAAGCGGCGTCTGTCCCGGACCCAGGACCATCTGAAGGAAAAGCTGTTTGTACGGGTGGCGGAGAAACTGGAGGAGTTCCGGAAAACACCGGAGTATGTTGCCTATCTGGAGTCCTGGATTCAGAAAGCCCGGAAATTTGCCGGCCGGTATCCCATAAGCCTCTCTGTGGGCGCCGGGGACGCGGCCCTGGCCGAGCAGCTGAGCAAGGCGGCGGGACGGCCGGTGGATGTGGAGCCGGAGGACTTTGGCGGCGGCCTGCGGGCGGTGATCCCCTCCAAAAATATCTTGATGGATGGCTCGTTCAACTCCCTGATCCAGGGGGAGCGGGATACCTTTGCGTTTGACGGGAGGATGCTTCATGGCTAAGACGGGAGTGATTTACGGGGTCAACGGCCCCGTGATCTATCTGAAGGGCAATACGGGCTTTCAGATGTCGGAGATGGTGTACGTGGGGGGGCAGCGCCTGGTGGGCGAAGTGATCTCACTGAAGAAGGACACCACCACCGTGCAGGTTTTTGAGGATACCACCGGCCTGAAGCCGGGGGAGACGGTGACCGCCTCCGGGGATGCCATCTCGGTGACCCTGGGCCCCGGGATCCTGCACAACATTTTTGACGGAATTGAGCGGCCTCTGGGGGTGATTGCCCAGAAGTCGGGGAAATACATCTCCCGGGGCGTCAGCGTAGATGCCCTGGATCCGGAGAAAAAGTGGGAGACCCACGTGACGGTACAGGAGGGGGATGAGGTCCACGGCGGCACCATTATTGCGGAGGTGCCGGAGACCTCCTCCATTGTCCACAAATCCATGATCCCCCCGGGACTGGACGGGACGGTGGTGAAGGCGGTGCCGGACGGCTCCTACACGGTCCATGAGCCCATTGTGGTGGTGCGCACCCAGAGGGGTCAGGAGGTGCCGGTGTGCCTGGCGCAGAAATGGCCCATCCGGGTGCCGCGGCCGGTGGATAAGCGTTTCCCGGCCAGCAAGCCGCTGCTGACGGGCCAAAGGATCCTGGACACCCTCTTCCCCATTGCCAAAGGGGGAACGGCGGCGGTGCCCGGAGGCTTTGGCACCGGCAAGACCATGACCCAGCACCAGATTGCCAAGTGGTCCAACGCGGACATTATCATCTACATTGGCTGTGGTGAGCGGGGCAATGAGATGACCCAGGTGCTGGAGGAGTTCGGGGAGCTGACGGATCCCCGCACCGGCAACCTGCTGATGGACCGGACTGCCTTGATCGCCAACACCTCCAACATGCCGGTGGCGGCCCGTGAGGCATCCATCTACACCGGTGTGACCTTGGCGGAATACTACCGGGATATGGGCTATGACGTGGCTATAATGGCCGACTCCACCTCCCGGTGGGCGGAGGCGCTGCGGGAGCTGTCCGGCCGTCTGGAGGAGATGCCGGCGGAGGAGGGCTTCCCGGCCTATCTGGCTTCCCGGCTGTCCGCCTTCTACGAGCGGGCCGGGGATGTGCAGAACCTCAACGGCACCGAAGGGTCCGTGTCCATCATCGGCGCTGTGTCCCCCCAGGGCGGCGACTTCTCTGAGCCGGTGACCCAGAATACCAAGCGGTTTGTCCGCTGCTTTTGGGCGCTGGACAAATCCCTGGCCTATGCCCGGCATTTTCCGGCCATCCAGTGGCTGAACAGCTACAGCGAGTATCTGGGGGACCTGGCCTTCTGGTACAAGGAGAATGTCTCCTCCCGGTTTGTGGACGACCGGAACCAGCTTCTGGCCATCCTCAACAAGGAGAGCAGCCTGATGGAGATTGTGAAGCTTATCGGCAGCGATGTGCTGCCGGATGACCAGAAGCTGACCCTGGAGATTGCCCGGGTGGTGCGGCTGGGCTTCCTGCAGCAGAATGCCTTTCACCCGGAGGATACCTGTGTGCCCATGCAGAAGCAGTTCCAGATGATGGAGATCATCCTGTACCTGAACCAGAAGTGCAAGGAGCTGGTGGCCATGGGTATGCCTGTCTCGGTGCTGAAGAGTGAGGACATTTTTGAAAAGATCATCTCCATCAAGTATGACGTACCCAACGACAAGCCGGAGATGTTTGAAGAGTACCGGAAGCAGGTGGATGCGTTTTACGCTGCTGTTCTGAAGAAGAACGCGTAGGAGGGAAGAAATATGCCCATTGAATATTTGGGACTCAGTGAAATCAACGGGCCTTTGGTGGTTCTGGAGGATGTGAAGGACGCGTCTTACGATGAGATTGTGGAATTCCGCATGGATGGGGGCAGGCGCAAGCTGGGCCGGATTATTGAGGTCTATGAGGATAAGGCGGTAATCCAGGTGTTTGAGGGAACGGAGAACATGTCCCTGCAGAACACCCATACCCGGCTCACCGGGCGGCCCATGGAAGTGGATCTGTCCTCAGAGATCCTGGGGCGGACCTTCAACGGCATTGGCCAGGTGATTGACGGCCTGGGGCCCATTGTCCCGGAGGCGCGGCTGGATGTCAACGGCCTGCCCTTGAACCCGGTGACCCGGGAGTATCCCCGGAACTATATCCGCACCGGCATTTCCGCCATTGACGGCCTGACCACCCTGATCCGGGGCCAGAAGCTGCCCATTTTTTCCGGGGACGGCCTGCCCCATGACCAGCTGGCTGCCCAGATTGTCCAGCAGGCATCCCTGGGTGGGGACAGTGATGAAAAATTTGCCATTGTGTTTGCGGCTATGGGCGTCAAGTACGATGTAGCCGAGTTTTTCCGCCGGACCTTTGAGGAGAGCGGCGTCTCCGACCATGTGGTCATGTACCTGAACCTGGCCAACGACCCGGTGGTGGAGCGGCTGATCACCCCCAAGGTTGCCCTGACCGCCGCCGAGTACCTTGCCTTTGAGAAGGGAATGCATATACTGGTGATTCTCACGGATATCACCTCCTTTGCCGAGGCCATGCGGGAGGTTTCTTCCTCTAAGGGTGAGATACCTTCCCGGAAGGGTTACCCCGGCTACCTGTACAGTGAGCTTGCCACCCTTTATGAGCGGGCTGGTATTGTCCGGGGGGTGGACGGGTCTGTGACCCAGCTGCCCATTCTGACTATGCCAGGGGACGACATTACCCATCCCATTCCGGATCTGACCGGCTATATTACCGAGGGGCAGATTGTGCTGGACCGGTCCCTCCATGGGCAGGCCATTTATCCGCCCATCAATGTGCTGCCCTCCCTGTCCCGACTGATGAAGGATGGGATTGGCGCCGGCTACACCCGGGAGGACCATCAGGATGTGGCCAACCAGCTGTTCTCCTGCTACGCCAAGGTGGGGGACGCCCGGGCCCTGGCTTCGGTTATCGGCGAGGATGAGCTTTCCCCCCTGGACAAGACGTATCTGGAGTTTGGCAACGCCTTTGAGCACCGGTTTGTGGGCCAGGGGCCTACAGAGAACCGGACCATAGAGGAAACCCTGGATCTGGGCTGGGAGCTGCTGCGTATGCTGCCCCGGGAGGAGCTGGACCGGATTGACACCAAGATCCTGGACAAATACTATGCGCGGGAGGCGGCGGACGGCGCAGATACCGGTGCGCCGGAACCGGCGGCCACCGGCTCTGAGTAAGGGGGGAGCGTATGGATCCAAATACTTTTCCCACCAAAGGGAACCTGATCCTGGCCAAGAATTCCCTGGCCCTTTCCCGCCAGGGATATGAGCTGATGGACAAAAAGAGGAATATCCTGATCCGGGAGCTGATGGAGCTGATTGACCAGGCTAAGGACATTCAGTCCCAGATTGATGTGACCTTCCGCACCGCCTATGAGGCGCTGCAGAAGGCCAACATGGTTCTGGGCATCAACTTTATCCAGCAGATTTCCTTCACTGTGCCGGTGGAGGATTCCATCCGTGTAAAAACCCGCAGTGTCATGGGCACGGAGATTCCGCTGGTGGAGGCCAGCCCCACCACCAACCGGCCCACCTACGCCTACTACAGTACCAAAGCGGTGCTGGACGAGGCCAAGGAGGACTTTGAGAAGGTGAAGGAGCTGACCATCCGCCTGTCCATGATTGAGAATGCTGCCTACCGGCTGGCGGTGAGCATTAAAAAAACCCAAAAGCGGGCCAACGCCCTGAAGAATATCACCATCCCCAAGTATGAACAGCTGACCAAGGATATTTCCAACGCCCTGGAGGAGCGGGAACGGGAGGAGTTTACCCGTCTGAAGGTGATCAAGAGAATGAAATCCACCGGATGACCTGCGCCTTTGGCATCGGAAGGCCCGCCGGTGGATTTCTTGACGTTTTTTTGACGGAACCGGCCTATAATGGGGGTATCCTGGGGCGGCAGGCCCTGAAAAAGGCAGGAGGGACCGATATGGACCGGATTATGGAGTGTGTGCCCAATTTTAGTGAGGGCAGGGATCTGGACAAGGTGGAAAAGATTGTGGACTGCTTCCGAGGGAAGGAAGGCGTTAAGCTGCTGGACTATACCTCGGACAAGGATCACAACCGCAGCGTGGTGACGGTGATCGGCGAGCCAGAGCCCCTGCGGGACGCCATGGTGGAGGCTATTGGACGGGCGGTGGAGCTGATTGACATGACCAAGCACCAGGGGCAGCATCCCCGGATGGGCTGTGTGGACGTGATCCCCTTCATCCCCATCCGCAACGTGACCCTGGAGGATGCGGACCGGATTGCCAGGGAGACAGCCCAGACGGCGGCGGAGCGGTTTGGCCAGCCCTTCTTCCTGTATGAGAAGTCGGCCACGGCGCCCCACCGGGAAAACCTGGCCAACGTGCGCAAGGGGCAGTTTGAGGGCATGGCGGAGAAGATGAAGGACCAGGTCCTGTGGAAGCCGGATTTCGGGCCGGAGACTATCCACCCCACCGGCGGCGTCACGGCCATTGGCGCCCGGATGCCGCTGATCGCCTACAACATCAACCTGGACACCTCCAACCTGGAGATTGCCAAAAAGATTGCGGACAAGATCCGCCACGTGAAGGGCGGCTTCCGGTACTGCAAGGCCATGGGCGTGATGCTGGAGGACCGGAACATTGCCCAGGTTTCCATGAACCTGACGGATTTCACCCACACCTCCGTGTACACGGTGTTTGAGACGGTGCGGATGGAGGCCAGGCGCTACGGCGTCAACGTGCTGGGCAGTGAGATTGTGGGCCTGGTGCCGCTGGCGGCGCTGGTGGACTGCGCCGAATACTATCTGGGGCTGGAAAACTTTGACGCAAAGCAAGTGCTGGAGACCCGGCTGTAGGGCAGGAGGATGCGATGGCGAATTTGAAGGATTTGACCGTGGACGGTTTTGTACAGATCACCTCCTCGGAGGAGCCGGCGCCGGGGGGCGGCAGCGTGTCCGCCCTGGCCGGCGCCCTGGCGGCAGCCCTGGCGGAGATGGTGGCCCGGCTCACCGTGGGCCGTGAGAGATACGCGGCGGCGGAGGAAGAGATGCAGCAGGTGCTCCGGGAGGCCGGAGCGATCAAGGAGGAGCTGGTGGCGGCCATCCATAAGGACAGCAGCTCCTTTGAGCAGTACATGGCGGCCTTGGCCCTTCCCAAAAACACCGAGGAGGAGAAGGCAGCGCGCCGGGAGGCTATGCAGGAGGGGCTGAAGGCGGCGGCCCAGGTGCCCCTGGGGGTGGCCCGGTCGGCAGCCCGGATTCTGCCCCTGGCCCAGGCAGCGGTGGCCCGGGGCAATGGCAACGCGGTGACGGACGCCCTGGTAGCGGCCATGATGGCCCGGACCGCGGTGCTGGGGGCCCTGTTCAATGTGAAGATCAACCTGTCCTCCATCCGGGACGAGGCCTTTGTGCAGGAGCTGTCCCGGGAGGCAGCGGCGCTGGAGCAGGCGGCCCTGGAGGGGGAGCAGGCGATTTTAAGGAGCACGGAGATCGGGGCGTCCTGCTGCCGGTAGGAGATTTCATCCGGAGCGAAGGCAAAGAGAGGGGGGAAGCCTGTGGAGCAGCTGACGGTGCGTTTGTTTGGCACTCCCATTGTGGAGCAGAACGGGGAGGAGGTCCGGTTTCCTTACAAAAAGGCGGCGGGTTTGTTTTACTATCTCTGCGTGCGAAAGAGCGCGACCCGGGAGGAGGCCATTCATCTGCTGTGGGCGGACAGCGGGGAGGCGGCGGGGCGGAAAAGCCTGCGGGAGGCCCTCTATCAGATTAAGAAGGCGGTGGGGGAGGAGGTGCTGCTCCTCTCCGGCCAGTCTGGTATCCGGCTGAACCCGGATTTCCCCTGCCAGGTGGATGCGGACGGCTTCCCGGAAGCGGCGGAGGCGTATCCCGGAGAATTCCTGGAACATTTTTATGTGAAGAACAGCTATGAGTGTGAGGAGTGGGCGCGGGAGACGCGGGAGACCTTCCGGAAACGCTGGCTGGAAGAAAAGCGCCGGCAGCTGGATTTGGCAGCGGCGGCGGGAGACGGGGCCCGGATGGAGCAGCGTGGGGAGGAGCTGCTGCGCCAGGACCCATACAATGAGGAGCTCTGTGGCCATGCCATGGAGCTCTTTGCGGAACAGGGCCGGTATAACATGGCCATCCAGCTGTACTATGACCTGCGGAAGCGGTTAAAGGAGGAGCTGGATCTGGAGCCGGGGCCGGAGCTGCAGGAACGGCTGCAGCTGATTCTCCGGGTGCGGGAGGACCAGATGGGCGGCGCCATCCGCCGGGAGGAATATTTCTTTGGCCGCTCCCGGGAGGTATACCGGATGTACGGGCGGATCCAGGGCCTGCTCCGGGGGGAGCGGCAGTGTTCCCTGGTGGTTGCCGGGGAGATGGGGGTGGGAAAGACGGCCCTGCTGGAGAAGGTGCGGCGGATGATCACCTCCCACCGGGCCTTGGTCTGGCAGGCAGCCTGCTATGAGTCGGAGCAGGAGTTTTATCTGAAGCCCTGGCAGGATCTGTTCGCCCAGATGGAGGAGCTGGCAGCCCAGGGGGAGATGGATCTGCGCCCTCAGGAGGCCCAGGCGTTCCGAAGCTTTATGAGCGGCGGGGAGAGCCTGCCGGCCAGCTGCCAGCGGGTGGAGCAGACCCTGCTGGAGCTGGTGGGCCGTCTGGCCGGCCACCGGAAGATTCTGCTGTTTGTGGATGACATCCAGTGGATGGATGCCATGAGCGTGCAGCTGCTGCAGCGGCTGCTGCTGACCTACGGCGGCACCCAGGTGCTGCTGCTGGCGGGGCTGCGCCCCTGCGCGGAGAACCGGTTTGCCGGAGCCATGGAGCTGCTGCAGCGCCGGGAGCTGCTGGATACCCTGGAGCTGCCGAATTTTACCCGGGAGGAGACGGAGGCCATTCTCCGTCAGCTGCTGCCGGAGGCGGGCGGCAGCCGGGAGCAGGCGGAGGGGATCTACCGGGAGACCGAGGGCAACGCCCTGTTTCTCACAGAACTGATCCGGGAAATCCGGGAGAAGGGCTTTACCCTAGAGATCCCCCGGAAAACCGCGGGGATTCTGGAGAGCCGCCTGGCCCGGCTGTCCCGGGAGGAGAACCGGGTGCTGGACGCGGTTTCGGTCTTTCCGGAGCGGGCGGGAATCGAGCAGCTGGCGCTCTTGCTGCCAGGCCCCCGCCTGCCGCTGCTGGAACAGCTGGAAGCCCTGGAGCGGCAGCATCTGCTGCGGGAGCAGGTATCCGGCGGGGAGGTATCCTACGGCTTCTGCCACCGGCTGTACGGGGAGTTTGTGTACCGCCGCCTTTCGGAGGGGAAGCGGCGGCTGTGGCACCGCCAGCTGGGGGAGGCAGGTGAGGAGGAGTACCGGAAAACCCACCGCCTGGGGCTGCTGCCGCTGCTGGCCTACCACTGGGAGCGGGCCGGGGAGCAGCAGAAATTTTATCGGTACCGGCTCCAGTACCTGAAGGAGTTTTATACGGTCCGCAATGAGAATTACCCCATCCTTCGCCAGGAATTTTTCAGCGGGGCCGGCGGGCTGGGAGACCCCGGCGGCGTCCAGGTGATGACGGACCTGGCCCGGGAGGTGATCCGCTGGCCGGACTCCTCCCGGGAGAGCAAATCCCTGAAGATGGAGAGCTACTATATTTTAGGCCGTTACGACATTGCGGTGGGGGCATACCGGGAGGGCACCCGGGCCATGGAGACCTGCCTGCGGTTGGCCGGGGAGCTGGGGAGCCGGGAGTATCAGATCCATGGCTGCAAGCAGATGATCTTTTACGGGATTCAGATCCAGGACCGGGCGGTGATGGAGGAGTACCTGCGCCAGGGCCGGGAGGCCCTCTTTGCCGGGGGTGCGCCGGAGGAGCAGGCGGTGTTTGACCGGCTGGAGGCACTGTATCTCAGCAGCCTGGGGCGTTTTCAGGAGGCGGAGGAGCGGCTGCGGCGGATTCTCCGCCGCTATGGGGAGCCGGGGGACGGACCCGACCGGCACCGGATGGACCGGGCCGCCTGCCTCAACTACCTGGGGGAGATTTACCGGAAACGGGGGCAGATGGAAGAAGCCTGCACCTTCTACCGGAAGGCACTGACGGAGTGCGGGGAGGATTTCCCTTCCAACGGCGTTGGTCAGCTCTGCCGGAATCTGGGGAGGGCTCTCCTGGCGCGGGGAGAGCTGCCGGAGGCGGAGAAGTATCTGTTCCGGGCGGTGGATTGCTTCCGCTCCAACGATTACCGGTGGGGCTGGGACCAGGCGGAGGCCTGCCTGTGCCAGCTGCGGCTGCGCCAGGGCAACCTGCCTGCCGCCCGGGAGCATTTCCAGCGGGCCCGGCAGCTGGCGGAGCAGATGCGGACACCGGAGACCCTGGAGTGGGTGAGGCGGCTGGGGGAACAGCTTTCCCCGTAGGCTGGGGCGGATTTTCCGGCAGGGGAGGGCCTACTTTCCAGAAAAAATGGCCGGTTCACCAGAAAGTAAACCTATATGCCCGCTGGCGCGGGCACCACCACCCATGAAAGCCCTCGGATTGCTCCGTGCTTGCGCACTCCCGCAATCCTACCTGTATTCGCAATTCGGCCTGCCGGCCTTCTTGCTCATACAGGTTAGCGCCGCTAAAGCATAAGCGGGCCAGCCTGCAAGCAGTCTGCCCGCTATGCTTTGCGGCCGGGCTTTCAAAGTAAAAAAATAAAGGCAGCGGGAAGACGTTTTTGACGGTCCTTTGACGTCCCATGGGGTAAGATAAGGGTATAGAATGCCGGCGGCAGGCTCTGCCGGCGGAAACCGGCGCCTGCCACCGGCAGGCACACCCAGGAAAGGACGGAGATCACATGGAAAAGACCAATCTGAATGCTCAAATCTTTCAGCTGGATGAGATTCCGGCGTATCCAACGTTTGTGGAGGGAATCCGCCGGGCACCCCGGCGGGAGTCCCATCTGAGCCAGTCGGACCGGGAGACGGCCATCCTCAACGCCCTCCGCTACATTCCGGAGGAATACCAGGAGCAGATGGCCAAAGAGTTTGCCCAGGAGCTGGAGGAGCATGGCCGGATCTACGGCTACCGGTTCCGGCCGGAGGGAGCCATCCACGGAAAACCCATTGACCAGTACAAGGGCAAGTGTGTGGAGGGAAAGGCTTTCCAGGTGATGATTGACAACAACCTGGATTTTGACGTGGCCCTGTACCCCTACGAGCTGGTGACCTACGGGGAAACCGGCCAGGTCTGCCAGAACTGGATGCAGTACCGGCTGATCAAAAAGTATCTGGAGGAGCTGACCCAGGAACAGACGCTGGTGGTCATGTCCGGCCATCCCCTGGGGCTGTTCCGCTCCCACCGGTACGCTCCCCGGGTGATCATCACCAACGGGCTGATGGTGGGCCAGTTTGACAACCAGGCCAGCTTCAACCGGGCGGCGGCCATGGGTGTGGCCAACTACGGCCAAATGACCGCCGGTGGCTGGATGTACATTGGCCCCCAGGGCATTGTCCACGGCACCTTCAACACCCTGCTCAACGCCGGGCGGCTGGTGCTGGGCATCCCCCAGGATCAGGACCTGGCGGGGCGGCTGTTTGTCTCGGCCGGGCTGGGGGGCATGAGCGGCGCCCAGGGCAAGGCGGCGGAGATTGCCGGGGCCGTTTCCATTATTGCGGAGGTGGACTTTTCCCGGCTGATGACCCGCTATGAGCAGGGCTGGGTCAGCCGGTATACGGCCGACCTGGAGGAGGCCCTCCGCTGGGTCCGGGAAAAGCAGGAGGCCCGGGAGGCCTGCGCCATCGCCTACCACGGCAACGTGGTGGACCTGCTGGAGTTCCTCATTGAGAAGAATGTCCATGTGGACCTGCTGTCCGACCAGACCTCCTGCCATGTGCCCTATGACGGCGGCTACTGCCCCCAGGGCCTGGCCTTTGCGGAGCGGACCCGGATGCTGGCGGAGGAGCCGGAGCGGTTCCATGAGCTGGTGGACCAGACCCTGCGCCACCACTATCAGCTGATCTGTACCCTCCACGACCGGGGAACCTATTTCTTCGACTACGGCAACAGCTTCCTGAAGGCGGTGTATGACGCCGGCGTCCGGGAGGTCTGCAAAAACGGTGTGGATGAGACCGACGGTTTTGTGTTCCCCTCCTACGTGGAGGACATTCTGGGGCCTCAGCTCTTTGACTATGGCTATGGCCCGTTCCGCTGGTGCTGCCTGTCCGGCAAGCCGGAGGACCTGGACGCCACAGACCGGGCGGCCATGGAGTGCATTGACCCCAACCGCCGCTACCAGGACCGGGACAACTACGTGTGGGTCCGGGATGCCAAGAAGAATAAGCTGGTGGTGGGTACCCAGTGCCGGATTTTGTACCAGGATGCCCTGGGCCGCATGAAGATTGCCCTGAAGTTCAACGAGATGGTGCGGAACGGGGAGATTGGCCCGGTGATGCTGGGCCGGGACCATCACGACACCGGCGGCACCGATTCGCCTTTCCGGGAGACTTCCAACATCAAGGACGGCTCCAATATCATGGCGGACATGGCCACCCAGTGCTATGGGGGCAACTGTGCCCGGGGCATGAGCCTGGTGGCGCTCCACAACGGCGGCGGCGTGGGGATCGGCAAGGCCATCAACGGCGGCTTTGGCATGGTGCTGGACGGCAGTGAGCGGGTGGACACTATCCTCTCCATGGCCATGCCCTGGGATACCATGGTGGGTGTGTCCCGCCGTGCCTGGGCCCGGAATGAGAACGCGATTTCTACGGTGAAGGAGTACAACCAGCTGTACCGGGAGTCGGACCACATTACGGAGCCGTTTTTGGCGGACCGGGAGATGGTGCGGAAGATTCTGGGAGAGGTGTAACCGATTCACGAAAAAGGTATCATAGGGGTCAAAATACCTTTTGCCCCCAACATCAAAGTTTATTTGAGACGACAGGGAGGTTTCCCATGGCAGTTGGTTTACTGGTGAAAAACATAGGCCTGCTGGCCACCCCCACGGGCAGCTCAGCCCGCCGGGGGGCCCAGCAGGGAGAGATTACTCTTTTGCAGGATGCCTACGTGGCAATGAATCCGAAGGGGAATATTTTGGCGGTGGGAACCGGGCCGGTGCCGCCGGAGCTGGCGGAGGCCGAGGAGGTGCTGGACGCCCGGAAAAGCCTGGTGACGCCGGGGCTGGTGGACGCCCACACCCATCTGGTCTTTGGCGGCTGGCGGGAGCATGAGCTGGCCCTGAAGCTCCACGGCGTTCCCTACCTGGACATTTTGGCCCAGGGAGGCGGTATTCTGTCCACGGTGCGGATGACCCGGGCCGCCTCACAGGAGGAGCTGGCGGAGAAGGCGGGGGAGGCCCTGGCCGCCATGCTGGCCCTAGGGACCACCTCCTGCGAGGCCAAAAGCGGCTATGGCCTGAACTGGGAGACGGAGCGGAAGCAGCTGCTGGCAGTTCAGGAGCTGAACCGCCGGCAGCCGGTGGAGCTGACCCCCACCTTCCTGGGGGCCCATGCCCTGCCGGAGGAGTACCGGGACAACCGGCAGGAATACGTGCGACTGGTCTGCCAGGAAATGATTCCTCAGGTGGCGGAGGAAAAGCTGGCCCGGTTCTGCGATGTATTCTGTGAGACCGGTGTGTTTACGGCGGAGGAGACGGAACAGATTTTGACCGCGGGGCTCCGCCATGGGCTCAAGGCCAAGGTTCACGCGGACGAGATTGACCCTATTGGTGGCTCCCAGTTGGCTGGGCGGCTGCCGGCCATCTCCGCCGAGCATCTGATCTGCACGCCGGATGCGGGCATCGCCTCCATGGCGGAGGGCGGCACCGTAGCGGTGCTGCTGCCGGCCACCTCCTTCTACCTGGACAAAGCCTTTGCCCGGGCCCGGGATATGATGGCGGCGGGGGTGCCGGTGGCGGTGGCCACGGACTTTAATCCCGGATCCTGTCCCTGCCTGTCCCTGCATACAGCCATGAACCTGGCCTGCTACAAGTACCGGATGACCCCGGAGGAGGTGCTCACCGCCGTGACCCTCAACGGGGCGGCGGCCATAGGCCGGGCCGGGGAGATCGGCAGCCTGGAGCCGGGCAAGCAGGGGGATCTGGTGATCTGGAACGCCCCCAACCTGGATTTTATCTTCTACCGCTTCGGCGACAACCTGGTGCGGCAGGTGGTGAAGAAGGGACGGAGGGTGGTGGGGTAACTCCGCCATGCGTCGAAATGCCACAATACGTTCCCGGATGTTTCGTAAAAACGATTTGATTTCACGGTTTGTTTTTGCTATACTGGTGTCAGAAGAGGTGCGCCCCTCCGTTTTCTGTTTACTTTCATCTGTCCCCTGGGTATAATATGGTTATGAAGGCTGTAGGAGCATACAAACGTTCTGTAAACGTCCTTCTGTTTCAGGGAAAAAACCAGATCCGGGCGGACAGCCTGGAGGAGGCATCGGAGCGGTCCCAGTACAAGGCGGACGATACCAGGCTCCATGAGCAGGAGCGGGACGTGGCCAAGTTTTGGCGGGACGGGAAGCTTCGTATTGCCTTGGTGGGGCTGGAGAACCAGACCCGGGCGGATCCGGACATGCCGCTGCGGGTTATCAGCTATGACGGGGCGGCGTACCGCTCCCAGCTGCTGAAGGGCCCCGGGGAGAAATACCCGGCGGTGACACTGGTGCTTTATTACGGAAGCAGTCACTGGAATGGGCCCCGGACGCTCCATGAGCGGATTCCGGTTCCGGAAGCCCTGAAGGAGCACTGCAGCGACTACCGGCTCAACCTCTTTGAGATTGCCTTCCTCCCGGAGGAACAGATCCAGCAATTTCAGAGTGACTTCCGCATTGTGGCGGACTTTTTCCGCCAACAGCGGGTGTACGGGGATTACATTCCCGACCAGAGAACCATCCGGCATGTGGATGCGGTATTGAAATTTCTTTCCGTATTCACCGACGACGAACGCTTTTCTGAGGCGGCAAGGGTGTTCCAGGCGGAAAAGAAGGAGGAAACCACTATGACGAAGGTTTTGGACCGGGTTGAAAACAGAGGCATTCAAAAAGGTATTCAAAGAGGCATTACGGAGACCAAGCTTCAGCTCTATCAGGCCATGCGGAACCGCGGCCTTTCGGAGCAGGAAGCATTGGCCTTCGCGGAATCTGTGGCGGAGAAGGCGGCACAGGCGCTCCGGGAGCGGGAATAATGCCACAAGATGGAGGGGAATTTGAGGAAAAAATCTTAAAAACCGTAGCAAATCCAGGGAGACCGTGATATAATAATACGAAATTCCAAGCCGCAGGCAGCAGAGTGACGCCGGCGGCTTTCTTATGCCGGAGGCAGCTATGACTAATCTTTTGGTAAAATGGTTTGTAAAGGATTACAAAAATGTGGAGGACAGCCGGGTGCGCACGGCTTACGGCGTGCTGTCCAGCCTGACAGGGATTGTCTGCAATCTGATTCTGTTTGTGGTAAAGCTGGCGGTGGGGGCGGTGCTCCGTAGTATTTCCGTTGTATCGGATGCGTTCAACAATCTGTCCGATGCCGCTTCCTCCATCATCAGCTTTGTGGGGGTAAAACTGGCGGAAAAGCCGGCGGACAAAGAGCATCCCTTTGGCCATGGCCGCATTGAGTACATTGCGGCGCTGATTGTATCCTTCCTGATTCTGGAGGTGGGCTGGACCTTCCTGAAAAGCTCGGTGGACAAAATCCGGAACCCGGAGGAGCTGAGTTTTAATCTGGTATCCGTCTGTATCCTGTGCCTGTCGGTGGGGCTGAAGCTGTGGCTGGCCTTCTTCAACCGAAAGCTGGGAAAGCGCATTGACTCCTCGGTGATGAAGGCTACGGCGGCGGATTCCCTGGGAGATGTGCTGGCCACCGGCGCTACCATTGTCTCCGTGCTGATCTATGGGCTGGCCCATGTAAACATCGATGGATATATTGGCCTGCTGGTCTCGGTGGTGGTGATGTGGGCCGGCTTCAACATTGCCAAGGAGACGCTGGAGCCTCTGATTGGCTCAGCCATCGACCCGGAGGTGTACGACCGGATCACCCGCTTTGTGGAGAGCTATGAGGGGATCATCGGAAGCCATGACCTGATTGTACACAATTACGGCCCCACCCGGAGCATGGCGTCCATCCACGCGGAAGTTCCCAGCAATGTGGATGTGATGGAATCCCATGAGCTGATCGACCGGATTGAGCGGGAGGCCAAGGAAAAGCTGGGGCTGTTTCTGGTGATCCACATGGATCCGGTGGAAACGGACAACCCGGAGGTGATCCGGATCCGGGGGCTGGTGGAGGAGGTATTGTGCCAGCTTGACCCGAACCTGCATTTCCATGACCTGCGGATTGTCCAGGGGCCCAACCGGATCAATGTGATTTTTGACATCGTGGTCCCCTACAGCCTGTCCGCCAGGGAGACGGCGGAGCTGAAGGAGCATATCCAGCAGCGGGTATCGGAGAGGGACAGCCGGTGTAAGTGTGTGATTACGGTGGATAAAGCTTTCGACCGGAGATAGGAGAGGCGAACGGGAAGAACCCCGGAGGGAAGAGCTTTCTGCTTGGCAGGAGGCTTTCCCCTCCGGGGTTCTTCTTGTTCCACATCAGCCCCGCATTGCCGCGTTTTTCTTCTGATACAGCTCCAGCACCCGGTCCTCAAAATGCACCAGGGAGCCCTTGTTCAGCTGGTAGTCAAAGGGGATAATCCGCCCTCCGTTTTCCCGGAAGGCTTCGATTAAGGCGGAAGCCTGGGGATAGTCGGCAGAAGAGTAGGCGGGAGGGACCAGCAGCACGTCCGTGGAGCGGAGCCCACGCTCCATTTCCGGAAGGCACATTTCACCTACAAATGTTTGGAAGCGCTCCAGGTTGTCGAAGTTTTCCAGTACCTCCTCCATAATATCCAGGAAGGTCTGGCTTCCGCTCCACAGGGCAACCCGGCGGCTGGCGGGAATCTTGACAATCTCAATGACGCTGTTCAAATCCAGGTCCAGCATGACCTTTTCCAGGCGGTCCAACTGGGAGGGGATGGCAAAGGCCACCTCATCAAAGTGCTTGGAGGTGGTGACAACGCAGTCCGCCCCTTCCGTCAGGCCGGGATCCCGGCGAAAATCGGAGAGTACAATGGTCCGGAGGAGGAGCCCTTTCAGGTTGTGCAGCTGCCGGCGGACAGAGGAAAGGCATTCTTCACAGCAGTCGATCCAGGCCACCTTGACCTGGGCATCTTCATGGAGAAAGTCTTCCAGCACCTGGGAAAAAATCTGGCCGCCCTCCAGGGGGGGGAGCCCCATGGCCCGCAGCTGTTCCAGCGCATTCTGAAAAATTTCCCGGGCAGCCTTTCGGGATTCCTCCCGGCTGTACTTGGCTACAAAGGAGCCGCTTCCCTGGATGGTCACAATCCGGCCGGTTTTTTGCAGCTCCCGGTAGGCGGTCTTGATAGTGCCGCGGGAGAGGCCTGTCTCCTCCTCCAGCAGGCGCTCAGTGGGAAGTTTATCCCCGGGCTGCAGGACGCCGGTGCGGATCTGCTCCTCAATCTGGCGGCACAGCTGTTTATAGGCGGCAATTTTACTGGTCTTATCTATGGAAAATGGCATGGGATTCCTCCTTTGCTTGCAATATTACTTTATCATGATAACACGGTGATGTCAAGCTGAAATAATGTACCAAATCGGTAAATAGATATATAATTAAAACAAATGGCATATAAAATAATTACCAATTTTGTTGACAATTATATAAACCAATGCTATGATGAAGGCGTCAAAAGGTATTTTGACACCTATGATAAACACAGAAATCTGGATTGCAAAAACTGGCCGTAAGGAGGGGGATGCATGGAAGGGAAAAGCATGGAAGGGAAAATCATTTGCCCCCGGGAGATCCGGGAAATCTGCCTGACCGGGCAGGGGCTGACGGTGGAGCAGACAGTGGCAGTGGCCCGCTTTGGCGCCCGGGTTTCCATTTCAGCGGAATCGGTGGAGCGCATGGAGGAGTCCCGGAAGCTGGCGGAGAAGATTGTGGAGGAGGATTTTCCGGTCTACAGCGTCAATACCGGCTTTGGGGAATTCAGCAAGGTGCGGATTGACCACGGCAGCATTGACCAGCTGCAGAAAAACCTGATTATGAGCCACAGCTGTGCGGTGGGGCAGCCCTTGAAGGAAGAAGTAGTGCGGGCCATGCTTCTGCTGCGGGCCAACGCCCTGTGCAATGGCTTTTCCGGTATCCGGCCGGAGGTGGTGCAGCTGCTGGTGGATATGCTGAATCAGGGTGTGCATCCGGTGGTACCGGAAAAGGGCTCCCTGGGTGCCAGCGGGGACCTGGCGCCGCTGGCCCACATGGTGCTGCCCATGCTGGGCATGGGGGAGGCGGTCTGGCAGGGACAGCGGATGCCCGGCGGGGCGGCCATGGAGAAAGCGGGCCTGCATCCGGTTTCCCTGAAGGCCAAGGAAGGGCTGGCGCTGATCAACGGCACCCAGGCCATGACGGCCATTGGCACCCTGGCCTTCTACGATACCCTGCAGGCAGCCCGGCTGGCGGACATTGCCCTCTCTCTTTCCATGGAAGCCCTGGAGGCGCTGCTCAGTGCCTTTGACCTGCGGGTACATGCGGTCCGGCCGCATCCGGGCCAGGCCCTCACCGCTGCCAATGTGCGTGCCATTACCGCCGGCAGCCGGATTTTGGAGGCATCCCAACACCTGCGGGTGCAGGACGCTTATGCCATCCGCTGCGCCGGCCAGGTCCACGGGGCGGTGCGGGATACCCTGGACTTTGTGCGCCGGACCATTGAGGTGGAGCTGAATTCGGTGACGGACAACCCCATTCTCTTTACCGAGCAGGGGGATGTGATCTCCGGCGGCAACTTCCACGGGGAGCCCATGGCCTTGGCCTTTGACTATCTGGGAATCGCGTGTGCCGAGCTGGCCAATATCTCGGAGCGGCGCCTGGAACGGCTGGTGAACCCCAATCTGAGCAATGGGCTGCCGGCCTTCCTGGTGCGTAAGGGCGGCCTCCATTCCGGCTTTATGATCTGCCAGTACAGCGCAGCCTCCATGGTTTCCGAGAACAAGGTGTTGGCCCATCCGGCCAGCGTGGACTCCATCCCCAGCTCAGCCAACCAGGAGGATCATGTGAGCATGGGGACTACGGCGGCCCGAAAGGCAGCGCAGATTGTGGAGAATACCCTGTCCGTGCTGGCCTTTGAGCTGATGGGAGCGGCCCAGGGCCTGGAGCTCCGGGGCGGGGAGCCCTCGCCGGTGTGCCGGAAGGTGCAGGAAAAGATCCGGGAGCAGGTGGCCTTTGTGGAGGAGGACCGGGAAATGTGGAAGGATGTGGCGGCCATGAACCGGCTGGTGCGGGACGGCAGCCTGGTGGAGCTGGTGGCCGGCCTGGTGCCGGGCTTCTTATAAACCTTCATGCCCGCTGCCCCGGACGCCGCGGATTAGGAAAGCCCACGGATTAGGAAAGCCCTTCGGATTGCTCCGTGCTTGCGCACTCCCGCAATCCTACCTGTATTCGCAATCCGGCCTGTCGGCCTACTTGCTCATACAGGTTAGCGTCGCGAAAGCATAGATGGCCCGGTCTGCAAGCAGCCCGTTCCGCCTATGCTTTGCGACTGGGCTTTCATATTATAATTTATGGTTTGTTTACAAAATCATAAGGGAATTGTTAAACACAAAAGACGAAAAATATGCTATGATAAAAATGCGATAAGCGAAAGCGATACCTACCTATTATGTTCCTTGACAGGACTACAAGCAAAGAGAGGGAGCCGTTTTGGTTCTCTCTCTTTGCTTGTAGTTGCATCCGGCAGGCGCCTGTGCCGGGCTTGTCCTTGCCAGAACGCCGGAAAACGTCTATAATGGCGGGGAAGTACCCTGCGGGTGTAACTGGATGCCGTGAAAGACACGGCAGATGTGAAACACCCTGCGGGTGTAACCGGATGCCGTGAAAGACACGGCAGCTATGAAAGGAGGGGCAGCGGTGAAGCACATTGTGGTGATTGCGTACAACATGCGGACAGCGGTGTCCTACGGCAGGCAGATTTCCTCCCTGCTGGGGGAGGATGTGGTGCAGGTGGACGTCTATGCCCTGGAGCGGGAGCTTCCTGCCTCTATAACGGCGGACGCAGTGCTTCTCTCTGCCCATTTTATCTATTCGTTTCTGGGAACAAGGCTGCGGGACTGCCGCCACGTGCTGATTGCGGATATTACCCTGCCGCTGAAGGCGCTGGATGCCCTGCGGGCCCTTCCGGCGGGCAGCCGGGCTATGCTGGTGAACACCACTATGGAGATGGCCATTGAGACCATCAATCAGATCCGGAATGCCGGGATTTACCAGGTGGAGCTGGTGCCGGTCTATCCGGGGATGGAAGAGATTCCGCCGCTGCCGCTGGCGGTGACACCAGGGGAGCGGGAACTGGTCCCGCCTTCGGTTACCGAGGTGCTGGATCTGCAGGACCGGGTGCTGTCCGCCCGGACCATCGCGGGATTGGCGGTGCGCTTGGATTTGACCCAGCGCCTGCAGCGCCGGGAGGTGGAGGAATACTTTCAGGGGCTGGTGCGGACCGATTGGGGTGTGGACGGCCTGCTCAGCCAGGTGTACGAGCAGGAGCGGCGGCTGGACCTGCTCCGGCAGAACCTGGAGGAGCTGGAGCAAAGCCAGATCCGCCGCCCGGCGGCGCAGAGGGGCCATGTGGCCCGGCACAGCTTTGACGATATTCTAACCCGGAATCCCCGGATGCAGCAGCTGAAGGAGACCGCCCGCCGCATGGCGGCTTCCAACTCCTCCATTGTCATCTACGGCCGCAGCGGCACCGGCAAGGAGCTGTTTGCCCAGTCCATCCACAACGCTTCCCCTCGGCGGGAGGCACCGTTCATTGCCATCAACTGCGCCTCCATACCGGAGAACCTGCTGGAAAGCGAGCTGTTCGGCTACAGCGAGGGGGCCTTCACCGGCGCCAAAAAAGGGGGGAAGCGGGGCTATTTTGAGCTGGCCCACCGGGGAACCTTGTTTCTGGATGAGATCGGGGAGATGGATCTGGGCCTCCAGGCGCGGATCCTGCGGGTGTTGCAGGAAAAGGAGATTACCCGGGTGGGCGGGGACAGCGTGATCCGGGTGGATGTGCGGATCCTCTCCGCCAGCAACAAGCGGCTGCTGGATCTGGTGCGCCAGAACCGGTTCCGGGAGGATCTGTACTACCGGCTCAATGTGCTTTCCCTGGAAATCCCGCCGCTGCGGGACCGCCGGGAGGATGTCCCTTTGCTGCTGCGGCATTTTCAGGAGCAGCTGGGCGCGGTCTTTTCCCTGACGCCAGCAGCCTGGGAGTTTTTGGGCCAATACCCGTGGCCGGGCAATGTCCGGGAGCTGGGAAACTTTGTGGAGCGGCTTTCCTATCTGGGGAAGCCGGTGCTGGACCGGGAGGATGTGGCGTCCCAGCTGGACGGGCAGCCGGAGGCGGAGAGCGGGGCGGGCCGCTCCGGGGAGGGAGAGGGCGTCTCAGCTCCTCTGCCGGAGGAGGCTACTGCTTCCGCCCCGCTGCTGGAGCATTTCCTGCTGCAGGAGAGAGAACGCCGGGAGCTGTATGCGGCCATCCTGTCTCTGCTGCACTATAACCGGGAGAGCGGGGTCCATCAGGGGCGGGGCGGGCTCAGCCGCAGCCTCCGGGAAAAAGGCGTGATGCTCAGCGAGCAGCAGGTGCGCACGCACCTGCGGGTGCTCAGCCGCTATGGGCTGGTCACCGTGCAGGCCGGCAGGCGGGGGACGGAAATCACCGAGCTGGGGCAGCAGGTGTGGAAAAAAATGGTTGAAAAATAGGTTGAAAAAAACCGGATTTTAAACCAAAATAAAGGCCAGAACAGAAGCCAAGAAGAACCTGGAAAGCATTTTCATTGGAAAATTTTCCGGGTTTTTTTGCTTTCCACTGCGTTACTATAGTAAAGCGTTCCCGTGAAAATGCGGCGCAGAGAAAAAATGGCATGAATCTTGCTTGTAATAAATCTGTTCCGAAAAAACAGAATTTTCATGAGAGGAGAGGATATGGTGCTGTCTTTGGAAGCAGCCCTGGAGCAGGTAAGCCGCGCCCGGCTGGCGATTCTCCCCACGCCGCTGGAGCCTCTGTCCAACTGGGAGAGGGAGCTGGGGCATCCGGGCATTTACATCAAGCGGGATGACATGACGGGCCTGGGGCCGGGGGGCAATAAGCTGAGAAGCCTGGAGTTCCTGGCCGGAGAGGCTCTGGAGCAGGGGGCGGACACGCTGATTGCCGCCGGCCCGCTGCAGTCCAACCTGTGTACCCTGGCGGCAGCCGCCAGTGCCAAGCTGGGGCTGCGGTGCATTTTGGTGCACAACGGGGAAAAGCCGGAGCGCCTGGAGGGGAACGTGCTGCTGAACCAGCTGTTGGGGGCAGAGTGCCGCTACCTGGGTCCGGTGGACGCCGGCGTCCGGGAACAGGTGGTGGCGGAGCTGTGCCGGGAGCTTGCCTCTTCCTGCCATCCCTATGTGATCCGCAACGGCGCCACCACTGGCCGGGGCGCCCTGGGGTATGTCCAGGCGGTGCCGGAGCTGGAGCGCCAGTTCCGGGAACGGGGGATCCGGCAGGCGACCCTCTTTGCGCCGGGGGGAAACGGAGGCGTGGCCACCGGCCTGATCTACGGCAACGCCCTGCTGGGCTTCCCCTTCCAGGTGGTCATCATCAGCGTGGAGGATGACCGGGAAACGCTGCTTGCGCACATCCGTCAGACGCTGCAGGAAGCGGAGGAGATCCTGGGCCTGCCGTTCCCCGGCAGCCTGGAGGAGGCCTGCGTGGTGGATGACACGTTCCGGGGAGAGGGCTGGAGCGTCAACACACCGGCGAGCAGCCGGATGGTAGGGGCGTTTGCCCGCCGGGAGGGGATCCTGGTGGAAAATGTGTACAACAGCAAGGTCCTGGTGGGGATGGAGGCGTATATCCGGGACGGCCGGGTGCCGGGTGCCGCCTGCTATCTGCACACCGGCGGTTTTGGCTCCCTGTTTGCACAGTATTGATGGAAAGAGGAGTCCCTGGCCGGACTTCATTTGTGAGAGGAGGAAATGAAAACGATGAAAGCATTGAAAGCCTTTTTGAAGCTGACGCCGGTGATTCTTCTGGCCGGCCTTCTGCTTGGCGGCGTGGATATTCTGCTGTCCGCTCCGCTGGCCACGGTATGGGCGGGAATTTTGGCCTTTGTCCTGGACCGGAAGTCCTACAAGGCCATCTATTCTTCGGCTATGGAGAATGCCAAAAACCTCATTGACATTCTGTTCCTGCTGATGATTTCCTTTGCCATGGCGGAGGTCTTTATGGCCAGCGGTGTGGGCGCCTCCATTATTGAGGCGGCCATGGCCATCGGCCTCACCGGAACCACGGTGGCCAGCGCTTCCCTGCTGGTGACGGCTATTCTGTCGGTGGCCACCGGCACCTCCTGGGGCACATTCGCTGCCTGTGTGCCGGTGTTCCTGTGGCTGTCCCACATTGTGGGCGGTTCCCCGCTGCTGACGGTGGCGGCCATTGCCGGCGGCTGCTGTTTTGGCGACAACATTGGCCTGATCTCGGATACCACGGTGCTCTCCTCCGGCGTCCATAACGTAGAGGTGGTGGACCGGGTACGGCACCAGGGATCCTGGTCCCTGATCTGCCTGGCCGCCGGCTTTATTGTATTCCTGGTGGTGTCCGGCGCCATGGGCCTGGGCGGTACCTCCGGCAGCGCCGCGGAGGCCATTGACGCCATCCCGGCGGATGTGTGGGTGACCCTCAGCGAGGAAAATGCCTCCGCCGTAACTCTGCTGGAGCAGGTGCGAGCCGGTGTCCCCATGTATCTGCTGATTCCCCTGGTGGCTGTGGTGATCATGGCCGTGGCTGGGCTGGGCACTGTCATCTGCCTGGGCGCCGGCATTCTGCTGGCCTTCCTGCTGGGCTTGGCGGCAGGAACGCTGGATCTGGCCACCTTTGGCGATCTGGTCTACGCCGGCTTCTCGGACGCTGGCTCCTGGACTGTGGCCATGACCCTCTGGACTGCGGCCTTTGGCGGCATTATGTCCAGCATGAACGCCTTTGACCCCATTGTCCGGGGCGTGTCCGCCATTGTGCGAGGCGTCCGGCAGCTGCTGTTCTGCAATGCCCTGCTGTCCCTGTTCTGCAATGCGGTGCTGGGCGACTGCACTGGGCAGATTGTGACCATGGGCCCCATTATCAAAGACATGACGGAGCGGGAGGTGGAGGCCACGCCGGAGCAGATGTACAAGCTGCGGCTGCGCAATTCCACCTACTCCGATGCCTTTGGCACCATCGGCTCCCAGCTGATCCCCTGGCATGGCTATATGATCTACTTTACGGGCCTGGCCGCGTCGGTGTATCCGCTGTACGAGTTTACACCTATTAAGATCATCTCCGCCAACTACTTCAGTATCATTGCTGTGGTGTCCATGCTGGTGCTGACCATCACCGGCTGGGACCGGTTCCTGCCGGGCTTCAAGGTGCCCACGGAGAAGGACGGGGTGCATCTGCGGTCCCAAAAGGAGCGGGCTGCCCGGGCGGAGCAGTAAGCTTGGGGGCTGTGGAAACAGGCTTTTGCGGAAGCCGCTGAGACGCTGCCGCCCTGCCGGAATTCCCGGTGGGGCGGCAGCGTCTTTCCCTTTGGTGCGCCTGCCCGGACCGCTTTTTTTGCCCTTCCATCGCCATTTTTTCCCTGGGCGCGGCGGACACGGGGGTTTTCAAATGAGAGAAATTCGTTTATAATATGCAAGGGAACGCAAAAGGGAGAGCTTTTGGGCAACAGGAAATTCGCCGTTTGACAATCACAGAGAGGAAAATACGGCGGGGCGGAAGTTGTGCCCGGCCGGAAGGAGGCAGAGATGGAAGAACAGGCGATACAACTCTTGGAGCAGAAACGGTTCAGCGAGCTGCGGGAGCTGCTGAAAGAGATGGAGCCCTTTGACATTGCCGCCATGCTGGAAGATGTGCCGGAGGAACAGCTGCCGCTGATGTTCCGGATCCTGCCCAAGGAGCTGGCGGCGGATACATTCGTAGAGATGGACTCGGATATGCAGGAGCTGCTGATCCACAGCTTCAGCGACCGGGAGCTGAAAACCGTGATGGACCAGATTTATCTGGACGATACGGTGGATATTATTGAGGAGATGCCGGCCAACGTGGTAAAGCGGATCCTGCGCCATGCGGAGCCGGAAACCCGTATGCAGATCAACCGGATCCTCCAGTATCCGGACGACTCCGCCGGCAGCCTGATGACTATTGAGTTTGTGGACCTGCGGAAGGATATGACGGTGCAGGACGCCTTTACCCGGATCCGTCGGATTGGGGTCAACAAGGAGACCATCTACACCTGCTATGTGGTGGATCAGAACCGGACGCTGCTGGGGCTGGTATCGGTTAAAACCCTTCTTTTGTCCAGCTATGAGGATGTCATTGAGGACATCATGGAGACCAATGTGATATACGCCACCACCCTGGAGGATCAGGAGGCGGTGGCGGAAACCTTTAAGAAATACGACCTGATGGCGCTGCCGGTGGTGGATATGGAGCACCGGCTGGTGGGGATTATCACCTTCGATGACGTGATGGACGTCATGCAGGAGGAGGCCACCGAGGATATTGAGAAGATGGCCGCTATCATGCCGTCCGACCGTCCCTATATGAAGGTGAGCGTGTGGGAAACCTATAAGAAGCGGATCCCCTGGCTGCTGTTTCTGATGCTGTCCGCTACCTTCACCAGCACGATCCTGACCCATTTTCAGGATGCGCTGGCGGTGGTGCCGGCCCTGACGGTCTTTATCCCCATGCTCATGGGAACCGGCGGCAACGCCGGCGGCCAGACCTCCGTCACCATCATCCGGGGCCTCTCCCTCAATGAGATTGAGTACGAGGATATGCCGGCGGTGATCTGGAAGGAGATCCGGGTGGCAGCCTGCTGCGGTGCCACCCTTTCGGTGGTCTGCTTCTTCAAAGTGATTTTCATTGACCGGAAGGATCCCATGACCGCGCTGGTGGTCTCCGTGGCCATTCTGGTTACCGTGTGTGTGGCCAAGCTGGTGGGCTGTATCCTGCCGGTGCTGGCCAAACGGGTGGGCTTTGACCCAGCAGTGATGGCCAGCCCGTTTATCACCACCATTGTGGACGCCGTGTCCCTGCTGATTTATTTTGCCACCGCGTCCATTATCTTTGGCCTGTGACGGAGGAGCGGAAAATGGAAGAGCGTGAGAGGGAACGGCTGGCGGCTGCCCGGGATAAGGTGGCGGGGCTGCTGGAGAAAGAGGGCTCCGGTCACGGACTGGACCATGCGGACCGGGTGTTAGCATTGTCCATTCAGTTTGCGGAGCAGGAGCAGGCGGATCCGGTACTGGCGGCCTGGATTGCATTGCTCCACGACGTGGACGACTATAAGTTGTTTGGGACGGAAACCGAGGAACGCTTGCCCCACGCCCGGAAAATTTTGACGGAGGCGGAGATGGAGCCGGAACGGCAGGAGCAGGTGTGCGCTGCCATACGGACCCTGGGCTACAGCAAACGGCTCCAGGGAATCCGGCCCCAATCCCGGGAGGGACGGGTGGTGTCCGACGCGGATATGTGCGATGCCCTGGGGGCCAACGGTATTCTTCGCACCTACGCCTTTGGGCTTGCCAGTGGCCGGCCTTTCTTTGACCGAAATTGTTTTCCGGAGGAGGCACTGACGGCAGAGCAGTACCGGGATAAAAGCCGCGGCACCGGTGTGGATCATTTCTTTGAGAAAATTCTGCGCCTGAGGGATTTGATGCTGACGGAGTCCGGCAGGGCGGAGGCAGCTTTCCGTCACCAGCTGGTGGTGGACTTTTTGTTCCACCTGTTTGAGGAAGAGCGGGCTCCGGAGTGGAGCCGATATCTGCTGGAACGGTATGGGACGGAGATAGAACGGCGGTGACAAGACAGGCGCCCTGTCTTGTCACCGCCGTTTACTATAGTCCCTCCGCGGGATGCGCACGATTTTTGTACGGTATTTTCTGCGTTTGCACGCAGCAAAAATCGGCGCAGGAAACTTTGTTCCCTATGACATCAAAATGCTCCGCTTTCTGCGCAGATCCGCCGCTCCAGCTCCGCGGAGGCCTGCTCTCGCTCCCTGGAAGTCTCTGCCTGCATGGCTTGGAGCCGTCTCAGGGCCTGCTGAATGCGGGAATAGGTGATCCGAATCTCGTCCTGCGCTTTTTGGATGCGGCTTTGTACGCTCCAGTCGGCCAGAAGGCTGTCCATAAAATAGTCGGCAAACCGGAGAAAGCCGTCCACCTGCACCTCCACATCGGCGGAGATGGAAATGTCTGTCAGCTCGGTGCGGAAGCGGAGCAGGCAGACTTGCAGCTGTTCAATCTCCTCCTGGGCCTTATCCATATGCTCGTGTTTTTTGATGTCAAAGAGGAGGCCGCCGCCGATCAGATCCCCGGTCCCCCATTTTTCTGCATTCCCCAGAGCGTCCAGAACACGTTCTGCCGTGTCCAGGGCCTCTTGGCCGGCACCCAAGGCTTCCTGGATTTCCCGCCCTTGGTTTTCCAGAAGGGATACCTGCTGGGCGCGCCGCCGTATCTCTTCCGCTGCTGCTCCGCCGGCAGCCTGAATCGCTCGGGAGCATTCCTGCAGTGCCTGGGAATACTTTGCTTCACAGCCGGCCAGCGTATCCCATTCTGCCCTGCACCGCTGCAGGTCTGCCTCCACCGCGGCCAGCTCCCGGGCGGCCACCTGATATTTCACTTCTGCCGCGTAGGCCTCTGCCCGCTCCTTTTCCAGCTTCTCCTCCCGGCGGCCGGTGACGGTGTGGAATAAAGCGGAAAGGCTCCGGCCTTCCAGCCGGTCCACATCCTTTTGTTCCGCCTGCAGTTGTTTCTGCAGCTCCTGTGCTCGCAGCTCCAGCTCTTCCTTCCTGCGGGCAAGCTCCGCCTCCAAAGCCTCCAACCGCTTTTTGCGCAGGACCTGCCGCTGCAGCTCCCGCAGAGAATGGACTTGACGGTTCATAATGTTTCCCCCTTCATAGACTGTCTTTATTATACCGGGACAGGGGGAAGGGGCTTTAATCATATTTGTTCAGCCATTCCTTCATTCGCTCCACATAGCGGTCGTTGTCCTCCACAAAGCACATGTGGCGGCAGGTTCGGAACAACTCCCACTCGGCGTGGGGAATGTGGTCATACATATATTTGGCAATATAGGGCGTGCAGAGATCGTTGCCGCCACTGATCACCAAGGCCGGTTCCTGAATGTCCTTCAGCTGCTCGGTGACGTCGTAGTCTTTCAGGGTTCCCAGAGGCGTGTATTCATTGGGACCCCAGCCTACCACGTAGGACTCTCTTCCTTTTCGGGCTGGACGCCGCAGGCACTCGGGTGAATCCTCGGTCACAGGTCCCGCCGCATGGCGGAGCATGTATTCCGCTTCGGCAGCCTGATTGGCCGGATCGCTGTAATCGTTGGTGGCCACGGCCTTTTGAATGGCGTCCTGCATTTCCTGGGGCAGCTCCTGAATCATCCGCTGTTGTTCCAGCCCCCACATCCAGGAAGCTGGCAAAGTGCTGGAAAGAACGAGGCTCTTGATCCCTTTGGGGTGATAGTTGCAGACATAATCCAAAAGCAGCATACCGCCCCAGGACTGGCCCAGGATGTGGATCTCTTCCAGACCCAGATGCTCCCGGAGTTGGATCAGCTCCTTCACCCATGTCTCGGATTTCCAGAGATCTGGCCGGTTTTCTACATAAGATTCCCCGCAGCCTAGCTGATCGTACATGACAATCTCTCTGCCGTCCTCCTCCGCCAGCCGGTCCAACACCTCAAAATAGTTGTGGGTGGATCCCGGACCGCCGTGAAGCAGCACAAATGGTTTCTTATTGCCTGTCTTTTTGCCGACAATCCGGTAGTAGGTCTGGTATCCGGCAAACGGCATGTATCCTTCTCTGATTTCCACGGAAAAACCTCCTTTGCTTTTTCTGCTATTATATCATATAAAATTTAAATGGCAATGGCCGAGTCTGTTTCCTAAAAAATAAAATCGAACATTTGTGCTTTTTTCGACCGGATTCTATATACTTTTTTCGAGGGATTTGCTATAATGTGATGGGTTATAAATACATGATGAGTTTTTTGGATATGGCGGATATGGAATATATCAAAAGCCACAAAGGAGAGATTTAGCCATGGATCATTTCGAACTTGTATCCGAATACGCCCCCACCGGCGACCAGCCCCAGGCCATAGAGGGCCTGGTAAAAGGCTTCCAGGCGGGAAATCAATTTGAAACGCTGCTGGGCGTCACCGGCTCCGGCAAAACCTTTACCATGGCCAACGTGATTCAAGCGCTGAACAAGCCCACCTTGGTGCTGGCCCACAATAAGACCCTGGCGGCGCAGCTCTACGGCGAATTCAAGGAATTTTTCCCCAACAACGCCGTAGAGTATTTTGTCTCCTACTACGACTACTACCAGCCGGAGGCCTACGTGCCCTCCAGCGACACCTATATTGCCAAGGACTCGGCGGTGAACGATGAGATTGACCGGCTGCGCCACTCGGCCACGGCGGCCCTCTCCGAGCGCAGCGACGTGGTGATTGTCTCCTCCGTGTCCTGTATCTACGGCTTAGGCAGCCCCATTGACTACAAAAACATGGTCATCTCCCTGCGCCCCGGGATGCAGAAGGACCGGGACGAGGTGGTGCGGAAACTCATTGATATCCAGTACACCCGGAACGACATGGACCTGCACCGGGGAACCTTCCGGGTCCGGGGGGATGTGCTGGAGGTGGTGACGGCCCGCACCGGCGAATCTGCCCTGCGCATTGAGTTTTTTGGGGACGAGGTGGATCGGATCACGGAGATTGATACCCTCACCGGGGAGATCAAGGCCCGGCTGGAGCATGTGTCCATCTTTCCGGCCTCCCACTACGTGGTGGCGCCGGAGCGGATGATGGAAGCCACCAAGGCCATTGAGGAGGAGCTGGAGCAGCGGGTGGCGGAATTTCGCAGCCAGGACAAGCTGCTGGAGGCCCAGCGGATTGCAGAACGGACCAACTTTGACGTGGAAATGATGCGGGAGACCGGCTTCTGTTCCGGCATTGAGAACTATTCCCGGCATCTGGCAGGGCTCCCGGCGGGGAGTACCCCCCACACCCTGCTGGACTATTTCCCGGAGGACTTTCTTCTCATTATAGATGAATCCCATATGACGGTGCCCCAGGTCCGGGGGATGTACGCCGGGGACCGGTCCCGGAAGCAGACACTGGTGGACTATGGGTTCCGGCTGCCCTCGGCCCTGGACAACCGGCCCTTGAATTTTCAGGAATTTGAGAGTAAACTGCATCAGGTGATGTTTGTGTCCGCCACTCCCAATGTCTACGAGCAGGAGCACGAGCAGCTGCGGGTAGAGCAGATCATCCGGCCCACGGGGCTGCTGGATCCCCGGGTGGATGTGCGGCCGGTGGCCGGCCAGGTGGACGATCTGGTGTCCGAGGTGAACAAGGAAGTGGAAGCTGGCCACAAGGTGCTGGTGACCACGCTGACCAAGCGGATGGCCGAGGATTTGACGGATTATATGCGGGAGGTGGGCATCCGGGTCCGGTATCTCCACTCGGACATCGACACCCTGGAGCGGACGGAGATCATCCGGGACATGCGCCTGGACGTGTTCGACGTGCTGGTGGGCATCAACCTGCTCCGGGAAGGTCTGGATATTCCGGAAATCTCCCTGGTAGCCATTCTGGACGCGGACAAAGAAGGCTTTCTCCGGTCGGAAACCTCTTTGATTCAGACCATTGGCCGGGCAGCCCGGAATGCCGATGGCCACGTGATTATGTACGCGGACACGGTGACGGACTCCATGGCCCACGCCATTGAGGAGACCAACCGGCGCCGCGCCATCCAGGAGGCCTACAATGAGGAGCATGGGATTACCCCTCAGACCATCCGCAAGGCGGTCCGGGATTTGATCCGGATCACCAAAGAAGTGGAGGAAACCAAGACGGACAAGCTGGAGAAAGATCCGGAGTCCATGGACGAGAAGGAACTGAAGGCGCTGATCGAGCAGATTTCCAAGAAGATGCACCAGGCGGCGGTGGAGCTGAACTTCGAGGAGGCGGCACGGCTGCGGGATCAGATGCTGGAACTGAAAAAATATCTGCGCTGAGACAGCGCGGGAAACAGAAAAACGGAGGTTATATATTTCATGGCGGAGCGTCAGTTTATCAAGATACGAGGTGCCAACGAGCACAATCTGAAAAATCTTTCGGTGGATATCCCCCGGAATCAGCTGGTGGTGCTCACCGGCCTTTCCGGCTCAGGAAAGTCCTCCCTGGCCTTTGACACCATCTATGCGGAGGGGCAGCGGCGGTACATGGAATCCCTTTCCTCTTATGCCCGGCAGTTCCTGGGACAGATGGAAAAGCCGGATGTGGAGAGCATAGAGGGGCTGTCACCGGCCATCTCCATCGACCAGAAATCCACCAACCGCAACCCCCGGTCCACCGTGGGCACGGTGACGGAGATTTACGATTACCTGCGTCTGCTCTACGCCCGGATCGGCGTGCCCCACTGCCCCAAATGCGGCCGGGAAATCCGGAAGCAGACGGTGGACCAGATGGTGGATCAGGTGATGGCGCTGCCGGAGAGTACCCGGATTCAGGTGCTGGCGCCGGTGGTCCGGGGCCGAAAGGGGGAGCATGCCAAGGTCCTGGAGGGAGCCAGAAAGAGCGGCTTTGTCCGGGTCCGGGTGGACGGCAACCTGTTTGAGCTGTCAGAGCAGATCCCCATAGAAAAAAACCGGAAGCACAACATAGAGATTGTGGTGGACCGGCTGGTGGTGCGGCCGGGGATTGAGAAGCGGCTGACGGATTCCATGGAGACGGCCCTGCACCTTACCGAGGGCATCGCCATGGTGGAGGTGGTCGGAGGGGAGATGCTTCACTTCAGCCAAAGCTTCGCCTGCCCGGACTGCGGCATCAGCGTGGAGGCGGTGGAGCCCCGAAGCTTTTCCTTCAACAACCCCTTCGGCGCCTGCCCGGACTGCTACGGCCTGGGCTATAAGATGGAGTACGACATGGATCTGATCATCCCGGATCCCAGCCTGAGCATTTTGGAGGGTGCCATCGCGCCCCACGGCTGGGGCTCCGCCGGTACGCCGGGCAGCTACACCCATTCCCTGCTCCAGTCGCTGGCAGACCGGTATGGTTTCCGTCTGGACACTCCCTACCGGGACTATCCGCCGGAGGTGAAGCATATCATAGAGTACGGCACGGACGGGGAGCGGGTGCCGGTGACTTACAAAGGTGAGCGGGGGGAGAACACCTACCATGTGGCCTTTGACGGGCTGCTCAAGAACCTGGAGCGCCGCTACCGGGAGACCAGCCAGGATGCGCTGAAAGCAGAGTACGAGACCTTTATGCGGGTGACCCCCTGCGCCTCCTGCCATGGGCAGCGGCTGAAGCCCTCCTCCCTGGCGGTGACGGTGGGGGACAAAAATATCTATGAGCTGACCTCCATGCCCTTGACCAAGATTCAGGATTATCTGGAACATTTGGAGCTGTCGGAGATGCAGCGGGCCATCAGCGCCCCTATTCTGAAGGAGGTCCAGGCCCGGCTGGGATTCTTGGTGGATGTGGGGCTGGACTATCTGACCCTGTCCCGGGCAGCAGGGACCCTGTCCGGCGGGGAGGCCCAGCGGATCCGCCTGGCCACCCAGATCGGTTCTGGCCTGGTGGGGGTGGCCTACATTTTGGACGAGCCCAGCATTGGCCTGCACCAGCGGGACAACGACAAGCTGCTCCGGACCCTGATCCACCTGCGGGACCTGGGCAACAGCGTGATCGTGGTGGAACACGATGAAGATACTATGCGGGCGGCGGACTATATTGTGGATATCGGCCCCGGCGCCGGGGAGCACGGGGGCCAGGTGGTGGCACAAGGGACGGCGGAGGATATTATGAACACCCCGGGCTCCATCACCGGAGACTATCTGTCCGGCCGGAAAAAAATTCCCGTGCCCACGGAACGGAGGAAGCCCACAGGTTTCCTGACCATCCGGGGGGCGGCGGAAAACAACTTGAAAAATATAGACGTGGATATCCCTCTGGGAGTCATGACCTGCGTCACCGGGGTTTCTGGCTCTGGGAAAAGTTCCCTGGTCAACGAAATTCTTTACAAGACGCTGACCAAGAAGATCAACCGGTCCCGGGTGATCCCAGGCAAACACCAGGCCATTGAGGGAATGGAGAATATTGACAAGGTTATCAACATTGACCAGTCCCCCATTGGCCGGACACCCCGCTCCAACCCGGCCACCTACACCGGTGTCTTTGACTTGATCCGGGACCTGTTCGCCAGCACCCCGGACGCCAAGGCCAGAGGTTACCAGAAAGGCCGGTTCAGCTTCAATGTCAAAGGAGGCCGGTGCGAGGCCTGCAGCGGTGACGGGATTTTAAAGATTGAGATGCACTTCCTGCCGGACGTGTACGTGCCCTGTGAGGTCTGCGGCGGCAAACGGTACAACCGGGAGACCCTGGAGGTGAAGTACAAGGGAAAGAGTATTTACGACGTGCTGAATATGACGGTGGAGGAGGCTCTGGACTTCTTTGATCCGGTGCCCAGCATCCGCCGGAAGATTGAGATGCTCCACTATGTGGGCCTCTCCTATATCCGCCTGGGCCAGCCCTCCACGGAGTTGTCCGGCGGCGAGGCCCAGCGGGTAAAGCTGGCCACGGAGCTGTGCAAGCGTGGCACCGGCAAGACCCTGTACATTCTGGACGAGCCCACCACCGGCCTACACTTTGCGGATGTCCACAAGCTGGTGGACATCCTCCGGAGGCTGTCCGACGGGGGCAACACGGTGGTGGTCATTGAGCACAACCTGGATGTGATCAAAACCGCCGACTATCTGATCGACATGGGCCCGGAGGGGGGAGACAAGGGCGGCACCGTGGTGGCCGCCGGCACCCCGGAGGAGCTGGCCCAGGTTCCGGAGTCCTACACCGGCCAGTATGTGAAGAGATATTTGTGACACCAGGGCGCAAAAGTCGGGGAAGCCATGCTTGCATGAAAACGCATGACCTCGCCACCCGCCCCACCTTCACAAAAATTTTATTTGTACCGGAGGGAATTCCGTGGTATCATGAGGCAAAATACTTTTTTCTGGATGCCATGCCCGGGCATGCCATGATAAGGAGACGGAATGAGCGAAGATAACAGAGAAAACATAGATTCCACGGAAGAAAAAAAGGGGCAGTCCCCGTCGGACAGCCGGGAGGAGACCAGCCCGGCTGTCACGGAGGAGAGCAAAAGCTCCGCCCCTGCCTCCTCCCAGGAGGAGAAGCAGGATGAGTACGAGGAGGTGTGCAGCGTTTGCCGCCGGCCGGAGAGCCGGGCAGGCAAACTGATCCACATGCCTGGCGGGCTGACCATCTGCAGCGACTGTATGCAGAAGGCCTTTGATATGTTCAGCAACCAGAACGGTGGGATGAACCTGCCGAACAACATGCCCTTTGACCTGAAGATGATTGACCTGAGCAACCTGGGCGGTGTGGAGATCCCCCAGCGCCAGAAGGTGAAAAAGAAAAAGCCCAGGGAGGAGGGGGAACAGCCGGCCCTTTCCCTGAAGGATATTCCGGCCCCCCACCGGCTGAAGGGAATGCTGGATGAGTACGTGGTGGGTCAGGAAAAAGCGAAAAAGGCCCTGTCTGTGGCGGTATACAACCACTACAAGCGCATCGCCTCCAACGATGCGGACGGGGTGGAGATTGAAAAATCCAACGTGCTGATGATCGGCCCCACCGGCAGCGGCAAGACCTATCTGGTGCGGACTTTGGCCAAGCTGCTGCAGGTGCCCCTGGCCATTGCGGACGCCACTTCCCTCACTGAGGCCGGGTACATAGGGGATGACATTGAGAGTGTCCTCTCCAAGCTGCTGGCCGCAGCGGATAATGATGTGGAGAAGGCGGAGCACGGCATTGTGTTCATCGACGAGATTGATAAGATCGCCAAAAAGAAGAACACCAACACCCGGGACGTCAGCGGGGAATCCGTGCAGCAGGAGCTGCTGAAAATGCTGGAGGGCACCCAGATGGAGGTGCCGGTGGGGTCCGGCAACAAAAACGCCATGGTGCCCATGACCACCATGGATACCCGGAATATCCTGTTTATCTGCGGCGGCGCTTTCCCGGACCTGGAGGATATTATCCGGGAGCGGCTGAACCGCCGTTCCGCCATCGGCTTCAACGCCCAGCTGAAGGACCAGTGCGATGGGGATAAAAATATCCTTTCCAAGGTACAGATGGAGGATCTGCGGAAGTTCGGCATGATCCCGGAGTTCCTAGGGCGGCTGCCCATTGTGGTGACCCTGGAGGCTTTGACGAAGGAGTTTCTGGTGCGGATCCTCCGGGAGCCCAAGAACGCCATCCTGAAACAGTATGAGAAGCTGCTGGCCATGGACGAGGTTCAGCTGATCTTTGACGACGGCGCTCTGGAGGTGATTGCGGAGCGTGCATTGGAGCGGGGCACCGGCGCCCGGGCCCTGCGGGCCATCCTGGAGGAGTACATGCTGGATATTATGTACGAAATCCCTAAGGACAGCAACATCGGACGGGTGACCATTACCCGGGAGTACTTAGAGAACACCGGGGGCCCCCGGATTGAGCTGCGGGGCCAGATCGTCCCGTAAATAAAAACACAACAGGCAGGCATTCCACGAGAGAGTGTGGTGCCTGCTTTTTTGTCTTCTGGGTAATCCGGAAGCCCTGCTGGGCAGGCTCCCTGTTTCCGTTCTAGGACAAAGGGTGCGGGGGATATAATACAGAGAGGATGCGGGGGCGGAGGCGCGGCTTGGACAGGGAACTGTGGATACTGCTGCTGACAGAATGGGGAGAGGGCAGCAGGGAACGGCGCCAGGCTGTCCTGCGGCAGATCCTTTCCCTGCAGATGCGGGAGCGGCTGCTCCGCCAGGCGGAAGCTTTGGCGCTGCGGGCGCTGGAGGAGCAATGCCGGCGGTCCCGCCGGGAGCTGTGCCGGCTTTCGGAAGAGCGGCTGCGCCGGCTGCTGCATACGCCTCCGGAGCATAGATGAGAGGAGATGGAATATGACTCAGGAGGAACAGCTCTGCCGGGAGCAGATCCTTTCGGAGGACTATATGGACTTTGTGCTGGAATATCCGGTGGCCCGGCCTCCAGTATTTGGCGAGTACGGGGCATACTGTATGGAGGTAGTGAACCCATTGTATGCAGTGGCCCATCTGAGCCGGGAACGGGCCCCTTTCTACAATGTGGCGGATTATGGCTTCCGCGCTATTCCCAGCCTGTTTTCCCTCCAGGAAACCACCAGCATGGAAAGCGCGGGAATCCTGCGGGCCCAGACCCTGCCTGTGCCGGGGCTGCGGGGGGAGGGGGTGATTGTGGGGGTCATCGACACCGGCATTGACTACACCCACCCAGTATTCCGGCGGGCGGACGGCGGCAGCCGGATCCTGCGGATTTGGGATCAGACTGACCAGACAGGGGAACCGCCGGCGGGCCTTCCCTACGGCACCGAGTACCGGCAGGAACAGCTGGACGCGGCACTGCGGCAGCCGGATCCCCGCAGCCTGGTGCTCACGGCAGATGAAAATGGCCATGGGACGTTTCTGGCCGGCATTGCCGCCGGCAGCGAGATGCCGGACGGCAGTTTTATTGGTGCGGCCCCGGATGCTAGCTTGGCAGTGGTCAAGCTGAAACCGGCCAAGGAAAACCTGAAGGCCTACTATCTGGTAGATACGGAGCAGCCGGTGTACCAGGAAACCGATATCCTTCTGGCCGTGCGGTATCTGCTGGACCTGCGGGAACAGCTGGCCATGCCCCTGGTGATCTGCCTGGGCCTGGGGACCAACCGGGGTGGACATGACGGCTATACGCCCCTGGAGGAGGTGCTGAGCCGCCCTACGGATTTGGGCGGATTGGTGCCGGTGGCAGCGGCAGGCAATGAGGGGAACCGGGCGCACCATTACTTTGGCCTTTTGAACGAGGAGGAGGAATACCGGGATGTGGAGCTGCGGATCCCTCCGGGGGAAAGCGGCTTCCGAATGGATTTCTGGGCCCAGGCCCCGGAACTCTACGCGGTAGGTTTCCTCTCCCCTGGCGGGGAGGAGGTGCCCCGGATCCCGCCCCAGGCGGGCAGCAGCCAGGAGATTGGGTTCGTACTGGAGGAAACCGCTATCACCGTGGATTACCGTCTGGTGGAGGTGCGCTCCGGCAGCCAGCTGATCTCCATGGGCTTCCGCCAGCCCACGCCGGGCATCTGGATCATCCGGATTTACAACACCTACCGGATTGCCGGGCAATTCCATCTGTGGCTGCCTGTGGAAGGGCAGGCAGAGCCGGGCACCTATTTCTTGGAGCCTTCCCCGGACACTACTCTGACCATCCCCTCTACCGGGGATGGGGTGCTGACAGTGGGGGCGTACAACCACCGGGCAGACAGCATTTACATTCACTCGGGCAGAGGCTATACCCGGCTGGGGGCGGTGAAGCCGGACTTGGCAGCGCCAGGAGTTTCGGTATATGGACCGGTGCCGGGGGGTGGATTCGCCACCTTCTCTGGCACCAGCGTGGCGGCGGCCCATGCGGCCGGGGCGGCGGCGGATCTTCTCCATTGGGGGATTGTACGGGGGAATGAGCCGCGGATGGATATCAACGCAGTGCGGGCTTACCTGATTCTGGGCGCACGGCGGAAGGCGGTATACAGCTATCCCAATCGGGAATGGGGATACGGGGCTCTGGATTTATATGGTGTATTTGAAACGCTAAAAATGTCTTGACAAAAGAAAAATATTGTACTATTGTATTAAACAAATAGAACATGAGCCTGCCTGCAGGCTCGGACAGGAGGCAAAAGATGTCGATGATTCGGCTGGAGCATATCTCCAAGACTTATGCGGGAACTCACAAAGCCGTGGACGATATGAACTGGGAAATCCAGGAGGGAACCATCACCGGCTTTATCGGCCCCAACGGGGCAGGAAAAACGACCACTCTGAAGATGATCACGGGGATTCTGGAGCCGGATAAGGGCGGCAGCATTACGGTAAATGGAAAAGATATCCTCAGAGAGCCAGTGGAAGCCAAGAAGCAGTTTGGCTTTGTTTCGGACAGCCCGGACAATTTCCTGCGGCTCAAGGGCATCGAATACCTGAATTTTATGGGGGATATCTATGAGGTGCCTACCCAGGAGCGGAAGGAGCGGATTGCTGCCTATGCCGCCCGATTTGAGATGGAGAACGCCCTGAAGGATCGGATCCTCAGCTATTCCCATGGTATGCGCCAGAAAATTATGGTCATGGGGGCATTGATCCACAATCCGGCGATCTGGATTTTGGATGAGCCCCTCACTGGCTTGGATCCCAAGTCTGCCTTTGCCCTAAAGGAAATGATGCGGGAACATGCGGAGGCGGGGAAGAGCGTTCTGTTTTCCACCCATGTACTGGAAGTGGCGGAGAAGCTCTGCGACCAGATTGCGGTGATTAACCACGGACGCTTTGTGTACCGGGGCACATTGGAGGAACTGAGAGGACAATTCCGGGAAGGAGAGACTCTGGAAGAAATCTTCCTGAGCATGACCAAGGATGCGTAAATTGCGAGTGTTAACCTGGACCCTGCTTAAGTGTGGCATGAGCAGCGCTATGTCCACCGGGTCGGGTAAGAAAAAACGGAAAATCAATCTGTCCGGGGCAGCGTTATGGCTGCTGGTGGTGGTCTGCTTGATCCCCATGTTTGCTATGCTGTTCCAGGGAGGGAAGGCAGGCTATGAGCTGCTGGCCCCTACCGGCCAGGAGGGTCTTCTGCTGGAGCTGGCCTGCTTTGTCGGCGGGATAATGACCTTTGTTTTCGGCCTTCCCTATATCCTGACGGTATTCTATATGAGTGGGGACATCCAGACCTTGCTGCCCCTGCCGCTTCGTGCGTCCCAGATTGTAGGAGCCAAATTCCTGGTCGTGTGGGTGTACGAACTGTTGACAACCGCCGCTATTTTGCTGCCGGTGTTTATCGGTTTTGGGACAGCTGCCGGGGCAGGGGTTCCCTTTTGGCTGATTACCCTGGCGGGGATCCTGCTTTTGCCGGTGGTCCCCATGGCCTATGCAGCGCTGGTTTCTATGATTTTCATGCGCCTGGGAAAAGTGGCCCGCAATAAGAGCGTGCTGACCACACTGGGAACGATTCTGCTTTTGATTGCTGCCATGGGGGTTGGTATGCTCAGCAGCCAAATGGAAAATATGGATGCGCAGAACTTGCTGGATCTTTTGATGGCAGGGCGCAATTCACTGGTGGGAATCCTCAGCAAGCTGTTCCCTAACCTGCGTTTCCTGGTAGAAGCGCTGGTGGGCGGTGCAGCCTGGAATTTGCTGATTTACGCAGCGATTACGGCAGCCTTTGTAGTCCTGCTTTTGCTGGTGGCCACCCGCCTGTATTTTGGCGGTGTCCTATCCATGAGTGAGACTACCTCCAAACGACAGAAAATTACTGCCCGGGAGGAAGCCAAGCTGGTGCGCAGCAGCGGGGCGCTGTCTGCCTACCTGCGGAAGGAATACCGGCTGCTGTTTCGCTCGCCGGTGTATTTCCTCAACTGCGCGCTGATGCTGTTCATCTGGCCGCTGCTGTTCCTGGTGCCCATGCTGATTGCGCTGATTGCGGAGCTGGGATCTCTGGGAAGCCTTGTGGAAGTGATGGGGACCTTGGGAGCGTTGATGGATGAGATTCAAATGACCGGCCAGCAGGCGGCCTTTATAGGCGGCATAGTGATTCTGGTGTGCTATGGCCTGACGGTGTTTCTGGGAAGCAGCAACCTGATCTGTGCCACTGCCATTTCCCGGGAGGGAGGCGGCTGCCTGTTCATGAAATATATTCCCATGCCCTACCGGCAGCAGGTGAAGGCTAAGCTGCTGTCCGGCCTGATCCTGGGAATTCTCTGCACCACCGGATATCTGCTGATTTTTTTCCTTATAGCCCTGGCTGTGGGGGCTCCTCTGCCGTTGCCGGCGGTGGTTTTGTCGGTGGTGGTTACGGTGCTGCTCAATGGCGGGATGAATATCTTTCAGCTGTGGCGTGATTTGTGCCGCCCCAAACTGGTCTGGGAGAATGAGCAGCAGGCGGTGAAGCAAAACCTGAACGCTACCATCAGTATGTTTTTGCTGTGGGTGATTGGCCTTGGGCTGGGGGCGCTGGCGGTATGGCTGTATACGTTGACGGAGATGTCCCCCTACCTGCTGGCGGCTGGCGGCTGCGTCATCCTGGCAGTGCTGGATCTATTGCTGTACCGGGTATTGATGCGGGCGGCAGACCGGAAGATTGCCGCTTACGAGTAAAAGGCGGAAAAAGGAAAGCCGAAAACAGAAAAGGATGGGGTGCGCAAGGGGCGGTTATTCCGCCCCTTGTTCGGTCAGCTCCGTTCGTTTCAGCGGCTTGTCCTCTGTATGCCCCAGAATGGTCAGCAGGCAACCGGTAAAGATGGCAAGGTCCCCCAGGTTAAAGGCAACGTTTTCAATGGGCTTCCAGGGAAATTTCAGATAATCCACCACATAGCCCCGGCGCCAGTGGTCGGAAATATTACTGGCGGCACCTCCCAGGATCAGGGCTCCCCCCAGCTTCTCAAGGCTCTGTTTCCGCTTCCGCCGGAAAAGCAGGGGCAGAAAATGCAGCAGCGCCAGAACGCCGGCAGCGGTGGAAGCCCGGGCAGCTGTTTCCGGCTTATCCTCCAGGAAGTTCAGCATCATCCCCTTGTTGTGGCTTCGGCAAAGCGTCGCCCTTCCGCGCAGGATTTTTCGTGGAAGCCGATCCTCCGGCTGTTCTTCCACATAAGCCTTGGCCGCCAGGTCGGCCAGAAAAACACCTGCTCCCAGTATAAAATGTATCATAGGCGGATTCCTCCTCTCATGGCTGCCGTGTCCCTCACGGCAGCCGGCTGTACCTGCGGGCTTTATCCTAATCATAACACAGCTTCCAGGGAAACGCCAGCCTATCGACAAAAACGCCGGGACGTGCTATGCTGGAGGGCAGAAAAGCCTGGGCGAAGCCAACGGGCCTGCAGGCGCGGAAATCCAAAAGACAGGAGCGGATGAAGTATGGAACAAAATAGGGAAAAATCGTACCGTATGGGACAGCTGGCCCTGGGCCTGGTGTTGATGCTGCTGATTATCTCGGCAGCTGTAGTGATCACATTGAATTTCCGCCCGCTTTATTATTGGGAAATGGACCGGATGGATCTGGACCAGGTTTCCGGCCTTTCCCAGGAGCAGATCCGCCGCAATTATGATGTGCTCATTGATTACAACAATTTCTGGGGGCCGAATACGCTGGAGTTCCCGGATCTGCCTATGTCAGAAGGGGGCCGGATCCACTTTGAGGAGGTCAAACGGGTATTCCTGTTTTTTGAGTATATGGTGCCGGTGACCTTGGTGCTGGCAGTGGCCGGCGTGGCCTGGTTCCGGCGCAGGCGGCAATTTCGCTATCTGAAATACGCGGCGCTGCTGACGGTGTTGGTCCCGCTGGCGGCAGGCCTGGCCATTGCAGTCAACTGGGACCAGGCGTTTGTGCTGTTCCATGAGGTGGTATTCCGGAACGACCTCTGGATTTTCAATGCCTCTACGGATCCGGTGATCACGATCCTGCCGGATACCTTTTTCCTCCACTGTGCGGTGATGATCCTGGTGCTGGTGGTTCTGGGAAGCGCCCTGTGCGGGGCCATTTATGGGAGGAAAAGCCGCGGAATGGCTGAAAAAGCTGAAAACCAGTCGAAAAGTGTCGATTAAAAATGATGGAAAAATTTTCCCGGTTCTGGTATGATAGGTTCGGAACATGCAAGGGAGGCATTGGAATGAACCGGGAAATTGAGCACGAGCGGCTGAAGGAGGAAAATCAGCGGCTGCGGGATACCATCCGGCAATTGGACCGGATTATTGAACGCTTGATTGAGGAATATATTGTACGCTCGGATTCCGGCCCAAAGCAGCCGAAATGAATTCCGCCGGCTGCCTACTGGGGGATTTGGCGGCCCGTGTGGTCAATGGTATACTCCCCTGTGCAGATCAGCTGGGAGATGGGGACCAGCTCATAGCCCTGGGCCTGCAGGCCGGTGATTACGGCTTCCAGCGCTTTCGGCGTATATTTGGCACCATTGTGCAGGAGTATAATGGAGCCGTTGCACAGGTTTTTGTGATTGCAGACTGTCTTAACGATGGAGTCTGCGCCATAATCTTTCCAGTCCAGGCTGTCAACATTCCACTGTACGCACTGATACCCCATCTCCCGCACCGTGCTCACCAGTGTATCATTGTAATCCCCATAAGGCGGCCGGAACAGGTCCATTTCAATGCCAGTCAGTTCTTTTACCTCGTCGTGCACACTCTGTATTTCCTGACGGATTTCCGCTTCTGAAAGCTGGCTCATCTGTTGGTGGTTTTCGCTGTGATTCCCGAGATCGTGCCCCAGTTCCGCAATTCGCTTTACATCATCCGGATAGTCTTTTACCCATTGGCCTGTCATGAAGAATGTCACCTTCACGTCGTACTTTTCCAGAATATCCAGGATTTCCGCGGTATCTTCATTGCCCCAGGCGGCGTCAAAGCTCAGCGCCGCCTGTTTTTGGTCGGTTTCCACGGAATAGACCGGAAGTTCCCGGCCAAGCAGTACCTGGACAGAGGCCGCTGCCGCTGGCCAGTAGGAGCGGGCCTGGGACCACAGGCCCGCCATCAGAAGCAGGAGGATGCCGCCCAGGAGAAAAGGCCGCCTTACCAGAGGGGGGCTGGCTGCCGGCTTCTTTTGACGCTTAGAAAAGAATTGCATGAAATTGTTCTCCGTTGTCCGGGTTTGCCACAGTATATGCAGGCGGACGGCCATTTCATGCGGATGAAAACGAGATGCATAGGCGGATTTTGTAAAAAATGTGGAGTATGTTAAAAAAATAGCTGGCAGTAAAGAAAATTCTATGCTACAATTTGACTGATGGCCGGCACTTGACGGATGCTGACAGAGAAGGGGAGTGCAGTGCGGCATGTGCCGGCCGGAACCGGGAGGTATTATATGGATCAAAGAAAGATGGCCGTGGAGCTGCTGGACTTTTTGGAGAGAAGCCCCAGCCCTTGCCATGCAGTGGCGAATATGGCACAGCTGTTGGAGGAAAATGGGTTCCAACGGTTGGGTGAGATGGAACGATGGGAATTGCATCCTGGGGGCGGGTATTATGTTGTCCGGAACGATTCTGCACTCATCTGCTTCCGGATCCCGGAAGGGGCCTGGAAGGGGTTTCACATTGTGGCCAGCCACAGTGATTCCCCTACTTTCAAGATTAAAGAAAATCCGGAGATGGAATCGGACGGCTATGTGAAGCTGAATGTGGAGCGGTATGGAGGGATGCTCTGTGCCCCTTGGCTGGACCGCCCCCTGTCTGTGGCAGGGCGTGTGGCTGTCCGGGAGAAGGGGGCGGTACGGACCCGGCTGGTCTGTGTAGACCGGGATCTGCTTTTGATCCCCAATCTGGCTGTCCACATGAACCGGCAGGCCAACGAAGGGATTTCCTACAATGCCCAGAAGGATATGCTCCCGCTTCTGGGGACGGCAGAGGCCAAGGGCTCTTTCTGGAAGGTGGTGGCGGAGGCTGCCGGCGTGGAGGAAGAGGCGATCCTGGGCCATGACCTGTTTCTGTACAACCGGCAGAAGGGCTGTATCTGGGGGGCTGGTGAGGAGTTCCTCTCCTGCGGGCGCCTAGATGATCTCCAGTGCGGGTTTGCCTCCCTGAAGGGCTTTCTGGCCGGTCCAAAAGAACGATGGGCGGCCGTTGCCTGCGTTCTGGACAATGAGGAAGTGGGAAGTTCCTCCCGCCAGGGAGCTTCTTCCACGTTCCTGCGGGATGTGCTGTGGAGGATCAATTGTGGCCTGGGCGGAGATGAGGAAGATTATCTGTGCCGGATTGCCGGCAGCTTCCTGATTTCGGCGGACAATGCCCATGCAGTACATCCCAACTATGGGGAGAAGGCGGACCCGGTGAACCGCCCGAAGCTCAACGGCGGCATTGTGATCAAATTCAGTGCCAACCAGCGGTATTGTACAGATGCCTACTCCGCCGCGGTGATGAAGGAGCTGTGCCGGGAGGCGGAGGTGCCCTATCAGGTGTTCACCAACCGCTCGGACATGCTGGGAGGCTCCACCCTGGGGAACATCTCCGTCTCCCAGGTGCCTGTGGCCACGGTGGATATTGGGCTGCCCCAGCTGGCCATGCATTCCCCCTATGAGACCGCGGGGGTTCGGGATACTGGCTATCTGATCCGGGCGTTGGAGCGCTTTTTTGTTTGAGGTGGGCTTTGCGCGAAAAAAGAACAAAAATGCCGGGTTTCACAGATACTTGACAAGATAGGACGGCATGTTATAATACAACAGTATGCTTGATGGAATATTAACAAAATTCTTGCACAGACGGTTGCCGTGGGAACCACGGCAGCTATGACACACCCTCCGGAAGTAACCGGATGCGGTGAAATACATGACAGCTATGAAACACCCTCCGGGTGTAACTGGATGCCGTGAAATACACGGCAGCTATGAAACACCCTCCGGGTGTAACTGGATGCCGTGAAATACACGGCAGCTATGAAAGGAGAATGGAATGAGTAGACTGAGGATTTCAACGCCGGATGAGGCACAGCTCACCATGGAGCACCTATATCTGGATCTGGAGCGGCATATTGCGGCCAGCGCTCCGGGGCTCTGTCCGGTGGACATGCAGATTTCCTTTCTGCGGCTGTGCCATGCCCAGTCCTGCGGCAAGTGCGTCCCCTGCCGGATAGGCCTGGGACAGCTGCAGCGGCTGATGACGGATGTGCTGGAAAACCGGGCTACCCTGGAGACCTTGGATATGATTGAGCAGACGGCCCAAAATATTGAGGCCTCCGCCGATTGTGCCATTGGCTATGATGCGGCGCGGATGGTGCTGAGCGGCCTGAAGGGCTGCCGGGAGGATTACCTGTCCCACATCCGCCGGGGGCGCTGTGCCGCCGGTATTTCCCAGCCGGTGCCTTGCGTGGCCCTCTGCCCGGCGGGGGTGGATGTGCCCGGCTACATTGCCCTGGTGGCAGAGGGCCGTTATGCGGATGCGGTTCGGCTGATCCGGAAGGATAACCCCTTCCCCACCGCCTGCGCCATGGTCTGCGAGCACCCCTGCGAGGCCCGGTGCCGCCGGAATATGATCGACAGCGCGGTGAACATCCGTGGGCTGAAGCGGGTGGCTGTGGACCACGCCCATGCGGACACGGTGCTGGTACCGGCCAATGAGCCATCCACCGGCAAGCGGGTGGCTATTGTGGGCGGAGGCCCCAGCGGCCTCAGCGCCGCCTACTACCTGGCCTTGATGGGACACCATGTGGACCTGTACGAGGAAAAGCCCCATCTGGGCGGTATGCTCCGGTATGGGATCCCGGCCTACCGCTTCCCCCGGGAGCGGCTGCAGGAGGATATCAACGCCATCCTCTCCACCGGCATTGAGGTGCATATGAATGTGAACGTGGGCAAAGATGTGACCATCCGGGAGCTCCATGAGCAGTTTGACGCGGTATATGTGGCCATTGGAGCCCAGACCAACAAGAAAGCCGGCATTACCGGGGAGGAGAACGTCCGGGACGGCAATGTGGTCTCGGCAGTGGAAATGCTCCGGAATGTGGGGCTGGACCATCCCATTGACCTTTCCGGCAAGCGGGTGGTTATTGTAGGCGGCGGCAACGTGGCTATGGACTGTACCCGCACGGCCATTCGTCTGGGCGCTTCTAAAGTGATGGTGGCCTACCGCCGGCGCCGCAACGACATGACGGCCATGCCGGAGGAGGTGGAGGGCGCCATTGCCGAGGGCGCGGAGCTGATCACCCTCAACTCCCCTCTGCGGATTGAGACGGATGATCAGGGGAATGTGGCAGCCATCTGGGTGCAGCCCCAGATCTGCGGCCCCATGGATTCCCAGGGGCGTCCCCGTCCTCTGAATGCGGCGGAGGAGCCGGTGCGGATCCCCTGCGACGTGGTGATCACCGCCATCGGCCAGGGCATTGAGACGGCCCACTTTGAGGAGTTTGGCCTGGAGGTGAAATGGGGCGTGCTGCAGACGGTGGATGACAGCCTGGAGGGGGATATCCCCGGGGTGTTCGTGGGCGGCGACTGTGTCACCGGTCCCGCTACCGTTATCCGGGCAATTGCCGCCGGCAAGGTGGCGGCGGCCAATATAGATGAATATTTGGGCTTCCATCACAACATCAGCTGCGATGTGGAGATCCCGGCTGCAAACCTGACGGACAAAAAGCCCTGCGGGCGGATCAACCTGCGGGAGAAGGAGTCCGGTGAGCGGAAGGGCAATTTTGAACATATTGAGATCGGCATGACAGATGAAGAAGCTGCTCAGGAGGCCAGCCGCTGCCTGCGGTGCGATCACTTTGGATACGGTATTTTGAAAGGAGGCCGCAATTCCCGATGGTAAGTCTGAAAATTGATGAGAAACAGGTGATAGTTCCGGAGGGAACTACGGTGATGGAGGCAGCCGCCTCCGTGGGCATCCGGATTCCCAGCCTCTGTTATCTGAAAGGAATTAATGAGATTGCTGCCTGCCGGGTCTGTGTGGTGGAGATGGCGGGCAAGGATAAGCTGATTACCTCCTGCAACAATGTGGTGCAGGAGGGAATGGAGATCTACACCAACAGCCCCAAGGTCCGTTCGGTGCGGCGGACCAACATGCAGCTGCTGCTGTCCCAGCACGACAGCCGCTGCGCGATCTGTGAGAGGAGCGGAAACTGCAATTTGCAGCAGATCTCAAACGACATGGGGATTGTCTCCAACCCCTTTCCGGACGACTGGGCCCCAGAGCCCTGGCCAGAACAGTTCCCGCTGGTCCGGAAGGCTCAGAAATGTATCCGCTGCATGCGGTGCCTGCAGGTCTGCGACAAGATTCAGGGGATGAATGTATGGGATGTGGCTAACACCGGCGGACGCACCACCATGGGCGTGTCCGGGATGCGGAAGATTGAGGACTCGGACTGCACCCTCTGCGGCCAGTGCATTACCCACTGCCCGGTGGCGGCGCTCCGGGGCCGGGAGGATTGGTACCAGGTGCTGGACGCCATGGCGGATCCGGAAAAGATTACCATTGTCCAGGTGGCGCCGGCGGTGCGGACCGCCTGGGCGGAAGGCCTGGGCGTCCCCCGGGAAAAGGCTACGGTGGGACGCCTGGTGGCGGCCTTGCGCCGGCTGGGCTTTGACTATGTGTTTGACACCAGTTTTTCCGCGGATCTGACGATCATGGAGGAGGCCAGCGAATTCCTGTCCCGGTTTGAACAGATCCGGGAGACGGGAAAGCCCCTGTTCACCTCCTGCTGCCCCGGATGGGTACGGTTTGTCAAATCCCAGTACCCGGACATGGTCCCTCAGCTGTCCACCGCCAAGTCTCCCCAGCAGATGTTTGGGGCTGTGGCCAAAACCTACTATGCCAAGCTGCTGAACGTGGATCCCAGCCGGATTTACAGCGTGTCCATTATGCCCTGCATTGCCAAAAAGTATGAGGCGGAAATCCCGGTAATGCGGGATGCCGGGGCAGGGCAGGATGTGGACTGTGTGCTGACTACCCGGGAGCTGGCGCGGATGGTCCGGGCCGACCGGATTATGGTGGATGCCCTGGAGGAGGAGGAGTTTGACCGCCCTCTTGGCGTCAGCAGCGGCGCCGGCGTCATTTTCGGCAGTACCGGCGGCGTTATGGAGGCGGCCCTGCGGTCCGCTTATTACATGATCTCCGGAAAGAATCCGGCTCCGGATTCCTTCCAGGCCATCCGCTCGCCCCAGGATTGGAGGGAGGGCGAGTTTAATATGGCCGGAACCAAGGTGAAGGTGGCGGCGGTCAGTGGCCTACGGAACACCCGCAAGCTGGTGGAGGCCCTGCGCCGGGGAGAGGTGCAGTATGATTTTGTGGAGGTGATGGCCTGCCCTGGCGGCTGTGTGGGCGGCGGCGGCCAGCCCATACATGACGGACAGGAACTGGCAGCGGAGAGAAGTGAGTACCTATATGAGCTGGATGCGGAGAACAAGCTGCGCTTTTCCCATGAGAATCCGGCCATTGTGAAGCTGTACGAGGATTACCTGGAGAAGCCCATGTCCCACCGGGCTCATGAGCTGCTGCACACGGACCAGAGCGCCTGGCCCATGAAGGTGGAAAAGGAGAAAAAGGCTCACCTGTAAATACAGAAAAAACCCTTGCGAAAATCCGCGGAGTATCGTATCCTAGGGACGAAAAGAAAAATGTAAGGATACAGGAATTTGAGAGGAGAAGCAGATGATTCGAGGTTTGGATACCGCTGTCAAGCGGTTGAGAAAACAGGTGTTTACGGAGATTGCCCGTCTGGCTTACGAATCCACCAATCTGAACGATGACATTGAGGCCATCCCCTACAAGATCTCCCCGGGGGATGTCCCCCAGTACCGGGAGAGCATTTGGCGGGAGCGGGCCATTGCCTCTGAGCGGGTGCGGCTGGCCATGGGCATGAGCCTGCGCCCGGAGGATGCGCCGGTCCACCTGACGGCGGGCTTGGACGAGAGCAATATCTCGGAAAAGTATTATGAGCCTCCGCTGATGCAGGTGATCCCCTCCGCCTGCGATGCCTGTACCGCCAACGCGTACAAGGTAACAGACAATTGCCGCAGTTGCGTGGCACATCCCTGTGTGGAGGTGTGCCCTAAGGATGCGGTATCCATTGTGAATGGCCGTTCCCATATTGATACGGAAAAATGTATTAAGTGCGGCAAGTGCAAGGCTGCCTGCCCTTATGACGCCATTGCCCATGAGATCCGCCCCTGCGCGGAGGCCTGCGGCGTGGGTGCCATTGAGAGCGACAGCCTGGGGCGGGCCTATATTAATCCAGACAAGTGCGTGTCCTGCGGCATGTGCATGGTCAACTGCCCCTTTGGCGCCATTGCGGACAAGTCACAGATTTTCCAGATGATCCGGGCTATGAAGGAAGGCGGGGAGATGATTGCGGAGGTGGCCCCGGCCATTGCCGGACAGTTCGGGCCGGGCGTGACTGCTGGAAAGATCAAGGCGGCCCTGATGGACTTGGGCTTTTCTGAAGTCTACGAGGTGGCCCTGGGAGCGGACATGGGGGCGGCCACGGAGGCTAAGCACTATGTGGAGGAGGTGCTGCCTGGAAAGCTGCCATTCCTGCTGACCTCCTGCTGCCCTTCCTGGGCAATGCTGGCCCGGCTGTATTTCCCGGACATGATCGATAAGATCTCCAATGCCCTGACCCCTATGGTGGCTACGGCCCGGACGATAAAGCAGAAACATCCCAACGCCCGGGTGGTATTCGTTGGCCCCTGTGCATCCAAGAAACTGGAGGCTTCCCGGCATGATGTCCGCAGCGATGTGGATTTTGTCATAACCTTTGAGGAGCTGGATGCCATTTTTGAGTCCCGGGGCATTGATATGTCCACCTATGAGAAGGAGGTGGAGGTCCATGATGCCACCGGCGCGGGCCGGGGATATGCAGTGGCCGGCGGCGTGGCGGAGGCTATTGAAAAGTGTATCCACACCTATTATCCGGATGTGGAGGTGAACATTGAGCACGCGGAGAGCCTGGCGGAATGCCGGAAGGCACTGCTGATGGCTAAGGCGGGCAAGATGGACGGCTGCCTCATAGAGGGCATGGGCTGCCCCGGCGGCTGCGTGGGCGGTGCCGGTACCATTGCGCCGGTGAACAAGGCTACCCAGGCGGTAAAAAAAGTGGTGCGGGAGTCTGCCGAGGCGATCCCCCCCAAGGAGCTGGCGGAGATCCAATTGGATTGACAGAGAACGTCAAGTGTGAACGAAAAAAAGGACGGAGACTGATCCTGGATGGGACCGCTTCCGTCCTTTTTCCGCTCTTGTGCCGGCGCGCTCTGCCATTTATTTGACGGCAATGACCTCCACCTCGCACAGAACGCCCTTGGGCAGCTCCCGCACCGCCACGCAGGAACGGGAAGGTTTCCCGGTGAAGTACTTGGCATAGACTTCGTTGAAGGCGCCAAAGTCTGCCATGTCCGCCAGGAAGCAGGTGGTTTTGATGGCGTTTTCAAAGCCGGCGCCGTTGGCCTCCAGCACCGCCCCCAGGTTCTTCATAACCTGCTCGGCCTGCTCGGCAATGGTGGTGCCCACCACCTGGCCGGACTGGGGATCCAGCGGCACCTGGCCGGAGGTGAAAATCAGGTTATTCCAGGCCATGGCCTGGGAGTAGGGGCCGATGGCGGCCGGAGCGTTCTTCGTGTCTGTCACCTGAAACATGGGATATCTTTCCTCCTTTTGGATTTGTGCCCTGCGGGAGTGTTTTCCCGAAGGCAAGCACCTTTAAAATAGCACAGAAAAAATAGAATGTCAATTCTGTGGAATGGAAACGGATGTTTCATTAAACGAAAAACCAGATCCCGTTGAACGAAAAGGCATTTTTCGTTGCGGAACGGGGAAAACTTCAGTATAATAGGACGGGTGGAAGGGCCCTGCGGGATGTACGGGACCTGCCTGAATCTGGAAAGAAAGGAAAAATCGGCAATGCGCGTATATAAAAGTATGGAAGAGCTGGTGGGCGGAACCCCTCTGCTGGAGCCGTCCCGTTTTCTGGAGGCGGCTGCCTCGGAAGCCAAAGTTTGGGTAAAGCTGGAGGGGAGGAACCCGGCGGGCAGCAGCAAGGACCGGGTGGCGGTGTCCATGGTCCGGCAGGCAGAGGCGGAGGGCAGGCTGGCCCCCGGGGCGGTGATCATAGAGCCCACCAGCGGCAACACCGGCATCGGCCTGGCGGCGGTAGCTGCCTCCCGGGGCTACCGGGCTATCTTTACCATGCCGGAGACCATGAGCGTGGAGCGTCGGAACCTGCTGGCGGCTTACGGGGCGGAGATTGTGCTGACACCTGGCAGCCAGGGGATGTCCGGGGCCATTGCCCGGGCGGAGGAGATGGCGAAGGAGATCCCCGGGGCTTTCCTGCCAGGCCAGTTTGAGAACCCGGCCAACCCGGCAGCCCACTATGCTGCCACCGGCCCGGAAATCTGGGCGGATACGGATGGACAGGTGGACGTGTTTGTGGCCGGCATCGGCACCGGCGGGACCATCTCCGGCGCGGGGAGGTATCTGAAGGAGCAGAAAGCATCTATCCAGGTGATAGGGGTGGAGCCCTGGGATTCCCCGGTGCTCTCTGGCGGAAAGCCCGGCCCTCACAAGCTGCAGGGCATTGGCGCCGGCTTTGTACCGGATACCCTGGACCGGGAAATCTGCGATGAGATTTTGACGGCCAAGTGGGAGGATGCCTACCGGATGGGGCGGCTGTTCAGCCGCAGCCAGGGGATCCTCATCGGCATCTCCGGCGGGGCGGCCCTGTGGGCGGCCCTGGAGCTGGCAAAGCGGCCGCAATACCGGGGAAAGCGTCTGGTGGTGCTGCTTCCAGATGGGGGGGAGCGGTATCTCTCCACCGAGGGCTATCTGGTATAAGAAGGGAGAGGCTCCGGGAACCGTGGAAACGGCTGGGTGGAAGAACGGCAGAAGAGGGAAGGGAATGGGAAAATGATTAATATGGAAAACCTGCTGGAAATGCAGGGGATGATGTTCCTTATGGTGCTGATCGGCATGTTTTTGACGAAACGGGGAATGATCACCCCGGGAGCCCGGAAAAGCCTGACGGATATTACCATCAACCTGCTGATCCCCTGCAACATGCTGGCGGCATTCCTGCAGGCAGACCACGGGATGATGGGGCAGATGATCCAGGTGATGCTGGTATCCCTGGTGATTCAGATTGGGCAGTACATCCTCAGCAAAGTCCTGTTCCGGAAGGAAGAGGAGGGGAAGCGCAGCGTCATGCGGTACGGCACCATGGTCTCCAACGCTGGCTTTCTGGGAAACCCCATGGTGGAGGGAATGTACGGCTCAGACGGGTTGCTGCTGGCCTCCGTATTCCTGGTACCGGTGCGCCTGTTTTACTGGACCGTAGGCCTGGCCTGCTTTGCGCCGGTGGACAAGAAGCGCGTTGTAAAAAACGCCCTGACCCATCCCTGTATTGTATCGGTGCTTTTGGGCCTGCTCTATATGTTTTTCCCCGTCCCGCTGCCATCGTTCTTGACCCGGACCATCACCGGCTTCAGCAGCGCCATGACCCCGGTGACCATGCTGCTCATTGGCGCGATCCTGGCGGAGGTGGACCTGCGTACCATTGTCTGCAGGGAAACCCTGGAGATGAGTGTGCTGCGGCTGGCGGTGCTGCCAGGGCTGGTGCTGCTGGGGGTGAAGCTGTCCGGTGTACCGCGGCTGATTGCCAGTGTCAGTGTTATTCTTATGGCCATGCCGGTGGCTACCACTACGGCAATTTTGGCAGCCCGATACGAGCGGGATTATCAGTTCGCTACCAAGACAGTGGTATTGACCACCATCCTTTCCCTGGTTACAATCCCAGTGTGGAGCCTGATTGTGGAGTATGTCCTTTGATTTTTTAAGTTTTTGCTTGGAGGGATTTCAGATCAGAAAAGATTCACAAAAACTACTTCACTTTTACCGGGCCTGTGTTATAATTAACGGGAAAGAAGAAAATACCCTGTGGGTATACCTTCCTGCTGTGGAAAATACCACAGACAGAAGAAACAAGGAGGCGAGGTTTCATGCACGACGGACATGATGAGCATATAGGGCATCATCACCACCATGAGCACGAGGGGGGCAATGCCACCCGTGAGGAGGCGGTAGCCCTGCTGGGATATATGGTGGCACATAACGAACACCATGCGGAGGAATTGACGGAACTGGCGGAGAACATGCGGAACCTGGGGCTTGTGGAGGCCGCCGAGGAGATTGAAGAGAGCGTGGAGGATTTCAAAGAAGGAAATCTGAAGCTGCGCTCCGCTTTTGCCCTGCTTCAGAAGTGAAAGGAGGAATGGGATATGTGCTTGGCCGCTGCGTACAAGAACAAGCAGACGCCGGAAAACCTGATCTGCAAATATGTCAGCAACATTGGCTTTGAAGGAGGCAAGGTGGTCCTCACCGATGTGCTGGGGGAGGAAATTGCCCTGGAGGGCAAGCTCAGCGCGGTGGATCTGGTTAAGAACGTTGTTGTTATCCAGTGCGCTTAGGAGGCAGTATGAGAGCCTACGAGATTGTGCGGGAGATTTTCAACCAGTGCTCCAACAACCAGATGCGGGACGTGTCTTTTGAGGAGCGGGAGGTGGAGGACCCGGAGGCGTATGTACGGGGCTTCTGCCAGGGAGAGAACGTCTCCATAGAGAGAGACCAGCGATCCGACGGTACGTTGATCTTTGACGTGGATATTGCGGGACTGCGCCAACGGTTCTCTTTTACGCCCCTGGATTGACAGCATGGAGGCTGCCGGCGGTGTGCAAGCAGCGGACGGCAGCTCTTTTTTACCGGCAAAGATATTTGGAAATCATATTTGAACATAGAGGCAAAAAGAAAATACCGGAAAAAAGTCCCCCCGGGGGGGATTTTGCTTGACTTTTGCAGAGGGAAATGCTATGTTCATAGGTGGTGACAAAAAAGTGACGCACTCGTTAAGAAGTTAACACGTTTGCGCCGAAAGTCCGGATGAAAGACAAAAAGGAGAATTTGTATGTCCTATACCATTGCGGTGGCCGGAAAAGGCGGAGTGGGCAAAACAACCATCTGCGGCCTGATCATTGACCACCTGTGCAAAAAGAAGACGGGGCCGGTGCTGGCGGTGGACGCCGACGCCAACTCCAACTTGAATGAAGTGCTGGGCGTGGAGGTGGGCATGACCCTAGGAGACCTTCGGGAGGAGGTCGCCAAGGCGGACTTGGTGAAGGACAGCCCCATTCCGCCGTCCATGTCGAAGCAGGACTATCTGAACTTTAAGTTCAACGATGTGATGATTGAGGAGGACGACTTTGACATGCTGGTCATGGGCCGCACCCAGGGGTCCGGCTGCTACTGTTTCGTCAATGGCCTCCTGCAGGCACAGCTGTCCCGGATTTCCGGAAACTACCAGTATATTGTGGTGGACAACGAGGCTGGTATGGAGCACATCAGCCGGGGAATCCTCCCGAAAGTGGATGTGATCCTGCTGGTCAGCGACTGCTCCCGCCGGGGGATTCAGGCGGTGGGCCGGATTGCCCAGCTGGTCAAGGAAGTCCAGATGGATGTAAAGACGGTCAAGCTGATTGTCAACCGGGCTCCGGAAGGCGAATTGGATCCGGCTATCCGTCAGGAAATTGACAAGCAGGGCTTGGATTTGCTGGGTGTCCTTCCTGCGGATGATCTGGTGTATCAATACGATTTGGCAGGCAAACCCACTGTGCAGCTGCCGGAGGATGCCCCAGTCCGCCAGGCATTGGCGGGCCTGCTGAAGGAATTGAATTTGTGATCCTCAGTTGCCTCCCTCTGGGAAGGCTGCTGGTAAAATAGAAAGCAAGGAGAGATACAAGAGGAGGAGTTATGGACAATTTTACACTCACCACCGTAGAGGAGTTTGAAGCTGCTACCAACCGGCTGCTGGAGACGGGAGCCCAGGTAGGCGCGGACTCCTGGCAGCAGCGAGTCAAGAATCAGACCCCCCACTGTAAATTCGGCGAGGAGGGCATTTGCTGCCGCATCTGCTCCATGGGACCCTGCCGGATTACCCCCAAGGCACCCAGAGGAATCTGTGGCTGCGATGTGCACGGCATTGCCGGAAGAAATTTCCTGCGCTTTACCGCAGGTGGTTCTGCTACCCACTCGGACCATGGCCGGGAGATCTGCCACACTCTGCATACCACTTCTGCAGATGGCAACTATCAGGTGAAGGATCCGGAAAAGCTGATCCGTATTGCCAAGGAATGGGGCGTGGAGACGGAAGGCCGGGATATCTACGATCTGGCCCATGAGGTTTCCGAGATAGCCCTTCTGGAGTACGGCAAACCCTTTGGGACCCAGAGATGGCTGAAGCGTGCCCCGGAGAAAACTCAGGAAATCTGGAAGCGGGAGGAGATTGAACCCCGGGCCATTGACCGGGAGGTTTCCTGTGCTTTGCACATGACCCACATGGGATGTTCCTCACTGCCGGAAGCCCTGGTCCGCCAGAGCCTGCGCTGCGGCCTGTCCGACGGCTGGGGCGGATCCATGTGCGGCACCGAGTTCTCGGACGTGATGTTTGGAACCCCCATGCCGGTGGAGACGGAGGCTAACCTGGGCGTTATGGAGAAGGATATGGTCAACATTATTGTCCATGGCCATGATCCGTCCCTGTCTGAGATGATTGTGAAGTACGCGGAGGATCCGGAAATGATCGCCCTGGCCAAGTCCGTGGGTGCCAAGGGCATCAACATTGCCGGTGTCTGCTGCACCTCCAACGAGGTTGCCATGCGTCACGGAATCCCCATGGCCGGCAACTTCCTGCAGCAGGAGAACGTGGTGCTCACCGGTGCCTGCGAGGCCATTGTGGTGGACGTGCAGTGCATCTTCCCGGCTTTGGGGCCGCTGAGCAAATGTTTCCACACCAAGTTTGTGACCACCTCCAAGATCGCCCAGATGCCGGATTCCGATTTCATCCACTTCTCCGCGGAGAACGCCGGGGAGAACGCCAAGGCTATTGTGAAGATGGCAGTGGAGAACTTCGTAAACCGGAAGCCGGAGCTGGTACATATCCCGGATATGAAGCAGAAGGCCACCGTGGGCTACTCTTTTGAGGCTATTGTCAAGACCCTGGATACCGTGACCAACAGCTTTGTGGACATCACCGGTACCACCAAGCCCCTGGTGGACTGCGTGCGTTCCGGCGTGCTCCGGGGAGCCGTGGCCATGGTCGGCTGCAACAACCCTAAGGTGCGCCCGGATACGGCTCACATTGAGCTGATGAAGAAGCTGATTAAAAACGACATTATCCTGGTGGTGTCCGGCTGCTCCGCCCAGGCGGCTGCCAAGGCGGGCCTTATGGACAAGAGGGCCAAGGACCTGTGCGGAGATGGCCTGAAGCGTGTCTGTGAGCTGGCAGACATCCCGCCTGTGCTGCACATGGGATCCTGTGTGGATATCAGCCGTATGATGATCCTGGTTGCTGAGCTGGCCAAAGACTCCGGCTGGGATATCACCCAGCTGCCGGTGGTGGGCTGCGCTCCCGAGTGGATGTCTGAGAAGGCTGTGTCCATCGGCAACTACGTAGTGGCCACCGGTATCGAGACCTTCCTGGGCGTACATCCTATGGTCAAGGGTTCCTCCGTGGTGGACGGCCTGCTGCAGGGCGGCATCCATGACTGGGTAGGCGCCTGCTACCATGTGGAGCTGGATATTGACAAGCTGGGCGATGATATGATCCAGATGATCGAGTCCAAGAGAACGGCTCTGGGGATTTAAGGAAAGAAGGAAACAGACATGAAGATTGCAGTAACCGGAAAGGGAGGCGTGGGAAAAACCACCTTCGCGGCCATTTTGGCCCGGCTGTACGCAGAGGAAAACCGGCCTGTACTGGCAGCGGATGTGGACCCGGACGCTAACCTGGGGCTGGCCCTGGGCTTCCCGGAGGAGGAGTTGGATAGCATTACCCCCATCTCCAAGATGAAGGATTTTGTCAATGAGCGGGCCGGCGTGGACCCCAGCGGCATCATCAAGTTTTTTAAGCTGACGCCCAAGGTGGACGACATCCCGGATCTCTTTGCCAAAACCTGCAACGGAGTGAAGCTGCTGGTGCTGGGCACCGTGGATGTGGCTGGAGCTGGCTGCGTCTGCCCGGAGCATGTGATCCTGAAACGCCTGATCTCCCATCTGGTCCTCATGGACGATGATGTGGTGATTCTGGACATGGAAGCCGGCCTGGAGCATCTGGGCCGGGGGACTGCGGAGAATATGGACCAGTTTGTGGTAGTCATTGAACCGGGGGCCCGAAGTGTCCAGACCTATAAAAAGATCAAAACCCTTGCCACCGACCTGGGTGTAAAACGGGTACGGGTGGTAGCCAATAAAGTCCGGAACGCCGAGGATGAGGAGTATGTCCGCAGCCGGATCCCTGCGGAGGATCTGCTGGGCTTCGTCCATTACAGCGCGGAGGTCATTGACGCGGACCGGCAGGGGCGGTCTCCCTACGACTTTGACAAGAAGGCCGTGGAGGAGATCCGCCGGATCAAGAAAAAACTGGAAGAAGACTAACAATTTTGGAGGATAACCGTGGCAACTTTATTTGGAAGAGTTTTTAACGGCTCAGATGAAATGTACCA
>CAJFTW010000055.1 GCA_904420025.1 Candidatus Pseudolachnospira avium
CTGTATGCCGTGAGAAGCACGGCGAATTGAGGAAACACCCTCCGGGTGTACCTGTATGCCGTGAGAAGCACGGCGAATTGAGGAAAGGAGGAAACCAGGTGGTCAAATATATTATCAAGCGCCTGTTTATGGCTTTGGGCGTGCTGCTGGGCGTCTCTCTCCTGATTTTTGTGCTGCTGGATCTGGCGCCGGGAGATCCAGCCCGACAGATCCTGGGAGAGACGGCCACGCCGGAGGCAGTGGAACAGCTGCGGGAGGAGATGGGCCTGAACCGCCCCATGCTGGTGCGCTGGGCGGAATATGTGACGGACATTGTGTTCCATGGGGATTTCGGCACCTCTTATAAGAGCGGGGATCCGGTGGCCTCGGAGATTCTGACCCGGTTTGTGACTACTATCAATTTTGCGGTGGTGGTGTTCATTTTTGCCCTGGTGGTAGGGATCCCTCTGGGGGTGGTCTCTGCCATCCGGCGGGGGACCTGGACGGACACTATTCTCACATCCATTGCCATGATCTTCATGGCGATTCCCGGCTTTTGGCTGGGGCTGATGCTGATCTTCGTCTTTGCCTTTAAGCTGGGGCTGCTGCCGGTGTCCGGTTGGTACGGACCGATATACTGGATTATGCCCTGCTTTACCATGGGGGCTTTCCAGGCAGCCAGCCTGATGAAAACCACCCGGGCCAGCGTGCTGGATGTGACCCGCCAGGACTTTATCTCCACCGCCCGCTCCAAGGGCCTGAAGGAGAAACGGGTGGTTTACCACCACATGCTGATCAATGCGTTGATCCCTATTGTTACAAATCTGGGAAATATGTTAGGGCATCTTCTGGGAGGGGCGATGGTGATTGAGCAGGTGTTTGCCATCCCCGGACTAGGCAATTATCTGATTACCGCTTTGCAGAACCGGGATTACCCGGTGGTACAGGGCGGGGTACTCCTGATCTCTGCGGTATTCAGCATTATGATCCTGCTGACGGACATTCTGTATACCTTCATTGATCCCCGTCTCCGCTCCATGTATGCCGGACGGAAGAAAAAACAGCTGAAAGGAGCGTAGAGCCATGGCAGAGGAAAAAAACAGACAGGTATCTTCCGCTGTGCGGGCGGAGGATGTGATGCGGAAATACAAGAAACAGAGCCGGCTGGGGATGATCTGGCGCCAGTACCGGAAAAACGCCCTGTCCATGTTTAGCCTGGCGCTGATTCTGATTTTGGCCGCCATGGCCCTGGGCGCGGACTGGATTGCCCCTTATGGAGCTACGGAGCAAAATATTTCCGACCGCTTTATGGGGCCCTGTGCGGCGCATCTCTTTGGGACAGACGGCCTGGGGCGTGATATTTTCAGCCGGGTGGTGTATGGAGCCCGGGTTTCCATGATTGTGGGTTTTATCTCCACAGGCGTCTCCGCCTTCTTCGGCATTATTTTGGGCTCCATCGCCGGATTTTGCGGCGGCTGGATTGACAATGTGATCATGCGGGTGCTGGACGTGTTTATGGCCATCCCCAACATGCTGATGGCCATGGTCCTCTCGGCCACCCTGGGAACCGGTATGATCAACTGTATGCTGGCGGTGGGCATTACGGGCATACCCAATATGGCCCGGGTGGCCCGGGCCTCGGTAATGACCCAGCGGAACCAGGAGTACATTGAGTCTGCCCGCTCCAACAATGCGGGCAACGGGCGGATTATCTTCCGCTATGTGCTGCCCAACGCCCTGTCTCCTATCTTTGTGGCGGTGGCCAGCGGCATTGCCAATGCCATTACCGTGGCGGCTTCCCTGAGCTTTATCGGCCTGGGCATCCAGCCGCCCAATCCGGAGTGGGGGGCCATGCTTTCCGCCGGCCGGGAGTACATTATGGAATATCCGTGGCTGTGTATTTTCCCGGGAATCGCCATCCTGATCACCGTATTTTCCCTGAACAACATCGGAGATGGCCTCCGGGATGCCCTGGATCCGAGACTGAAGAATTAGGAGGTTGCTATGGAACAGGATAAGCTGTTGGAGATTGAAGACCTTTCCATTTACTATATAACCGAGGACGCGGGAACCTGCCAGGCGGTGAACCATGTGAGCCTTTCCCTGGGCAAGGGGGAGACCCTGGGGCTGGTGGGGGAGACCGGCGCCGGAAAGACCACCATTGCCAAGGGGATTATGCGGCTGGTTATGGAGCCGCCGGGGAAATATGTCAGCGGCAGCATCCGTTTTCACGGGGAAGATTTGCTGAAGAAATCCGTGCGGGAGATGCAGAAGATCCGGGGAGCCAAGATTTCCATGATCTTTCAGGACCCCATGACGGCCCTGAACCCCACGGATACCGTAGGGGCGCAGATTGCGGAGGTACTGTACTATCAGAAAAATCTGAGCAAGGCGGAGGCCCGGAAGCGGGCGGAGGAGATGATGGAAATGGTGGGCATCCAAAAGAACCGGTATGATGAGTACCCTCACCAGTTTTCCGGCGGCATGAAGCAGCGGATTGTTATTGCCATTGCCCTGGCCTGCAACCCGGAGCTTTTGATTGCCGATGAGCCCACCACGGCCCTGGATGTGACCATTCAGGCCCAGGTGCTGGATATGATGCGGAACCTGAAAAAGGAACTGGGCACCGCCATGCTGCTGATCACCCATGACCTGGGGGTGGTGGCGGAAATGTGTGAGAAGGTGGCCATTGTCTACGCGGGAGAGATTGTAGAGCTGGGACGGGTGGAGCACATCTATGACGAGACCGCCCACCCCTATACCATCGGCCTTTTTGGCTCCCTGCCCAGCATGGCGGGAACGGAGGAACGTCTGAAGCCAGTGGGTGGTATGATGCCGGACCCCTCCCACCTTCCTCCTGGATGTAAATTTGCCCCCCGCTGTCCCCGGAAAACACCTGCCTGTGAACAGCAGGAGATTCCGCTCTCGGAAATTGCCCCCGGCCATCTGGTGCGGTGTATTCATGTAGGGGAGGAGTAAAGTATGTCCGTATTGGTAGAAGCAAAGGAATTGAAAAAGTATTTTGAGACAAAATCCGGCACCCTCCACGCGGTGGATGGCATTACCTGCTCCATTGAGGAGGGGAAGACCCTGGGGGTGGTGGGGGAGAGCGGCTGCGGCAAGTCCACCCTGGGACGTACCGTGCTGCATCTTCTGGAGAGCACCGGCGGCCAGCTGTTTTTTCAGGGTAAGGACGTGACCCGGCTGGACCGCCACGGGCTGCGGGAACTGCGGTCCAAGGCCCAGATGATCTTCCAGGATCCTTATTCTTCCCTGAATCCCCGGATGACCGTGAGCCAGCTGATTGCGGAGCCATTGAAAATTGAGGGGAAGCTTTCCAAAAAAGAGATCAATGAAAAGGTTTTGGAGCTGATGGACACGGTAGGCCTGGCGGAGCGGCTGTACAATACCTTCCCACACGAGCTGGACGGCGGCCGGCGCCAGCGCATTGGCGTGGCCAAGGCCCTGGCGGTGAACCCTCAATTCATTGTCTGCGACGAGCCGGTATCGGCCCTGGATGTGTCCATTCAGGCCCAGATCCTGAATCTGCTGAAGGATCTGCAGGAGAAGCGGAACCTGACGTATATGTTTATCACCCATGACCTGTCGGTGGTCAAATATATTTCTCACGATATTATGGTCATGTATCTGGGGCAGATGGTGGAGAAGGGGCCGGCCAAGGAGATTTTCCAGCAGACCATCCATCCCTACACCAAGGCGCTGTTTTCGGCGCTGCCCCAGCCCAGCATCCACAACCGGCAGGAGCGGATTATCCTGAAGGGAGAGCTGTCCTCCCCCATCAACCCCAAGCCGGGCTGCCGGTTTGCCAAACGGTGCATTTACGCCCAAGAGGCCTGTTTTGTGGATACGCCGGAGCTGGTGGAGTATTCTCCCAACCATATGGTGGCCTGCCACCGGGCAAGAGAAATCAATGGATAGGTGGGATTATTCCCGGATCATGAAAAAAGCAATGATGAAAGGAGCGGCTATGAAAAGAACCGAATTTCTCCGGGTCAGCCCGGAGTCGGTGGGGGTTTCCAGCCGGGATTTGTGGAAGCTGCTGGACTTTTTGGAGGAGGCAGACAACTGTGAGCCCCACGGCCTGATGGCCATGCGCCATGGAAAGGTTTTTCTGGAGGGCTGGTGGGCACCCTATGGGCGGAATATCCCCCATGAGCTGTTTTCCATGTCCAAGAGCTACACGGCCACCGGCCTGGGGGCTGCCTATACGGAGGGCCTTTTGGATCTGAATGATCCGGTGGAGAAGTATTTTCCGGAGTACCGGGAGCTGTGCCCGGATCCCAGGGCCCGGCGGATTCTCGTGAGGCATGTGCTGACCATGTCTTCCGGAAAGGATCTGGAGCGGACGGATATAGCGGAGTGGATTCCCCACTGGTTTGCTATGAAGATGGCCCGGGAACCGGGGTCCCGGTTCCTCTACAGCGCCGAGGATACCCATATGTGTGTGGCGCTGGTGGAGAAGGTTACCGGGCGGCGTTTTGAGGACTATCTGGGGGAGAAGGTGCTGGAGCCTATTGGCATAGACCGGTACAATCTGCACTGGGGACATCTGCTCAACGGAAGCGTGGTGGGGTGCGGGGGCCTCAGCGCTACGGTGGAAGACAGCCTGCGCCTGATGAAGCTGTACCTGGACGGCGGCGTCTGGGAGGGAAAGCGGATTTTGGCGGAGGACTATGTGCGCCTGGCCACCGGCTGCCAGATTGCCCCGTTCCGGGATGAGGCCATGTCCTCCATACGCTCTGTGGATCCGGAAACCGGAAAGCCGGTGGATCCGGAGGAGGCAGAGCGGCTGCGCCGCCAGTACTGGGAGGAAGGCGTAGAGGAGGGGTACGGCTTTCAGATCTGGGTCAACAGCGGTGGGATCGGCGGCACCTTTGAGGCCAACGGCGGCCTGGGCCAGACCGCTACGGTGCTGCGGGAACAGGACATGATTGTGAGCTTCCAGGAGTCCTCGGAGCGGAATGGCCGCAATGAAGGGCTGGCGGCCAAAGCCTTGACATCTATGCTCAAGCATATTGCGCATCCGGAGCCGCTGCCGGAGGATCCGGAGTCCTGGGGAAAGCTGCGGAAGCGTCTGCGGTACCTAAGTCTGGGGAACCCGGAAGCAGCCCCGTACAGCCCGAAGGCAGCACAGGTGTCCGGCCGGCGGTATCTGGTAAAGGGAAACAGCAGCCTTACATTCCGCAAGCCCCTTTGGAAGCACATGGTACTCTGCGATCCCATTGTGTATATGGATGGTATGAAATGGTTTTCCTTTGATTTCTCTGCACCGGATGTGTGCCGGCTGACCTTCTTTGAGATGGATATGGTGCGGACCGTGGAGATTGGCATGGATGGCCTGCGGCGCCTGAATTTTTATGGAAACGACCGGATTCCGGATGTGGACAAGGTTTTGTTTGACGGGGCCTGGGTAGCGGAGGACACCCTGCGGGTTAACGCCCGCTGGATCCAGACCTGCTATTCCATTGGCCTGGACTTCCATTTTGCTGGACAGACAGTGCAGGTGTCAGCCGCCTATATCCACGGGGATCTATCGGAGCATCCGCTGCGGGTGGAGAACTATGAGGCATGGATGGAGGAATAAAATGAAAACACGGATCACCGAAATGCTGGGAATCCAGTACCCTATCCTCCAGGGGGCTATGGCCTGGATCTCCCGGCCGGAGCTGGTGGCGGCAGTCTCCAACGGCGGCGGAGCGGGAATCCTCACCACCAACTGGGGGCCGGAACAGCTGCGGAAGGATATTCGCCGCATCAAGGAACTGACGGACAAGCCCTTTGGCGTAAACACCAACCACGGGCTGCGGAATGTGGAGGACCGGGAGGAGATTTTCCAGATTATTATAGAAGAGAAGGTTCCCTTTGTCACCATGGGGGCCGGGGATCAGCGGCCGTACATCCCGGTATTCCGGGGCGGCGGCGTGAAAACCCTCTGTATCGTCCCCAAGACCCGGCTGGCCAAGCGGATTGAGGCGGCGGGTGCGGACGCCCTGATCATTGAGGGGATGGAAGCCGGCGGGCGTATTGGCACCCTGACCACCATGGCCTTGATGACCAATGTGATCCCGGAGGTAAAGATTCCGGTGATTGCTGCCGGCAGTATTGTAGATGGCAGGGGGATGGCGGCGGCACTGATTATGGGAGCGGAAGGCGTGCAGATGGGCTCCCGGTTTTTGCTGGCTGAAGAGTGTACCGCATTTCACCCGGACAATGTGCGGCGGATTCTGGAGGCCACCGATGATGACTGTGTCACGGTGGGCCTTTCCCGGAACAAAGGGATGCGGGGGCTGCGCAGCCCCTTCTCAGAGAAATATAATGCCTGGGAGACCGCCGGTGTGCCCACGGAAGAACTGAACCGGCTGGCGGCGGACATGAGCTGGAAGGTGGCCCGGGATGGCATTGGACCGGATGGCATGAACGGGATTGTCCAGTGCGGACAGGGGGTAGGCCCCCTGAAAAAGGTGCAGCCGGCTGCGGAAATTCTGGAGGAGGTGGTCCGGGAGGCGGAAAACCTTTTGCGCCGCGCGCCGGAGCTGATCCGATAGGAAGGAGCATGGGATAGGGGATCCTGCGGGGAATTTTCCGCAGTGCCCCCTATCCCCCTCAGGGCAGCAGCTCCAGAATATGGCTGTCCTCGTAGGAGGAGGCAGCCTGGATAAAGTGGCGCATGTCCTCCGAGAGAAATTTGTGCCGGTGGTACACCAGGCTGAAGCTGCGGTCCCATACCCCACCGGGAACCCGGATAACGCGGAGTTTTCCGCTGCGGAGCTCCTCCTCCACTAGGCGGACGGAGATCACGGAGATCCCCTGGTTGTCCATGACAGCGGTTTTGATGGTGCCGGCGTTGGTGCATTCCCAGCGCACATCCAGCTGATACCCGCGCTCTTCCATGAAGGTTTCAAACAGGGCGCGGGTCCCGCTTCCCTGTTCCCGAAGAATAAAGGGCTGGGCGGCCAGCTCCTCCAGAGGGACCATTTCCCTCTGGGCCAGAGGGTGATCTGTACTGCACACCGGCACCAGAAAATCCCGGATGATGGGATCCACCAGCAGATCCGGGTTGTGGACGGAGCCTTCCACCAGCGCAATATCCAGGCGCCCGTCCAGAAGACGTTCCTCAATCAGCTGGGTGTTGTTGACATAGATCCGGGGATCCGCCTGGGGATAGTCCTGCCGGAACTGCCGCAGGATCTGGTGGATCACGCAGGCCCCCACCGTGACGGTGGCGCCAATGTGCAGGGGCAGGATCCGCAGCGGGGAGAGCATGGTCTCGCTGAGTTTCTGATAGGAGGCAATTACTCCCTGGGCCAGATCCTGCAGCACCCGCCCGGATTCTGTCAGCACCAGCCCCTTGGGGTAGCGCTCAAACAGCTTGGTGTGGTAATGCTTTTCCAGCTCGGAGATGGTCTGGCTGACCGTGGGCTGGGAGATAAACAGCCGGGTGGCGGCCAGGCTCATCTTGCCGCAGGCGGCCACTTCCAGGAAAATTTGCAGATGGCGAAGGGTCATGGGAGGTCTCCTTTGTATAAGCAGATATTCTATACATACTATACACAAGGAAGGCAGGGTTGGCAATCTTTTGGCGGAAAACTATTGAAATCCCCAAACCAATACGGCAAACGCTATTATTTTTACCTATACTCTTGATTGGATAATTCTATTTTACGGCCGGGATAAATGGAATTATACTATCTATAACGATATAAGATTTCTCAATAAGAGTTTGAAATCAAATGCAAAATTTCTCCGGGCTGCCCGCAAACCGGGCGTTCCGGCAGAGACAAGGAGGAGCAGGCATGAATGTAATCATCATCGGCGGCGTGGCGGCGGGGACCAAGACAGCTGCTAAGCTGAAGCGGGAGCACCGGGACTGGAAGGTGACCATCCTCACCAAGGGGGCGGATATTTCCTACGCAGGCTGCGGCCTCCCCTACTATGTGGGAGATGTGATCCATGATCGGGGTGAGCTGATTGTAAACACGCCGGAATCTTTCTCCAAGCTGACGGATGTGGAGGTGAAGGTACGCACGGAGGTGACCAAGGTGGACCGGGCGGCCAAGACGGTGACAGCCACGGATCTGGAGTCCGGGCAGGAGACTACCTACCCCTACGATAAGCTGGTGATTGCCGTGGGCGCGGACGCGGTGAAGCCGCCCCTGCCGGGTGTGGATCTGGAGGGCGTCTACTTTATGCGTACGCCGGCGGACGCGGTTTCCCTGCGGGAGGCCATTGAGGCGGGCAAGGTAAAGCGCACAGTGATTGTGGGCGGCGGCTTCATTGGCCTGGAGGTAGCGGAAAACCTGCTGGCCCAGGGCGTGCGGGTATCGGTCATCGACATGGCTCCCCAGGTGCTGCCGGGGTTTGACCCGGAGTTTGCGGCCTACGTGGAGGATCGGCTGGCGGATGCGGGCATTGCCGTGTTTACCAACACCAAGCTGGCCGGTTTGGAGGGGGAAAACGGGCATGTGTCCAAGGTGCTGACGGAGCGGCGCCCCATTAAGGCGGATACGGTGATCCTTTCCATGGGTATCCGCCCCAACACCGCGTTTTTGGCAGACAGCGGCCTGGAGATGTTTAAGGGTACGCTGATTGTGGACGAGCAGCTGCGGACCAACGATCCGGATATTTTTGCGGTGGGCGACTGCGCCTATACCCGGAACCGGCAGACCGGTGAGAAGGCTTGGTCTCCCATGGGATCTTCCGCCAACATGGAGGGGCGTGTGGCGGCCCGGGTCATTGCCGGGGAAGATGCCTCCTACCTGGGCGTCTTTGGCACCAGCGTGGCCAAGCTGCCGGGGATCAACGTGGGCCGCACCGGCCTCACCGAGGCTTCTGCCCGGGAGAAGGGCATGGAGGTGGTCAGTGTGACCGTGGCCCTGGACGACAAAGCCCACTACTATCCAGGGGCCGGCAACTTCCTGATGAAGCTGGTGGCGGAGAAGGGCAGCAACCGGTTCCTGGGCGTCCAGGTGCTGGGAGGCGGCGAGGTGGACAAGGTGGTGGATATATGCGTGATGGCCATCGCCATGAAAGCCACCCTCCACGATATGGAAAATCTGGACTTTGCCTATGCGCCGCCGTTCTCCACGGCCATCCATCCGCTGGTGGCGGCAGTCAATATCCTGCTGAACAAGATTTCCGGGGAGCTGGATTCCATTTCGCCGGCGGAATATCAGGCAGGGGCCGCGGAGGGCTATCAGGTCATCGACGTGTCCAAGGCGCCGGCCATTGAGGGGGTACCATACTTCGATGTGAAAAACATTCGGGACGGCCTGCCGGGCATTGACAAGGACGCCAAGCTGCTGCTGGTCTGCACCAAGGGGCGCCAGGCCTATCTGGCCCAGAACAAGCTGCGGGCAGCCGGCTACACCCACACCAAGGTGCTGGAGGGCGGCACCATGTTCAATGGAACGGAATTTGCGGAGGAGTAAGAAACAGGCTGCCTTGGGCAGCAAATCGAAAAAAGAAAAGGAGACAGACGGATGGCAGTAAGCGCAGCAGATATCAAGAGAGTGAAAGCCATGGGCTTTCTGAACAACAAGGGAACGGATAATTTCTCCGCCCGGATCATTACGGTAAACGGCCGGATTACGGCGGAGCAGAGCCAGTGTATTTCCGAGGCGGCAGAGAAATTTGGCGATGGCCATGTGACCCTGACCACCCGGCTGACGGTGGAGGTGCCGGGCGTTCCCTACGAAAAGATTGAGGAATTCCAGGAGTACATAGCCAAAGCCGGGCTGGTCACCGGCGGGACCGGCTCCAAGGTGCGTCCGGTGGTATCCTGCAAGGGAACCACCTGCCAGTATGGTTTGCTGGATTCCTTTGCCCTGTCGGAGGAAATCCATCACCGGTTCTATGAGGGGTACCGGGAGGTTCGGCTGCCCCATAAGTTTAAAATTGCCGTGGGCGGCTGCCCCAACAACTGTGTGAAGCCGGATCTCAATGACCTGGGTGTCATTGGACAGCGGATCCCCACCTTTGAGGAGGAATACTGCAACGGCTGCAAAAAGTGCTCGGTGGAGGAGGCATGTCCCATTGGCGCGGCCAAGGTGGTGGACGGCATTCTGGAAATTGACCGGGAAAAATGCAACAACTGCGGACGCTGCATTGGCCAGTGCCATTTTGACGCCATTGAGGATGGCACTTACGGATACAAGATCTACCTGGGCGGCCGCTGGGGCAAGCATGTGGCCCAGGGCCAGGCCATGAAGAAGGTGTTCACAGACAAGGAAGAGGTCATGAGCATCATTGAAAAGGCACTGCTCTTGTACCGGGAGCAGGGCAAGACCGGTGAGCGGTTTGCGGACACCATTGCCCGCCTGGGGTTTGAGAACGTGGAGGCCCAGCTGATGGGCGATGCGATCCTGGAGCGGAAGCAGGAGATCCTGGACGCTCCGCTGCATCTGACCGGAGGGGCTACCTGCTAAAGGATCGGGAAAACGGAAAAGGCGTCTGTATGTGCGTTGGGCTGCGGCAGGCGAAGACAAAGCAAGCGGCGGCTGCACAGGGGAAAGCTCCTCTGCGCAGCCGCCGCTTGCTATTTTGGGATGGTGGATCCGGCCTTTATTCCACCCGCTCCTTCTTCCAGCAGGCCACCCGCTCCGGTACCGGCCGATGGTAAAGGCCGATGGAGGCATCTAGCCGCATGGTTACCGGGTCGGCTGTGGTGTAGGGGGCCCAGTGGGGAATTTCCGGCTTCCGTTCCCCGTTGGGGGTGCCGTTTTTGGCGAAGTTGGCCCAGTAGGTATTGCAGGCGTAGGCCAGCATGTAGTCCTCCGCCTCCCAGGGGCGCCAGGACCGCATTAAGGTGCGGAATACATACCACAGGTCCGAGGCGTGGAAGGCTCCTTTGTCATCCCCGGGGAGCTGACGCTCCAGGCAGTAGACGTAGGTCTCCCCTTTGCCCTGGCGTTCCCGCAGCTCCGCCCAAGCCTCCGCAGCTCCCTGGAGGAACTCCGTGGCCATGGCGGCCTGGTAGGCGGAAAACTCCGGGCCGTCCGGGGGGCAGAGGGCCAGGTACTCCGCGCCGTGCCGGGGGAGCGTGGCGGGGATCATCTCCTCCAGATGTTCCCGGTCCCTGGCAAAGGCCAGGCCTTCCTGGGCCGTGTAGCCGATGAGGCAGGGCATGTCCGGCGTGTGGCCGTTGCGGCAGCAGTCGGCAATCCGCTCCGGCAGCACATAGCCGTCCACCACCGGGGTGTGAAGGATGGCCGGGCCAGGCATGGTTTTCCGCCAGCGCTCCAGCAGCTCCTCGCCGGACAGGGCCCTAGCCTCCGCAAGGGAACGGACACCCAAGGCTTCCAGATCTGTTTGTGCTTCCGCTTCCTTCAGGGACGGGAAATCCATGTCCGGGAAGGGAGCCGGGCCGCCGCCGCTCTGCATAATGGCCTTGGCATAGAGGCCTTTGGCCAGAGGGGAGCAGATCAGGGACTGGACGCAGGCGGCACCGGCGGACTGGCCGGCAATGGTGATGTTATCCGGGTCACCGCCGAAGGCACGGATGTTCCGGCGCACCCATTTCAGCGCCGCAATCTGGTCCAGAAGGCCGTAGTTGCCGGAGACGCCTTCCGGGCTTTCCGCATCCAGCTCCGGGTGCACCATCCATCCGAAAATGTTGAGCCGGTAGTTGATGGTCACCAGAATCACGCCCTGCCGGGCAAAGTGTTCCCCGTCAAAGTGGGCAGAGTGGCCGTAGCCGGTCATAAAGCCGCCGCCGTGGATCCAGAAGATCACCGGAAGCCTTTCCTCTGTGGACTGGGCTGGGGTCCAGACATTCAGGTACAGGCAGTCCTCGTCCATCTCCTCCTCGTACGGGTAGAACTCGTGCTCAAAAAAAGAGCCCTTCCCCACTCCCAGCTGCCAGCACTTGGCGGAGGCACGGGCGCAGTCCCGGACGCCTTCCCAGCCCACCGCCGGCTGCGGGGCCTTCCAGCGCAGAGCCCCCACCGGCGGCGCCGCGTAGGGAATCCCGTAAAAAACCGTGATACTGGGCCATCCGCAGGGAATGCCCTTTATTTTTCCGTTTTCCACTGTCGTTTCGCGCATATGCTTCTCCTTTCCATCGGATACTGTGTAACTTGCGGCATCCCGTTCCTCCCGTAGGATGTTTCTTTTTCATTTTAGCACGCAAAAGGTCGTTTGCCTATGCTTTTCTCATCATTTTCCAGAATGCTTCCATATAGGCGGAAAATTGACGATGTTTTTCCCGCACGCAGTACACCTTCCGGGTGATCCGTGGATCCGCCAGGGGAAACGCCAGAATGGGAGAGCCCGGCGGCGGCAGCTGGGAGGAGAGGGCAAAGCCGGCATCCTGTCCTACCATCTGCAGGGTCAGCGGAGAGCTGAAGCTTTCAAAGGTAACCTGCAGCTCGTATCCCCGCTCCCGGGCATATTGGTCGGCGGTTCGCCGCATCCGGCTGTGGTCCGGAGGGAAGATGGCGGGAATCTCACGCATTTCCTCCAGCCGGATGCCCTCTTTCCAGGATTCCGCCCGCTCTTTCCAGTGAATCCCAAAATATTTTTCCAGCAGAGAAGGGGCTGCCAGCACATATACGGGAAATTCCCGGAAAAAATGGTATTCCGTTTCCGCAGTGCAGAAATCCCGGATCCCCAGATAAAAGTCCAGCTGGCCGTCCCGGAGCTTCTGAGCCAGAATGGGCGTGTGCTCCTCCATAATCTCAATCTGTACATGGGGAAAGCGGGAGCGGAATGCCTGAAAGGGCAGCGCCTGCAGCAGCTCGTCGGTTTGCACACGCATACAGCCCAGGCGGATCAGCCCCGGCTGTCCGTTTTTCTGAAGGGTTTGGTCCAGCTCCTCATAGATCCGGGCAATTTTTTCCGCGGCATCCCGCAGCGCTGCTCCCTCCTCGGTCAGGCGCAGGGAGGGCTGGCGCTCCACCAGGGTAGCGCCATAGTAGTTTTCCAGGCGCTTTAGATAGATACTCAGGCTTTGCTGGGTGATATGCAGTTCTTCCGCGGCCCGGCTGATGCTGGGCCATTTGGTCAGTTCCAGAAAATAATCCAGAGAGGGGCGATAGGGCATGACTTCCTCCTGCAGGGGCCGGCAATGGATCCGCGTTGCTACAAAAAGCATCATACCACAGACTGGAGTCTGTATCAAACAGAATTTTAGCTGTTTGCCCCGTGCAGGGAGGAGACCTATAATGAAACAAGAGGAGGAGCGCTTTATGAACCAAAAAGAAACCATTTGGCGGGGGGATTTCCTGGTTTTCCTGCTAATTTCCCTGCTGTATTACATAAACAATTACATGCTGAACCCCATCATCGCCGGCTACTCGGAGAGCCTGGGCGGCAGCGGGCAGATGATCGGCCTGATCAGTGGCGCCATGAGCGCGGTGGCCCTGTTCTTCACCCCGGTCAGCGGGCCGCTGGCGGACCGGCTGGACCGCAAAAAGCTGGCGGTGTTCAGCTTCTGCCTGCTGCTTCTGGCCAACGTGGGATACACCATGGCGGGGAACGTCTGGATCCTGTTTGCCTGCCGGGTCATCCAGGGATTTGGTTTTTCCTTTTCCTCGGTGATCCTTTCCACGGTGGTGTCCACCATGTTTGACAGCGCTTACGTGGGAAAGGCCCTGAGCATCTACACAATGGTCCAGGCGGTGGGGCAGGCCCTGGGGCCGTCTGTGGGCCTGATGGCCCGGGACAGCCTGGGGTACCGGCTGACCTTTGGCATTGACGTGGTGCTGATGGCAGTCTGCCTGGCGCTGATTCTGTTCTCCCGGAATTTTGGCTCCAAGCCGGTGCGGAAAGGGTCCTTTCGGATCTCCCTGGACAGCATTTTTCTGGTGCGCCTGCTGCCGGTGGCGGTTACCTGCTTTGTCTGCGGCCTGGTGCTCCATGTGATCCAGTCCTATCTGGATCCCTTTGCGGCGCTGACCGGGCACACTGCCGGCGTGAACGTGTTCTTTACGGTGTATGCCGGGGCCCTGCTGGTATCCCGGGCGGTCCTGACCCGCTGGATGGACCGGTTGAGCCTAGGCACCTTTGTTCTGTTCTGTGTGCCGCTGACCGTGCTGGGGCTGGTGACGGTGCAGTTTCAGGCCAGCTGGCCGGTGCTGCAGCTGGGGGCCGTGCTCTGCGCGGTGGGAATCGGCAGCATGCAGACCATGTCCCAGGTTTTCCTGGTGAAGAATGCGGGGGAAGATCAGCGGGGGGTGGCCAACAGCACCTATTATATGGGGATGAACCTGGGCCACACCCTGGGCGGTTATCTGGGAGGCGTGTGGATTGCAGGAAGCAGCGCCCGCTGGTTTTTCCTGTATTTTATTGTATTTGCGGTGCTGCCGCTGCTGTGCGCCCTGGTGTTCCGGCGGATGTATTTTTCGGTGAAAAAAGTAGCGTAAGCAGAGGGCAGTGTTGATTCGGTTTTGCCGGACCAAGTCAAGGCATAGAAAAGAGGAGGAAAAGAGGATGGAAAAGTATTGGGAAACTTGTACCCCGGAGGAAGTGGGAATCTCCAGCCAGGCAGTGCTGGATTTTCTGGATGCCCTGGAGCTGGGGGAGGCGGAACCCCACAGCCTGATGATCCTGCGCCACGGCAAGGTATGCGTGGAGGGCTGGTGGAAACCTTATGCTCCGGGACTGCGCCATGGTATGCAGTCCTTTACCAAAACCCTGGTGGCCACAGCCATCGGCATTGCTTTTACCCAGGGAAGGCTGGATCTGGAAGAACGGCTGGTGGACCTGTTCCCGGACCGTCTGCCGGCGGAACCGGGGGAAAATCTGCGAAAGATTACCATTCGCCATCTGCTGGCCATGGCCAGCGGGGCGGAGAAAGTGCCCACCTTTGACGGGGACTGGATCCGGAATTTCCTGGAGCTGGATTTTGTCCATGAGCCGGGGACCGCTTTTTATTACAACAGCGTGGGAAGCACCCTGCTGGGCGCCATCCTGCAACGGAAAACCGGACAGGATGTCCAGGAATTCCTGACGGCGGAGCTGTACCCGTATATAGGCATCCAGCCGGAGGAC